>CAINGK010000101.1 GCA_903848465.1 uncultured Verrucomicrobiota bacterium
ATCAAATTCAAAAGTACAGAGGAAACTTCAGCTTTTTTTGACTCAAGATGTGTATAAAGACCAGGGCGACAGCCCGCCCGTCTATCAGCGTACTGCAGGCTTGGTGGCGTACGTACGTCCTCGTGGTCGGGCGGTTTGGCGAAGGGAGTTGCATGGCGTGGGAGGCATCTGTGCGCCAAACACACCCAACGTACGCTCACCCGATCTCCGGCAGCTTCCACTCCCCACGGAAAGGCCGCGCATTCATCAGCGCATTGGCCGCCTCGTCATTGGTAAAAGTCTCCGACTGCGGATCCCACAGCAGCTTGCGCTTCGCCTTCAGTGCCATCGCCGTGAGCTGCGGCAGCGTGTCTGAGCGCACCGCCGTCTCAATATCACAAATCGCCCGCTGCTTGTTCTTGATCGCATCCACAAAATTGCGCGTGTGCTCGATGCTGGCAATGAGCTTGATCGGCATCGTTCCTTCCTTGTTGGCAGGGTCACGCAGGATCACATCATCACTGGCCTTGATGTTGCCCCGCAGCACATGTACCCAGCCGTTTTCGCCGATGAACCGCGTGCCATGGCCAATGCCCATGTTCCCCTCGTTCACAAAGGTGATCGGAGCCGCATTCGCATACTCCATGCGCATCTTCCAAGCCAGCATGGCATCGCAGCCGCCATGGTCGGGATAGGTGGCATCGCCCTCCACACTGACGGGGCCGGTGTCATCCGTGCCGTTGCCCCATTGCGCGATGTCGAGATGGTGAATCCCCCAGCATGAAATCATGCCCAGCGAAAAATTCGTGATGTTCTCATGATTGTCGCGCTTGAGCTTCTCCACGTTGAACGAAGTCATCGGCGCGGGCCCCACCCAGCGGTCCCAGTCCACCTCCGCAGGCACCGGCTGCTCCGGAAAATCAGCAGCGATTTTCCCACCCGGAACGCCTACTTGGATCTCCTTTAGCTTGCCCAGACACCCGTTGCGCGCCAGTTCGCAGGCCCAGCGAAACTTCAGATCACTCCGCTGCTGCGTGCCAAACTGAAACACCACGCCTGTCTTCTTCACCGCCGCCCGCACATGCTTCGACTCCTGCATCGACATGCCCATCGGCTTTTCATGGTAGATGTGCTTGCCGTTAAGAATCGCATCCGTGGCCGGGATGCTGTGCCAGTGCACCGGCAGTGCCATCAGCACGGCATCGATCGACTTGTCACGGTTCAGCTCACGAAAATCACTCATCGTCTTCACATCCGCACTGCCGTAGCGCTCTGCCACCGCCTGCTGGGCACGCTCGATGTTCTTTTTGTTCACATCGCAGATCGCCGTCACCCGCACATCGTCGTGATTCAAAAAGGCCCGCATGTCATGCATTCCCTGCGAACCCACACCAATGACCCCAAGCGTGATCTTGTTGGACGGCGCGGTCTCGGAGCGAAGCACATGCGCCGGAATGAACACTGGAGCGACACCAGTGGCGATGACCTGGGACAAAAAGGAACGACGAGTCTTCATGGTGGTTGGGAGAATGGTTGGTTCCTGAATGCTACGAAATCCGCCCCTATGTTTTGAAGGACAAACTTTGGGTGGAATCAGACAAATGGAGCCAAGGCCTTGCGCAAGCCGTATCTCTCCTGCACTTCTCCTCATGTCAGAGCACTCTTTCGACTTCATCGTCATCGGCGGCGGCAGCGGCGGTTACGCAGCAGCCCGCACTGCACACAGCGCCGGCCTCCGTGTCGCAGTCATCGATGGCGCCCCCGAGCTCGGCGGCCTCTGCATCCTGCGCGGCTGCATGCCCAGCAAGACGCTCATCGAATCCGCCAACCGTCAGCTCCACATCCGCCACGCAGCGGAGTTTGGCCTCAAGGCCACCTCCCACGGCGTGGATGTGCGCACGATTCGTGACCGCAAACGCACCCTCATCGCCGACTTCGCCAGCTACCGCCAGGGCCAGCTCGAAGACGGTCGCTTCGCTCTCTATCGCGGCAGCGCCCGCTTCATCGACACCCACACCGTCGAAGTGCTCCCACGTGATGGCTCCTCATCTTTCCAAGCCACCTCCCGCAGCTTCTGCATCGCCACCGGATCAGATGTCACCGTCCCCAATGTGCCCGGTCTCGCCGAAACCGGTTACTGGACCAGCGATGACGTGCTCGATGCCGACACACTGCCGAAGACCGTCGCCGTGCTCGGTGGCGGTGCCATCGCCCTCGAAATGGCCCACTACCTCGAAGCCATGGGCTGCCAGGTGACACTGCTTCAACGCAACACCCTGCTCCTCACCGGTCTGGATCGCGAATGCAGTGATGTCATTGCCAAAGCCTACGCCGAGCGCGGCATGAAGGTCCATCTCGGTACGCATTTGAATGAAATTGTTGCTATCAAGGCAAAGAAGCTCATCGGTTTCACAGCATCCGGGCACAAGCACGGCATCATGGTGGATGAAATCCTCCTCGCCATGGGTCGCCAGCCCGCCACACGCGGTCTGAATCTCGAAGCCGCCAAAGTCGCGCTGAACAAAACGAAGGTCATCGTCAACGACCGCATGCAGACCTCCCAGCCTCACATCTTCGCCGCAGGCGATGTGTGCAGCCCGCTCGATGTCGTGCACATCGCCATCCAGCAGGGCGAAATCGCCGCGCGCAATGCCGCGAAGCTCATTCAGGGCAAAGCGGCCGATGAAACCATCGACTACCGCCTCACTCTCTTCGGCGTCTTCTCACACCCGCAGGTCGCCGTCGTCGGTGCCACCACTGAAAAGCTCAAAGCGCAAAACACCCCATTTCTGGAAGCCAGCCATCCCTTCAATGACCACGGCAAATCCATGGTCATGGGCGAAACCGCCGGCTTCGTCAAAATGCTCGCACACAAGGAGACCGGCGAAATCCTCGGTGCCTGCGTCGTCGGCCCCGAAGCGACCGAGCTGATCCATGAAGTCGTCATCGCCATGAACTTCCGCGCCACCGTACAGCAGTTCATGGCCATCCCGCATTATCATCCCACGCTGAGCGAAATCTGGACCTATCCGGCGGAGGAAATCGCGGATCAGATGGCCGGGTGAGCAAGACAGTGCCTCACAATCCCACGAAAAGGCGGGGCCCGAAGGACGTTACCATGACAACGTCCAACCCATGCGCCAAGCCCCTCTCATCCTCCTGGCATTCCCCGCCCTTCTCGCGGCGGAGCCTGCCAAACTGAAATACAACCGCGATGTGCGGCCCATCCTCAATGAAAAGTGCTTTCATTGCCACGGCACGGATGCGGGCCACCGCAAAGGCGACCTGCGGCTGGATCTGCGCGATCAGGCCATCAAGCCCGCAAAGTCAGGCGACATCGCCCTCGTCCCCGGCAAGCCCGAGCTGAGCAAGATCATCGCGCGTGTCGAATTGCCCCACGACGATGACGACGTGATGCCGCCCGACAAAGATGGCAAGCCTTTGACCGCCGAGGAAAAAGCCATCCTGCGCCAGTGGATCAGCGAAGGCGCCGAGTATCAGGGCCACTGGGCCTTTCTCAAACCTGAGCGCTCACCGGTTCCAAAGATCACCGACCCCAAGTTCACGATTCGCAATGAGATCGACTCCTTCATCGCCGAGCGGCTGATCGAAGAAGGTCTGCACACATCGCCAGGGGCAGACCGCACCACCCTACTGCGCCGTGTGACGCTCGATCTCACCGGCCTGCCACCGACATTGGAGGAAATCGCCGCCTTTGAAAAAGACACTAGCCCCAAGGCCTACGAAACCGTCGTGGATCGCCTGCTGAAGTCCGACCACTACGGCGAACGCATGGCCATGCAGTGGCTCGACTTCGCCCGCTTCGCCGACAGCCACGGATTTCAGACAGACAGCAGCCGCGCCATGTGGCCCTGGCGCGACTGGGTCATCAAAGCCTTCAATGACAACAAACCTTTCGATCAGTTCACCCTCGAGCAAATCGGCGGCGATCTCCTGCCCAATGCCACGCGCGATCAAATCGTCGCCACCGGCTTCAATCGCAATCACCGCCTCAATGGCGAGGGCGGTATCATCGCGGAAGAGTGGCGCATCGAGAACATCATCGACCGCGTGGAAACCACCAGCTTCACCTGGCTCGGCCTCACGCTAAACTGCTGCCGCTGCCACGATCACAAGTACGATCCCTTCTCCCAAAAGGACTTCTATTCGTTCTTCGCCTTCTTCAACAACATCGCCGAAAGCGGCACCATTCAAGGAGCCTCCAACCGCAGCGGCGGCAATTCCGATCCCGTCATCGCTGTTCCCAATGCCGCCGAGGAGCAGCAACTTGCCCTGCTCCGCAAAAAGATCGATGCCGCCCAGGAACTCGTCACCGAGACACAACTCCAACTTCCCAATCTCGTCGCCAGTTGGGAGGCGGAGATGGGCAATCCCGATGCCCTGAAAAAACCCATGTGGAATGTGCTTCCCATCACCGAAGCCAAATCACAAGGCGGTGCCACCTTGACCAAACAAGCAGACGCCTCTTGGCTCGCAGCGGGGGGCAATCCCGCCTCGGACATTTACACCGTCACCGCACCTCTCGCCGAAGGCAGCTTCACCGGCATCCTTCTTGAAGCTCTGCCAGATCCTTCCCTGCCCAATCAAAGCCTCGGCCGCGCCTTCAATGGCAACTTCGTTCTCACCGGCATCGAAGGCACGATCACTGCGCCCAGCTTGAAGCGCCCCATCAAAATCACCTTCACCCGCGCCGAAGCCGACTACGCGCAAAAAGGCTACGATGTGAAACTCCTGCTCGACAAAGATCCCAAGAACGGCTGGGCCATCGATGGCAACGACCCGCAGAAGCGCGTGGAGCGCAATGCCATGTTCATCGTGGAAAAAGCGCTGCGTATTCCCGCCGGGGCCACGCTCACCGCTCGCCTGCTGCACCAGTCAAAGTTTGCCGGACACAATGTCGGCCGCTTCCGCCTTTCCTCCACCGATGCCGAGCCCGAACTCGCCAGCATCGATGGCACCGGCGGCCCGCCAGCCACCGTGCTGGCCGTGCTGAAGACGCCCACCGAAAACCGCACGCCAAAACAGCGCACCGAACTCGAAAAATACTACCGCATCAGCGTGGACAGCCCCCTGCGCGATGCCGACTACGCACTCGCTGAAGTGAAAGCCGAATTCGAAAAATTTGAGCGCGCCGTTCCCTCCGTGATGGTCATGAAAGAAGGCCACGTGCGCGATGCCTTCATCCTCAAGCGCGGCGAATACGACAAGCCCGGCGACAAGGTCAGCATGGTCACTCCAGCAGTGCTGCCACCCATGCCGAAGAACGCGCCCGACAACCGCCTCGGTCTCGCGCAATGGATTGTGTCCCCTGAAAATCCTCTCACCGCCCGTGTGTGGGTGAACCGCGCCTGGGAAAAATTCTTCGGCTACGGCTTGTCCAAATCCACCGAGAACCTCGGCACACAGTCGGAGTATCCCGTGCATCCTGAGTTGCTCGACTGGCTGGCCACGGAGTTCATCCGCTGCGGCTGGGACATGAAGGCCATGCAGAAGCTCATCGTCATGAGCGCCACCTATCGGCAGTCATCCAAGCTCACGCCGGCATTGCTCGAAAAAGATCCTGAAAACCGCCTTCTCGCACGTGGCCCACGTTTCCGCCTTCCGGGTGAAGTCGTGCGCGATCAGGCGCTGGCCATCGCAGGACTGCTGGTTTCAAAACTCGGCGGCCCCAGCGTGAAGCCTTACATGCCCGAAGGCGTGTGGGACGACACCAGCAAGTACGGCGACCTCCGCGGCTACAAGGCCGACACCGGCGAAGGCCTCTACCGCCGCAGCTTCTACACCATCTGGAAACGCACTGCAGCACCGCCCACCATGCTGCTCTTTGATGCACCCACGCGTGAAATCTGCACCGTCAAACGCAGCCGCACCAACACCCCTCTGCAGGCCCTCTCTCTGCTCAATGAAGTCACCTTCGTCGAAGCCGCACGCGGCTTGGCCCAGCAGATGATGCAGCACGGCGGCACCACACCTGAGCAACGCATCGCCTACGGCTTCCAGCGCGCCACCGCGCGTGCCATCGAACCCGCCGCGCTCAAACAACTCTCCGAGGGTTTAAAGAAGCGCATCAGCGAATTCCAAGCCAAACCCGCCGAAGCCACCGCCCTCATTTCTCAAGGTGCCACCAAGCCCGACGCCACGCTCCCTCCCGCCGAACTCGCCGCCTACACCACGACAGCAGCCGTCCTCCTCAACCTCGACCGCGTCATCACCCGCGACTGATATGAATCATCCCGTCCTTCAATTTCAAGACCGGCTCAACCGCCGCATCTTCCTCAAGAACTCCTCGGCCGCCATCGGTGCTGCCGCGCTCGGATCACTCTTTCAGGATGAAGCCGCCGCAGCCTCGCCCACGCGCTACTTCCCCAATTTCGCGCCCAAGGCCAAGCGCATCATCTACCTATTCCAGTCCGGTGCGCCTTCGCAGCTCGATCTGTTTGATCCAAAGCCGCAGATGGAAAAGCACCGCGCCGAGGATCTGCCCGCCAGCATTCGGCAGGGTCAGCGCCTCACCACGATGACCTCAGGCCAGAAGGCTTTTCCAGTAGCCCCATCCATCTTCAAATTCGCACAGCACGGGCAGGGCGGCGTCTGGCTGAGCGAACTCTTCCCCCATCTCTCCACCGTGGCCGATGAGATGTGCGTCATCCGCTCCATGTTCACCGAGGCGATCAATCACGATCCCGCCATCACCTTCTGCCAGACCGGCTCACAGCTCGCCGGGCGGCCCAGCATCGGTGCTTGGCTCAGCTATGGCCTTGGCAGTGCCAATCGCGATCTGCCCGCGTACGTCGTCATGACTTCCTTCGGCACCGGTCGTCGCGATGACCAGCCGCTCTACGACCGCCTGTGGGGCAGCGGCTTCCTGCCCACGCAGCATCAGGGTGTGCGTTTCCGCAATTCAGGAGATCCTGTCTTGTATCTCTCCAATCCCGCCGGTGTGGACCGCCCCATGCGCCGCCAGATGCTCGATGAAATCGCCGCGCTCAACCAACGCGACTTCGAAGCCTTCGGTGACCCCGAAACCGCCACCCGCATCTCCCAGTATGAAATGGCATTTCGTATGCAGATGAGCGTCCCCGATCTCACCGACACCTCCAAGGAGCCGCAACACGTGCTCGACAGCTACGGCCCCGATGTCAAAAAGCCCGGCACCTTCGCCGCAAACTGCCTGCTCGCCCGCCGTCTCGCCGAACGCGATGTGCGCTGCATCCAGCTCTTCCACATGGGCTGGGACCACCACGGCGGCCTGCCCGCCGCCATCCGTGGCCAGTGTCGCGACACCGACCAGCCGACCACCGCGCTCATCAAAGACCTGAAACAACGCGGCCTGCTCGACGACACCCTCATCGTCTGGGGCGGCGAATTCGGCCGCACCATCTACTCCCAGGGCACCCTCACCGCCACCAACTACGGCCGCGATCACCATCCCCGCTGCTACTCCCTCTTTATGGCCGGCGGCGGCGTGAAGAAAGGTACCACCTACGGCGAAACCGACGACTACAGCTACAACATCGTCCGCGACCCCGTGCACGTGCATGATCTCAACGCCACCCTCATGCACCTCCTCGGCATCAATCACGAGCGCCTCAACTACAAATTCCAGGGCCTCGACATGCGACTGACGGGGATTGCTGGAAATGTGGTGAAGGGTGTGCTGGCATAGCCTCACCACACCTCTGGAAAGCGCCAGATTATCAACCACTAATCGGACACTAATGGAACACTAATGGAACACTAATGAAGAACCGGAAAAATCTCATCTCCGGCTCTGACATTAGTGCTTATTAGTGTTCGATTAGTGGTTCAAATAATCCGGCCAAGCCATATCACAGCTCGCGTCAGGCCGCTGGCCCCAGCCCATTTTTCCTGCCCTGCTATCTGCGTGTGATCAGGTAAAAGATTTGGGGTAAAAGATTTCCCAGATTTCTGAATCTTTTACCATCATCCATCCTCCCGCCCTCTCTGCCTTGCTCGAAACTCCCCTGGCCCGCACCCCACCTGCCGCGCAAACATACGACTGAAGTAATGCCGGTTCGGAAAACCAAACTCCACGGCGATTTGATCAATCGTCTTGTCCGTGAGCGCCAGGGCCTCACCTGCTAGTCGCACGCGAGTGCCCAGCACATATGCCGCCGGAGTCTGGCCCGTGTGCTCACGAAAGGAGCGAATGAACCGCTCCACGCTCATGCCTGAACGCTCAGCTAGAAAAGGGTTCGTCAGCTTGCCATGCGGTGCACGCGCAATGAGTGCCAACACTTCCACAAGCCGCTCTGGCATCACCGGCGGCGCTTCTGTTTTCAAGCCAGCAAAAACCGTGTGCAGCAAAGCAGCGCTCAAATGATGCAGCCGATGATCGCGAAATTCAGCAGACGGCTCACGATGCGTTGCGATCAATTGGCTCAGCATCGAGCGCAGCATATCATCCACCTCAATCACCATGGGAACCGTAGGAATCGACACACCCGGCCGTGCGGTGGTGAAGTGCAGCCAGAAATGGCTCGCCTTCACCGGCCCGCAGCAATCAAACACCGTGTCCGCCGGAATCAGCACCGCACACTTCGGCCCCAGCGGAATCTTGCGCCCTTCAAACAACAGATGGCAGCCCGGTTTCGGATTGTAATAGAAACGCCAGAACGGCGAATCCACCCCCTGATGATTCCAATCTTCCAGTGCGGGTTGATACCCGCTCTCATGAATCAAAAACGGCGTCCAACCCGACTGCGCCACACGCGCCAGGTCCACGCCCCACGGCGTGGTGTAGTTCAGGTATTTGCGGTGGATCGGCATGCTCTCTCTGAAATCAGATACGTCAATGCACGCCACATCTACAAGCTATTCATTCCATCCCCAGCAGAATAAGACACAAATCATCCATAAAGAGGCATAGGCGGCCAGCGTTTGTTCTGTCAGCCTCATATCACTTTCATGCATCGGCTTCTTCTCATCCTCCTTCTCACCTTCCCCGCCCTGCTCCCGGCAGCCCCTGCCAAGGTGAAGTTCAATCGCGATGTGCGCCCAATCCTCTCGGACAAGTGCTTCTTCTGCCACGGCCCCGATCCGAAGAAGCGCGAGGCCGATCTGCGCCTCGATGTCCGCGATGCCGCCATCGAAGGAAAAGCCTTCCTCCCCGGCAAGGCGGAGATGAGCGAGGTCATTCAGCGCATCATCACCACCGATGCCGATGACCACATGCCCCCCGCCAAATCAAAGATCAGCGATCTCACCGCAGACGAAATCGCCATCTTAAAACAATGGATCAATGAAGGCGCAGAATACGAAGCCCACTGGGCCTTCATCCCACTCAAGCCAGACGCAGCCAACACGCAGAGCATCGACCAGATCGTCACCGCCGAGCTCGCAGAACGCGGCCTGAAACTCCAGCCCGAAGCCACACCCGAAACCCTGATCCGCCGCCTCAGCTTTGACCTCACCGGCCTGCCCCCCTCTCCCGATGAAATCAGCGCCTTCGGCACCGCACATCAGTTTGATCCAGCATCCAGTATCCAGCATCTAGTAACAAAGCTCCTCGCCTCCCCACACTACGGCGAACGCATGGCGGTGGACTGGCTCGATCAAGCCCGCTACGCCGACAGCTACGGCTTCCAAGTCGATCGCGAACGCGAAGTCTGGCCCTGGCGCGACTGGGTGGTCAAAGCCTACAATGAAAACCTCCCCTTCAACCAGTTCATCACCTGGCAGCTTGCAGGCGATCTCCTGCCCAACCCCACCGACGAACAAATCCTCGCCACCGCATTCAACCGCCTGCACCAGCAGGAAAGCGAAGGCGGCAGCGTGGAAGAGGAGTACCGCGTCGAATACATCGCCGACCGCGTGCAGACCGTCGCCACCGCCTTCCTCGGCCTCACCTTTGAGTGCTCCCGCTGCCACGATCACAAGTTCGATCCCATCACCCAGAAGGACTACTACGGCCTCTTCTCCATGCTCCAAAACATCGACGAAGCCGGCTTGTACTCCTACTTCACCCCTTCCGCGCCGACTCCCGCACTGATGATGATGGACGCACCCGCCAAAGAAAAAATGGCGGCACTCAACGCCAAAGTGGCCTCGCTGGAAAAGAAGCTAAGTGATGCGGGCACTCCTGCCCGCTCAACTCTGGAACTCCGCGACGGCATCCCCACTTCCCTCGAAGGCCAGATCGCCCATTTCACCTTCGACGAACTCAAAGGCAACAAACTTCCCGACTCCCTCCATCCCTCACCACCAGCACCTCCGCAGCCAAAGGCCCCTTCAGACGCAAAGGACAAGACACCCGCACAGAAAAAGAAAGAAGCCAAAGCCCCGCCTCCAGGGCCGGAAGCAATCCTCAAAGGCGAAAACAAACTCGTGCCCGGCAAACTTGGCAACGCCATCCAATTCACCGGAGATGACGCCGTGGATACCCCACTCGGAAATTTCCAACGTCACGAGCCCTTCAGCATCTCCCTCTGGCTGCAAACACTGGATGAAAAGGACCGCGCCGTGGTACTGCATCGCTCACAGGCTTGGACAGACGCAGCCAGCCGCGGCTATGAACTCCTCATCGAAGCAGGCCGCATCAAATGGTCTCTCATTAACTTCTGGCCCGGCAACGCCATCTCCATCCGCACGCAGGCCAAGCTACCGCTCAATGAGTGGACACAAGTCATCGTCACCAACGACGGCAGCAGCCGCGCCTCCGGTTTGAAGATTTTCATCAATGGCAAACTGGCCGCCGTGGACATCATCAAAGACCACCTGACCAAGAACATCACCGGTGGCGGCCACGACAACATCAGCCTCGGCGAGCGCATGCGGGATCGCGGTTTCAAGAACGGGCTGGTGGATGACCTGCGCATCTTCAATCGCGACCTCTCCCTGCCTCTCGATGCCAAGCTCGCGCCCCTCCTCGCCGAACTCCAAGCCGCCCGCGCCGAAGTCACCGCCTTGGCCGATGCGCAAAGAGAAATCATGGTCATGCAGGAACTGCCGCAGCCCAAGAAGGCTTACATCCTGACGCGTGGCGAGTATGACAAACGCGCCGAAGAAGTCGGCCCCGTCACCCCTGCCTTCCTCCCCCCCTTCCCCAACAACGCTCCGAAAAACCGCCTCGGCTACGCTCAGTGGCTCACCGCACCCGAGCATCCTCTCACCGCCCGCGTCACGGTCAACCGCCTCTGGCAGGGTCTCTTCGGACGTGGACTCGTGAAGACCGCCGAAGACTTCGGCAGCCAGGGCGAGCGCCCTTTGTACCCCGAACTGCTCGATCACCTCGCGCTCAAGTTCATTCAAAGCGGCTGGAACGTGAAAACGCTGATTCAGGAGATCGTCATGAGCCGGGTCTATCGCCAGCAGAGCATCGCCGATGCCAAGACCATGGCCGACGATCCCGAGAATCAATGGCTCGCACGCGGCCCGCATTTCCGACTGCCCGCCGAGATGATCCGCGACAACGCCCTCGCCGCCTCCGGCCTGCTCAAGCTCACCATGGGCGGCGCACCCGTCTATCCCTATGAAATGACCGAAGCCTTCAAGCCCATGGGCCCCAGTGCAGGCGATGCCGTGTACCGCCGCAGCCTCTACACCAACTGGCGCCGCACCAGCCCACCGCCCGCCATGGTCGCCTTCGATGCCCCACGTCGCGCCGTCTGTATCTCCAAACGCGAACGCACCGACTCCCCCCTGCAGGCCCTCATCCTCCTCAACGGCATTCAGTACGTCGAAGCCGCCCGCGTCCTCGGCGAGAAAATGAATCTCGAAGCCAATGGCGACCTCCCCAAGATGATCGAACTCGCCTTCCTCCGCTGCCTCAGCCGCAAGCCCGATGCGAAGGAAGTGCAGATCTGCACCCAGCTCTATCAGGAACAGCTCGCCCATTTCAAAGCCGTGCCCAAAGAAGCGGAGGAACTGCTCAAAACAGGCAACGCCAAACACGACGCCACCATTCCCCTTCCAGAAGCCGCTGCAGCTGCTGTGCTCGCGCAAGCCCTGCTGAACCACGATGCCTGTGTGGTGAAACGGTGATATTTTTAAACCACTAATCGGACACTAATCCAACACTAATAATGACCGACCCAAGATCAAGATAGAGAATATCGGACACCATGCTGCATTTTCATTCCGTCCAGCTGCTCTCACCCACAAATCACCCAACCATCCCACCTGCTCTTTCTGGATCATCATTAGTGTTTTATTAGTGTCCGATTAGTGGTTCCATTCCCCTCTTAACTCCCACCACTCCTATGCCCATCAACAGAAAGAAAACCAAGATCGAGATGCGTGAAGACGGACCGCTCCAGCAGGAAGGGTTTGACCTGATGGCAGCGGTGTTTGCAGTGCACAACGAAGTGGGCGGTGGACTGGCTGAGGAAGTCTATCAGGAAAGCCTGGAAATCGAACTGTCGCTGCGTGGAATGCCATTCACAGCCAAGCAAGAACTCTCCATCTTCTACAAGGGCCGCGAATTGAAACGCTGCTACATCCCTGATCTCTATGTGCATGACGGAATGGTGGTCGAGTTGAAGGCTGTGTCGCATCTGCTGCCGGAGCATGAAGCCCAGCTTTTCAATTACATGCGCCTGACCGGCAAACGTGTCGGTTACCTCATCAATTTCTCCCCGCTCAAACGCGCAGAATGGCGGCGCTATGTTTTGTAACTTTTATCCCCCGCCATGAAACCACACTTCGTCCCCGCCATTGAAAAACTCTGCCCGGCAAAATGGGAATCCATGATCGGCGACGAAAAGCGCCGCTACTGCGATCACTGCCAGCTCCATGTCCACAATTTGTCCGCAATGACCACGAGCGAGCGAAATGAGGTGCTGGCTCCCAGTACTGAGCACAAATGCATCAGCTACCTGGCGCGTGCTGATGCGAACGCGCCAGAGGGAAAAGTACGGCTCAAGCTTCAGTCCTTATCCTGGCTGCCTCGCTGGCTGGCGGCTATCGCAGCCATTTTCAGTTCTTCCTGCGTCCAGCGGTACACAGGCGCGCCACCTCCTCCTCCGCCTTCGATCTCAGCCAAGAATCCCCACACCGACCTTGCTCAGTAAGTCAAACCCAGTGACTCAAGCATGAATACAAACCTTCCAACGCTCAACCGTCGCACCCTTCTCAACCGCTTCGGCATGGGCCTCGGCGGCATCGCTTTGAATGAGCTGCTGGCCCAAGGCTCCGAACCCGCAGACCACGGCGTTCTCGGCGGCACGCACTTTGCTCCAAAAGCGAAGCGCATCATTTACCTCTTCATGTCAGGCGGCCCTTCGCATCTGGACCTGTTTGATTACAAGCCGCTGCTCAACAAGAGAAACGGCGAGCAACTCCCCGACTCCGTACGCGGGGGCCAGCGACTCACCGGCATGTCCGGCAATCAATCCTCCATCCCCATGGTGGGTTCTCCCTTCAAGTTCACGCAACACGGTCAGGCGGGCGGCTGGTTCAGCGAGTTGCTCCCGCACACCGCAAGCATCGCGGACGACATCTGCGTCGCACGCTCCATGTTCACCGAGTCGATCAATCACGGCCCCGGCGTGACCTTTTTCCAAACCGGATCACAAATCGCAGGACGTCCAAGTTTTGGCTCATGGCTCAGCTACGGCCTCGGCGCGGACAACGCCAATCTCCCTTCCTTCACCGTGCTGATCACCAAGGGCAAAGGCGGTCAGCCCCTCGGTTCCCACCTGTGGGGCAGCGGCTTCCTGCCCACGAAGCATCAAGGCGTGCTCTTCCGCGCCGCGAAGGATCCCGTGCTCTATCTCGGCAATCCCGCAGGCGTGAGCGCCGACAGCCGCAGGCTCATGCTGGACCGCCTCAAAGAACTGCACGAGCACCAATTCGCCGGAACGCCCGATGCCGAAATCCAGAACCGCATCGACCACTACGAGATGGCCTTCCGCATGCAGACCAGCATCCCCGAAGTCACCGACCTGAGCGATGAGCCGCAGCACATCCTCGATAGCTACGGACCCGATGTGAAAACACCCGGCACCTTTGCCGCTAACTGCCTGCAGGCGCGTCGACTCGCCGAAAAAGGCGTGCGCTTCATCCAGCTCTATCATCAGGACTGGGACCACCACGGCGGCCTGCCAAACGCATTGCCCAAGCTCTGCAAAGAAACCGATCAACCCGCAGCAGCACTTATCAAGGACCTCAAGCAACGCGGCCTGCTGGATGACACCCTCGTCGTCTGGGGCGGCGAGTTCGGCCGCACGGCCTACTGCCAGGGGAAGATCAGCACCAACTTCGGTCGCGATCATCACCCCCGCTGCTTCAGCGCCTGGTTCGCCGGCGGCGGCATCAAGGCGGGCTCCGTGTATGGCGAGACCGACGACTTCGGCTACAACACCGTCAAAGACGGCCTGCACATCCACGACTTCCACGCCACGCTGATGCAACTGCTCGGCATCGACCACGAACGACTGACCTACAAGTTTCAGGGCAGGCGCTACCGGCTGACGGATGTGCAGGGCAAAGTGGCAAAGGGGCTGCTCGCCTGAACGCCAAAACGACAAAGGCAGAATGATAATTGAATGAATGGCCAGAGCCTTCTGCTGCCCAGCCTTTCGGCATTAGATTTGCTTTCGGCATGTACCGCGGCGCTCGGGTCGTAGGTTGGGCGTGTTTGGCGTCCAGGACGATTCAAAGCCCACAGCCCTCTCCGCCAAACCGCCCGACTGCGAGGACGTTCGTACGCCATGGTATTTGCGGCACGCTCATGGACGGGCGGGCTGTCGCCACGCCCATCCTACAGCCGGGCATGCACCACCGGGACTGGATGCCCCTGTCTGAGAGCAAGTGTACGCTGCATTCGTCATTTTCAGACCACTTGCTCTACCGCAAAACACGTGTTCATTACACCTCCCCAAATGAGCCAAGCCAGAACCGCCAAGCAGCACCGCAAAACCGCCGAGACCGACATTGAGATCGAACTCAATGTCGATGGGTCTGGCAAAGTGCAGATCGACACCGGAGTGCCGTTCTTTGACCACATGCTGACACTGTTCACCAAACACGGCCTCTTCGACCTTAAGGTGAAGTGCGTGGGCGACATCGAGGTGGACTACCACCACACCGTCGAAGACACCGGCATCGTGCTCGGCAACTGCTTCCGCGAAGCCCTTGGCAACAAGGCGGGCATCGTGCGTTACGGCTTCTGGCTTCTCCCCATGGACGAAACCCTCGCCGAAGTCGCGCTCGACCTCAGCGGCCGGTCCTTCCTCAGCTATCACGCGCCTGAAGGTGTCGAAGCCATCGGCGGTGTGAACCGCTTCAGCTACCAGCTTGTGGAGGAGTTCCTCCGTGCGTTCTCCTCCAGCCTGCTGGCCACGCTTCACGTTGAAATCCGCCGTGGTCGCGATGCGCACCACATGGCCGAAGCCATCTTCAAAGGTCTTGCCCGCGCACTGGATGCCGCCACCAAGCATGATCCCCGCGTCACCGGCATCCCCAGCACCAAGGACGTCCTGTGATGAAACTCGGAGTGCTTGATTACGGCGCAGGCAATCTGCGCAGCGTGTTGAATGCCTTCGTCGCCATCGAAGCGCATGCCACCCTCGTCACGAAGCCGGAAGACTTCGCCAACATCGACGTGCTCGTGTTTCCCGGCCAGGGCGCGTTCGGAGACTCCGTACGCATCCTCAAGGAGACCGGCCTGTGGGAGCCGCTGCGCACCTGGCTGAAGGCGGAAAGGCCCTACCTCGGCATCTGCCTGGGCTACCAGCTCCTGTTTGAAAGCAGCGAAGAATGCCCCGGCGTGGCAGGCCTGTGCGCGGTGTCCGGCAAGGTCCGCAAATTCAATCCCGCCAGCGGCCTCAAAATCCCGCACATGGGCTGGAACGTGGCCCAGTGGTCACCCAATCAGTCCGCCGTGTGGGCCGGATTGCCAAATCCGACACACGTTTATTTCGTGCACTCCTACTACCCGGACGTGCAGGATGAATCCCTGGCCCTGTGCCGCACCGACTACGATGTGAGCTTCATCAGCGGCATCGCCAAGAAGAACCTCGTGGCCGTGCAGTTCCACCCCGAGAAAAGCCAGGAGGCAGGACTCACGCTGCTGCGCAATGCGCTCAAGGTGCTAGCCTGAACTATCCGCGAAAGTCGTCGCGAGACGCAGCAAAAACCCGTGACGGAGTGCAGGGATACGCCGTCTCATTGCAGCGACACCGACAGTCGATAAAAAGCCGGGCCGCCCGTAGCTGGCAGGCTGATATTCACCGTTTGGTTACCCCCCGCGATACTGGTATATCCTGTCACCGGTACCCATGAGACGGAGTTGCTCAGCGCGGTGGTTGATTGCAAAGTATAGTACCGGGTAAAGCCTGTGTACCCTGGACCGCTGGCTTGGTTCGCCACAAAGCTAAGCACAACATTGCTGCCACTGCGTGTCGCCGTCAGCAAGCTGGGCGCGTTTGTCCGCGTCGGGTTGGTGCCCAAGATGTATTCCTGATAGTTGGTGAAGCCGTCGCCATCAGGGTCCGCAGTGTCGGCCGCGGTGCCCGTGCTCACGGTCGTGGCAAAGTAATTCTGCCGCCAGTCCGCAAGGGTATCGGCGATCACCAAGCTGCCGGTCGTGGTACCGGCATAATTCACATCGCTGATCGTCGCCACCACGTTGTAGCTGCCTGCCGCCGTCGGCGGGGTCGATGAACCATTGTACGTGAAGTTCACACTCAGCCCGGTAGGATTCGTCGTGGCAGTCGCGGAGATAGGCGTGCCACTCCAGGTCTGCGCGAGGCTGCCGAGCGCCACCATAGCGGTCAGATTGTTCGCCGTAAGGATCACCTGACCATCTGCGCCGTTACCGCCAGCCTGCTGTGCCGAGGCTCTGGCACCACCGCCGCCGCCACCGGGCGGGGTCGTCGGGGTTTGCCCTGTCCCGGAGGAGCCGCTCGTGGCATTCGGGCTTCCTCCGTTGCCACCGCCAGTCACTGCCACGGCACCAGTTCCCGAGCCAAGAGTGGCGGAAATTCCCGCACTGCCGCTGCCACCAGTGCCGCCACCTCCTCCTGCGTACCCACCGCTGTTGCCACTCGCGCCGCTGCCTCCTGCATAGGCCACATCCCCCAGGCTGCCTGCCGCCGTGCCCGTGCCTCCGGCACCGCTGGCAGTGGTGCTGGTATTGCCCACGGCACAGGCACCGCCAGCACCGCCTTTGGCCAGACAACTGCCAGCACCCGTCGGCGCGGCATTAACCAAATTAAACCAGGAGTCGCCACCAGAAACCGCAACCCCATTGGTCAAGGTCCCCGTCGCCGCCACTCCACCCGCACCCACGTTGATGTAATAAGTATTGCCTGGCACCACGGAGTAGGTGGCTACTTTCGCATACGCACCGCCGGCACCGCCGCCGCCATACTGGGCGCTGCCGCTGCTCGGGGTACGCAGCGCGCTACCGCCTGCACCGCCACCACCCCAGCTTTCCACTTGGACGGAGGTCACGTTGGCCGGACATGTCCACGTGCCGGTCGTGTTAAAAGCAAACGCCGCTGCGCTGCTGTTGGCGTGATTCGCCGTGAGTGCATAATGCGAGACCTGAGCACCGTCGGAGTTGTTTGAATCGGAGGATGGAATGGGAATGGGAGTCGAAAACCCCTGCGGTGCTGGATTCGCAGCCGAGTAGTTCCAGTCGCTCTGATTGTATGACCCCGCTTTGAAATAGAGATGCTGGCCGTTCCAGGTGCTGTCCGCCACCACCGGCGTACCAGCCACGCCGTTGACGGTCACGGTCACCACATTGCCCACGACGCTGATGGTGTAATTGATCGTGCTGCCCGGCGCGCCGCAATTATTCCATTCCGAATGCGGCGAGACTGGGCTGGCAGTCGAGGTATTGCTCGACCAGATGTCGGCGTAGATGTCGCCATTGGGATAATTCACTGGGTCGTAGCGGTACATGAGGATGACCAGTTCACCATTGAGGGCGTCCACGTTGCCATCCTGATGAATCTGGCCGATGGCCACCTGATACAGATTGCTGGGGTTCGTCGCTCCAGCCAAAGTCGGCACCTTGTTCACCTTGAGCGTGACGTTCATAGTATGCGTGGTGCCAAGCTGGAGCTGCCAGTCGCCCGTGCTCGAACTGGCAAGATATTCGCGCAGTTCACAGCGCGCACGCGGCACGGTGGTGGACGTCGTCGCACCTAAGTCCGGTGCAAACAACACCATCGCCCCATCCGAGGCGGTGTAGAAATACGGCGAGTTCGAATAATTGCTGAGACTTTTCACCTCAAGAGCACCTCCCACCGTCATGCCACCCGTGCTGTCCACCGGTAGGTTCAGCCGAAAATTGCTCAGGTCAAAATTGCCACTCGGTGGCTGCGCTGGGTCGAGTCCCAAGGCCGCCAGTGAGGTCAAGCAGAGCAGGATGACCACGCGCAGCAACCACCCCCAAGCTGGCAGCAAGCCCATGCGGAGCTGGTAGTTGAAACATAGATTCATAGGTTCTGCAGGGAGGGGTAGCCATCGGGCTCGGGTCAAAGGCACCCGCGCGGCACACTCCCCTACTAGGCGGGGAACCAGTTCAGAGGTGGGCGATCCACTTGCCGGTGGAGCGATTCAGATCGATGACGGCATGGACGTGGTCGATTTGTGCGCTGTAGAAACTCATCCAGACCTCGTTGGCCTTGCGCTGCGCATCCAGCAGTTCCAGCAGCGATGAGTCACCGCGTTTGTAGCTGAGCACTCGCTTCTCCAATTCAGAGTCGACATCCTTCAGCACGCCACTTTGATAAAGGACCACCCGCTCGTGGGCGGTGCCGTAAAGGGAAATGGCCTGACGCACATCCACCGCAGCCTGGAGTTCGGCATCGTCGAGTTCCAGTTGCGACTGGGTGGCGTTTGCCTTGGCAGCGTCGATGCCGGTCTTGTTCCGGTTCCAGATTGGCAGTGGCACGGAAATCTGCCACGCCCCCATGTTGTAGAGGGGCTGGGGGTTGATGTCGTTGTAAGATGAGGTGCTGCGAAGCCAACCGAACCCGATATTCACATCGGGGACACGCTTGGCTTTCTCCAGATTGATGTTGGCGAGTGCAGCATCACGCAGATGGCGCAGGGCCACCAGGTCTGGCCGGTTTAAAATGGCGTTGGTCAGTTCTTTGACAAACCCCGCGCTTTGCGGGGTGACATCCAGAGTCCCCACGGGATACCAGCGGGTGCTGGCATACTGCGGCCCCAGAAAGAAATTGAGTTCCAGTTCTGCATTCGTGGCCTGCGCCTGGGCATTGAGCAACTCGGCCTCGAACTGGCGGACTTCCACCCGCGTCTGCAGCAGATCCACGTCACTGATGTCTCCAGCCTTTTGACGTTCTTCCTGGGCGTGGAGAAGATCCCGCAGCAGGGTAGAGGTGCGCTTGAACTGCGCGGCCATCTTATTCAAGGCAATCGCGTCGGCATAAGCCGCCGAGGCATCCAGTCTCAGGTTCTGCAGGAAACTCTGTAGCGTGGAAGAAGTGGCCGCATAAGCTTTCCGGGCCACCAGCCACCGCTTTTGTCTTTTGCCACCCAGCTCAAAGGTCTGGGAGAGCATGTACTGGTAGGTACTCGGCAGTTCTTGTCTCCCATAATACGTCATGTCATGCGCAACGCCGAACTGCAGCACTGGATTTTGGAAGAGCTTGGCGGCAGCGACTACCGTTTCGGCGATGGTGACATTATAACGCTGGGACGCATAGGCGAGGTTTGAAGACACCACCTTATTCAAGAAATCCTCCAGTGTGATCGACTTGCGAAGGTTGGAGTGCCTGGTGAGTTCCGCCATCCGCGCGGCAGACGGCCCCTCGGGGATTTCAATCATATCCAAAGCATCCACACCGGCGGCCTGCAGAGTCAGGCACTGCACCAGCAGTAGAAGATAAAAACAAGTTTTCATAGAAATCGCGGCGGCATACCATGCCAAATGGTCCGGCGAGAATACGCTCTCAGAGGGGGGTGTAAAGTCTGTTCTGTAAAAGG
>CAINGK010000102.1 GCA_903848465.1 uncultured Verrucomicrobiota bacterium
GTTGCCAAATTCATCTGTTATTGCTTCTGCCATGAGAGCCAACTTCGCAAAGCGGCCCTCCCACTTATTAACATCAAATTCAAAAGTACAGAGGAAACTTCAGCTTTTTTTGACTCAAGATGTGTATAAAGACCAGGGCTATCGCCACACCCATGCTACGACAACATGCCAAGCGCTTGGCCAAGAACCTCTTTTCAGCAACCAGCCGCTTCCTCATTCGATCTTCCTCATTCATTCGACATTCGTCATTCTGATTTCGTCATTCTGCCCCCCTCATGCGTCTCGCCACCCTCATCATCGCCCTCGGTACCAGTGCCTCCTGCGCCTGCACCATCCCGGTCTTCCGCTTTGCGCTGGACCGCTGGGAGGCCGACAAGTTCCATCTGGTGCTCCCGCAAGCCGTGGCGAAAGAGCCTGCGATCCAAAACCTGCTCCGGCCCCTGCGCGCCAATGGCAAAGCCAATCTCGACTTCGCCACCGCGACTGATGCGGCGCAGCAAGACACCGTCCTGCGTTATTCGCGGGCCAGCGACAAGCAGGTCTGGTCCGGCAAACTGGATGCCGCCACGCTCAGTGCCGTGCTGGACTCGCCCGCCCGCAAGAAACTCGTGCAGCAGATCCTGGCAGGCGATTCCATCATCTGGGTCATTGCCGACAGCGGCTCGCCCCTCGACACCGGAGAAGTCGAGCGCGTCGAAAAGCGCCTCAAGTTCCTGGAGCAGGTAGCCTCCCTGCCCATCCAAGACCCCAATGACCCCGACAGCCAGCTCGGCCCCGGCCCGCCGCTCAAGCTCAAATTCACCACTCTCAGACTTCGCCTGGATGACCCCGCCGAGCGCATGCTCCTCCACATGCTCGCCGGGCCCAAGGGCACGTTTGACCCCACCACCACCAGCTTTGCCGCCGCCGTCTTTGGCCGGGGCAGGGTGCTAGGAGCCTGGCCGCTCGCCATCCTGGACGATGCCTCCCTGGAAGACGCCTGCATGTTCCTCGTCGGCCGCTGCGGCTGCCGCCTGAAAAACGAAAGCCCCGGCTGGGACATCCTGCTCAACCTTGATTGGCAATCGGCACTGCCCGCCGCAGCCCAGCCCAGCGACCCCAAACCCGCAGACGCCGCCGCGCCCACTCCACCGCCGCCGCAAACCCAAGCTGCCGCCAAACCCCCAGCTCTACCCGAAGTGGTGAAGATCACCGCCCAGCCCCCCGAAGCCCCAGCCAACAGCCGCAAAGCCCCCCTCATCGCCGGACTCGCCGCAGGGCTGGCCTTGCTGGTGCTGATTCCGCGCTGGTTGAAGAAGTAACCTCAGGTTTTATTTTTCGGCTTCACCGCAGCCCGTGGTTTTTCCACTCGGATAGACGCTATAGGCATCATACAGCCTATTTCCAGCGAGGGATACCTGCATCAAAGGGTGGCATTCAACGGCCACTGTAGCCACTTGATCGAATCAAAATCCCAAAGCCAAAAAAAAGATTTGCCGAATCCATTGATTTGAGGGATTATTTAACTTATCTAAATAATCAATAGTTGCCCCACTTCTCATGAAAAGGATCTTCTTTTGCGCTCTAAGCGTCAGCATGGCCCTTTATCAAAGTGCTGTGGCTCAGCCTGCCTACAGCGGCGTCATGGCCATTCCGCCTCCCCCTCCGGGTTATGGTGGTACCGGCGCTCCTCCTGCTGGTTATGGCACGACTCCGAGTGTGCCTGGTTATCCCAACGCGCAGCCGCCGTCCTCTCCCTCTCCCTACGTTACGTCGCCACCTGCGTATGACCAGTATGCCGCTGCCCCACAGCCGGGTCAGGTGTCGTCGGTCGCTCCGCAGGGGGTCTCAGGTTACGGTTCCCAGCCTGCCTATGGAGCCAACGGTGCAGGGTCAAACATGGTCAATTTCAGGTATGCGGAAGCCTACTATCGTTACTTGGCTCCCAAGCACGGCGACTTGGCAGGGGCCAGCACCATCGGCGGCGCACTCTCGTTGGAGCTGAGCAGTCTCTTTTACCTGAAATTCGGTGCCTCCTGGGGCAGTGGCACTGACAGTGGCGGGACGGTCGGCTCGGCCGCCCGGGCGAAATACCAGTTTGCCAGCGTCCAGGCCGGTGCCGGTTTCCACACCCAGTTGACCAGCCGTGTCACCTTTGTGGCTGAAGCCGGCATGGTCTATGCCAGCTTGAAGGCCAACAACAGCGCCGTCAGCTTCAGCGACGGCTCCGTCTATGTGCGTCCAGCCCTGCGCTACACTCCTCTCGATTGGCTGGAATTGCAGGCCGGTGTGACCGTGAGCAGTGCGGACAAATACGACAGCAAGATATTGGATTTTACCAGTTACTTCCGCGTCCTGCCGCAGTTTGACTTGGGCGTCGGTGGAGATTTTGGCAACACGTCCCGCGCCTTCCGCGCTACGATGCGTTTGCGCTGGTAAAGCTCACGCCTTCCGCGTGCTCACCGGGTTCCGGCGTTTGGCATAGCAGGTGCGGCAGATTTCACAGACGGTGCCGTCACATCCCCTGGCCGAGCAGAACTCTCTGCCATAGAAAATGATCTGCAGGTGCAGCTTGTTCCACGACTCCACAGGAAAGAGGTGCTTCAGATCGCGCTCCGTTTGCAGCACCGACTGGCCATTGGTCAGGCCCCAGCGTTGCGCTAGGCGGTGGATGTGCGTGTCCACCGGAAAGGCCGGAATGCCAAAGGCTTGCGCCATCACGACCTGGGCGGTCTTATGCCCGACTCCCGGCAGGCGCTCCAAAGCCTCCAGCGAGGCTGGAACCTGCCCCTGATGCTCAGCAAGCAGAATGCCGGAAAGCTGTTTGATGGCCTTGGCCTTCTGCGGTCCCAGTCCACACGGGCGCACAATCGCCTCAATTTGGTCCAAAGGCGCTGCCGCCAGAGCCTCTGGGCTGCGGCCAAGCCGAAACAAGGCGGGCGTCACTTGATTCACGCGCACATCCGTACACTGGGCTGAAAGCAGCACCGCCACCAGCAGCGTAAAAGGATCCGTGTGATCCAGCGGGACAGGTGTGGAAGGGTACAGCTCCCCCAAACGACTCCGCACGTAATCGGCACGCTCCTGCTTCGTCACGGGAATGAATCGGTTAAAAGCCGAATTCTACGAATTGCCCTCAATGCGCGCCACCATGCGGCGGATGTGCGGGTAGCTCGAGCGTGGCTTCATGATGGACAGGCTCTTGGAAAACGAGCCCCACTTCAGCACCCGGATGTTCACATTGCGCACCCCCCAGGCCTTCATGGTTTCCTTGTCCGGCTTGTAGAGGTCGATCGTGTTGGTCCCCACCAAAGCAGAGCCATAATCATCCACCTGATAGACATAGGGCAGTCCTTCGATCTGGAAAATCGTGCCCACAGGATAGACCGACCAGTCAGCAGCAGCACTGCGCAGATTGCCATACTTGAGCTGAGTCCCCACCGCCGTTTTCGCCCCATAGACGATGTGATCCGACTCCCCATGCGTGTACGCCGTGGTACGCACTGCCGTGATACGAGTGCCACCGCCAAAGATACTGGTGGAAGAGCAGGATGCCAAAAAGCAGGCGCTAAAAATGGGAAGCAGGCGGATGAGATGGCGCATTGTTATTAGCAATATGCTGATTATTAACTTTCCTTTTACACCTCTTATTCTGGGGTAAATCGAGATTGAAATCAATCTTTGATTTTCATCCCACTTTTGACAAGGGCGTCCGACGACGCAAAAAGCCCGCTGATGAGGAGCCGTTAAGTACGATGGGCACTCCTGCCCGTCGATCAGCGCCCCCTTCTTCTCCCAGCACGCGAGGACCACGGATGGCACGGATTGACACGGATCAGAAACGTCGATCAGCTCACCACAAAGCGTCCCCCTCTCCCCGAAGAGCACAAACGTGATCGTCGGTTGTCAGGGGCGGGGAGAGGTAGAACCGCTTTCGCTGCCCCTGGCAAGTCTTGAGAATCGATTACCTCGCGCGGTCAAAACGCGAATCCCCTCTCCCCGCCGAGGGGTTGGCGATGTCCAAGACGTCCTTCGGGGAGAGGTCGGGTGAGGGGGCATCCCAAGCTGCTGCAGGGGGCGTCGTCACCCCTCCGGCCCTTTGACTCACTGCGTTCACCCCGCAGACTGCCTGCGGCACTCTATTACTGCCCCGCCTTCTCTCCACGCAGCGCCTCTGCCAGCACCACCAGCCGCCGCCAGCAGGTCCAGAGCCCCCCGAAAAAAATCAGCGTCAGCGCCAGCAGAATGCCCCAGCGCTCACCCCCAGCCAGATGCTGGCTCATCTCAATCAACACCCCACCACACAGTATCGCCATGCGGTGCTGCTTGGCCATCGGTCCGCGAAAGTCATGCTTCCCCGTGAGTGAGGCTCCCAGCACGCGGATGTAGGCCGTCCACACCGCCGTCACCGCGCAGCACCACCCCATGGGGATCACATGGAAAAGCTTCACCACGCCGGGATCTCCCGCGCCGCTGTAGCCCGCCCCCACCAGGATCAGCACATCCGCCACGCGGTCCGGCGCATCGTTAAAGATCGCCCCCACCGGCGAGCCCTTGCCGCCTTCCACCGCCACCATACCGTCCATCAAATTGCACACCAGCCGCAATTGGATGCAAACCAGCGCTCCCAGCCAGGCCGCGAGGATGCCCGCCGTACTCGTTTGATCCCCCGCCACCATCAAACACGCCATCGCGCCGCCGGCGAAAACCACGCTCAGCAGCGAAATCGCATTCGGTGTCAGTCCCGAACGCGCCAGCCAACCGGCCAGCCCATGCGCCCAGCGCGTATCGCGGGACTTCAGGCTGCGGCGTGACGCCAGGTGTTCTTCGGGGACGCTCATCGGCGTGGCGGAGAGCCGGTTTAGCGTTTCGTCGCCTTCCAGTTCACCACGCGTCCAGCCACAAATCCCACCTCACCCGCATTGTAGGGCATGTAGGTCACGGAAGTGCCCGTACCCATCATCGGATAGCCGCCGAGGCCACCGTAGCCGTAGGGGCCCCAGCCACCGTAGCCGAAACCACCATAGCCAAAACCCATGCTCGTGCTCATGGAGCGGATGGGACGCTGCCCTTCGTAGTTCCAAACTTCACTCTCTCTCCCACGATTGGTGCCGATCGAGACACTGTCAGGCCGCCCCCAGGCCAGAAAGACCGCATCCCGCCCCATGCCCTCGCGGATATGGCCACTGGAAACGATCTGGCGGTCCGCCGCGCTCAGGTTGGCAAACATCTGCGGGTTTTTCTCGATGCGCGTTTTGGGCGTCGAAGAGCATTGGACGAGCAGAGTGGCGGCTATCACAGCCATCGAGAGGCGAATGAAGAGTGGCGTTTTCATGGTTGGTGGCAGTTTGCGGTGAGTGGGACGATTTGTCGAATACTCTCTAAAGACGCGGTGGCTCAACGATTCGTTCATCTTTGGCCGTGGAAAAAGTGCGTAGCCACATCCATACGCCTGCCACCAGTACGGTGGCCGTAAACCACCACGGCCACCATTGCAGTGCAGCGGCGAAAACGCGCGGATCATCCGCGCTCAGGTGCAAATGCTCGCCTACCCAGCCCGTCTGCCAGCCAAACAGCAGCGTGAGCGTCCCGTAGGCCAGATTCATCGTCAGACCGCGAAAGCTCAGTGCCGTCGCCCGTCGTTCGGAATCCACAATCTCATTGAGGTAATGCGACAGGAAAAACTGCAAGAAGCGCATGCTCAGGAACAGTGGCACCACCAGCACCACTCCCGCCCAGCCCCGCTGCGGATGCGCCGCCGCCAGCAGCCCACCCAACACCACTAGGCCCAGCCACATGAAATTCTGCCGCGCATTCATCACTTTGGCGCTCTTTTCCATCCAGCTCGCCGTCACCAGTCCCAGCAGCGACACACAGGTGCCGATCACCCCATACCAACCTTCCTCGATGCCCACCAGGCGGTAGAAATTGCTCGCCACCGTCAGGAACAGCCGGATCACACTGTCAAACACGAGCCCAAACACCATCAGCGCAAACGCCGCTTTCGTGCGCCAAATCCAGCCACCCGTTTGCAGAATGGAAGCCCAGCTTTCACGGATGCTCTGCAGCAGCGCCGTCTTGGGGACCGGCGTACGCACCTCCGTCATCCGCAGCGTCACCCCCAGGCAGGCCAGCGCCGTGCCCAGACCCAGCAGCAGCGGCAGTTTCATCGACACCGACTTGGCCACCGTCACATCCAGGCCCAGAAAATGCAGCGCCCCCGTCAGGCTATGCGCATCATACAGCACCGAACCCGTGATCGACGACACCACAAAACCCAGCGCCATGCCGCGAGATAGCCGCGCCATGATCTGCGGCCACAGCGTCGTCCGTTCCGCTTTCGGCAGCGAGTCATAAGCCAATGCCTCATCCGCCCCGCTCGCGCAGGCCTCAGCCGCCCCACTCAGCACCCGGTTTGCTACAAACAGCCACAGCACCAGATCATGTTGCCCCGGCTGCATCAGGCACAGCACCGCCATCTCCAGCACCATCAGCACGCCCGCCGCCACCACCAATGGCCTACGTCCATAGCGATCCGCCAGCACCCCGGACGGCACCTCCAGCACCACACTCGTCAGCGCCCACACCACATTCAGCGCCGCAAACTCCCCCAGGCTCAGCCCCAGATCGAGAAACAAAATCGTAAACACCGGGTAGTAAAACCGGCAGTTAAATAGGATGCGGAACCATACAAACAGGCGCGCGTTGGAATGCTCAGGCATGCCTCCTTCTACGCTTCAAAGCTCCAAGTGAGCAACGCAAAGCCGCCATTTAATTCCCGGTGCTATTGAGGCTCGCAAAATAGAGTAACCTGTTTTGTCCCTGATCAGGCACTCCATTCCACTGGCGTTCATTCCTCCCTCCGGGAGCCCAAGACATGACTCACCCACCTGATAGAAACGAAGGCCGACATAACCCATCATGCGCCCCACTAAAACCGCACCCGCAAATACGTGCCCAGCACGGATTCGAGTTTCCAGTACGTTTTGACGGGCTTGGCATCAATCATGTAGAAGAGGTCCAGATCCATCGCATTGGTGAGTTTGAACGTGAGTCCCAGCGGTACAAAGCGGTTCTCCGTTTGTTGCCGGAGATGCATGTTCATGAGGATTTCGTCGCTGGCGAAGATGCGCGTCAGCGGCCCCAGTGGCCGGGGCAGAGTCCAGGCGAGCTGCAGCCGGTGCCGGGTGCGGTTAAAGGTGGAGGGTGCCCCCTCGTTCTCGCGCCACTCCATGCGGTTGCGCCATTCCACTCGCAGTTCCTTGTTCAACTCGTAGTGCGGATTGATTTCCAGCTCGGGGCGGAGCTGGTCGTAACGGTCGTGTGTGGTGATGTTTTCGAGCCTGAGCATCGACAACCCCAGCCCGAGATCCAGCCAGTCCAACGCGGCATACTTCACGCGCGGGCTCACGATCTGTGCGTAGGAACCGTCCACTTCATCGGCAAAGTTGCCCATGAAGAGGCTCCCAGTCCACGGTGGCTTGCGGTAGTAGTCGATGTTCGTCCACGCCCACCACTCATCCGCATGCGCGGGCAGAGTCCATAGAAGGCAAAGCAAGGTCAGCAGCAGGCGCATCAGTTGTGTTAGTAGGAGGTGCCGACGATTTCGTTGGCCATGGCATTGATCCGCTCGATGACCTCATCCGCTTCTTCCTGGGTCACTCCCATGTCGAGCAGCGTCTCCACCAGATGTCCGGTAAAGCGGGCGAAATGCTGCTGGGTGATGCCGCGTCCATGGTGCGTGTGCGCCAGGGGGCAGCCGCTGTACTCGAGCGGTCCACCGGTGGCCATCACAAAGAACTCGTGCTGCATGGCATGCAGTTTCTCCAGTTCCGTGTGTTTGAAAAACGGTCCCAGTTCAGGATCGGCCAGCACACGGACATAAAAGGCAGGAATGAGAGCGGCGATCATGTCTGCGCCGCCGAGACGTTCATAGAGAGAAGGAAGAGGGGGCTTCATGCCTGGCCTTAAAGCACAAACAAAGCCGTCATGCTGCGGCAACTTGGGTGCGAACAACGTAGGCGCAGCGAATGCCAGTAGCAGCATGGTGGGCACGCAAGAATGGTATACAAAACCAATGCGCCACAGGCATGAGTCATGCCTATGAAGAACGCCTCATGTCATTCCTTCAGCAACTGCGTCAGGACAACTCGGTGGCCTGCGACCTGCTCATCCTGAGCCTGGTCATTCTCGCTGGTATCGGTCTGGGCAACATTCGTTTCCGGGGCGTCAAGCTCGGCACTGCGGGCGTGCTCTTCGCGGGTTTGGCGGCATCGCACTTTGGGTTGCGTCCAGAGACCGAGGTGGCGCACTTTCTGAAGGAGTTTGGACTCGTGCTCTTTGTGTTTGCACTGGGCATGCAGATGGGGCCGGGCTTCTTTGCCTCGCTGCGGCGGCAGGGGCGCTTGCTGAACTCCTACGCCGTCCTGCTGGTGGTTTTGGGGGCCGTTGTGGCCTTGGTCGGCGGTTGGATGTTTGACATGCCGCTGCCTGCGGTGGCAGGTTTATTCGCGGGTGCCACCACCAACACCCCCGCACTCGGTGCCGCGCAGCAGGCGCTTGCTTCGGCCCATGCGGACCATGCCTTGGTCACGCTGCCGACGCTTTCCTATGCGGCGTCTTACCCACTGGCGATTGTCGGCATCATCATCTCACTCATCGTTCTACGCACCTGCTTCAAAGTGGACGTGACGCAGGAGGCGGAGCTTTTTCGGCAGGAGCAGGGTGCGGGCATCGAGCCGCTGCAACGCATGAACCTGCGCGTGGAGAATCCAAACCTCGAAGGCATCGCCATCGCCAACGTGCCCGCTATTCATGAAACCAGGGTCGTCATCTCGCGGTATCGTTCCGCATTGGCGGCTGAAGTCACTGCCGCAACCCCGGAAACCACGTTGCATGTGGGCGATGTGATCATGGCTGTGGGCACTCAGGCGCATCTGGACCAGTTCCGTTTGGTCATTGGCAGTGTGAGTGAAGAGAACCTGATGAAAGCTCCTGGCAGGATCACCTACCGCCGCGTGGTGCTCACCAACAAACGCCTCCTCGGCAAAACGGTGCGCGAACTCGGTCTCGATCATTTCCATGGCGTCACCGTCACTCGCGTGAGTCGTGGCGATCTCATCTTCACTGCGCTGCCCGATTTACGCCTCCAGTTTGGCGATATGCTCCAGCTCGTGGGCGATGACGACTCTCTCAACGCGGCCACGCTCAGGCTCGGCAATGAGGTGCTGATGCTGCAAGAAACCAAGTTTGCCGCCATCTTCACCGGCATTCTTCTCGGCGTGCTACTCGGGCTTTACCCCATTCACATCGATGGTCTGCCTGCGCCGGTACGCCTGGGACTGGCCGGCGGGCCACTCATCGTCGCTATCCTGATGAGCCATCTCGGCCGTCTCGGCCCCATGGTGATGCACATGCCCATCAATGCAAACCGCGCCCTGCGCGAGCTCGGCATCATCCTTTTCCTCGCCAGTGTGGGACTGCTCTCTGGTGAACATTTCGCTGCCACGGTTTTCTCAGCGCAGGGCCTGCATTGGGTACTGCTCGGCGTCCTCGTCACCATGCTGCCGCTGCTCATCGTGGGCTTCCTCGCACGCAAAATTCATCGCGTCAATTTCATGACGCTCTGTGGCCTGCTCTCCGGTGGCATGACCGATCCGCCCGCGCTCGCCTTTGCCACCACCATGGCGCGCTGTGATTCCCCCGCAGTGGCCTACGCCACGGTGTATCCGCTCACCATGCTGCTGCGCATCGTGGCGGCCCAAGTCATTGCCCAGCTTGCCTGAGGGGGGACGTTTCGAGCAACGCGCGTTGAAAAACACAAGACATCCGGCGCACTTGGCGTTCTGTGCTGCCTGCCATGAAGCCTGCCATTGTTTACCTTGCCACATTCCTGACCGCCTCTGCCTTCTTGTCTGCTGCGGATGCACCGCCACCTCCTCCTGCGGAAGTGAAGCTGCCGGACGGCCTGCCACAGGAACTCAAGGACAAGGCCGAGGAAATCAAAAAACGGCAGGCCTCCGCGCGTGACCTCATGCAGGAGGGCAAATTCCCCGAAGCCGAGAAGGTGCTGCGCGCCCTCATCGCCGATTTCAAGACCTTGTTCGGCCAGGACAATCCGCTGCTCCCGGCCTGCCAAGGAGCGCTGGGCTCCTGCCTGCGTGCGCAGGGCAGGGTGGTGGAGGCCGAGCCAGAATTCCGTGCTGCCTGGCAAGGGCACCTGAAGCACTCCGGCGCAGACAACGTGGAGACGCTGCGCTTCCACAATGCGCTGGTGGAAAACCTGCGCGAGGAGGGGAAACTGATCGAAGCCGAGAAGGAGATTCGCGAAGTCGTCAAGGAGCAGGAACGGGTCTATGGGGCCGAACATCCCTCCACCCTGCTGAACCGTTGCAACCTTGCGGTCGTGCTCACGGATCTCCATAAAAGCACCGAAGCCGTGAAGGAACTGCGGGAGGTCATCAAGCTCGACGATCGCGTGCTGGGTGTGTTTGCTCAGCCCACCATCATGGCCCATGGCTATTTGGGCATCGCCCTGCGCGATGAAGGCAATCTGGCGGAGGCCGATAAGGAGTTCCGCGCTGTGCTCAGGTACTTGGACGTCAAACCAGGGAAGGACCATCCCGACACGCTGACCTTCCGCTATCATTTTGCCCTGTGCCTGACTCTGGAAAAGAAAAACGCCGAGGCACTCAAAGAAGCCACCGAGGCCCTCGCGGCCGCAAAGAACAAACACGGCGACGATCATCCCAACACGAAAGAGCTGCGGCAGTTGGTCACGAACCTCGAAGCCTTGCCCAAGTGAGGTGCATCACACAAAGGGCACGCAGTCAAACTGCGGCACGCTGATTCGCCTCTTTTACCGCGCCAACATTCCCTGGCATAAAAAAGCGGATGCCATTTCGCAATGGCATCCGCAGTGGTGGTCAGGTGGGGCTTACTTCGCGGCGAGCGAGACGGCCGTGGCGTGGTGCGCCTTGAGCACGGGGATCGTCTTGTCCACGACGAGCTTCAGCTCCTTGTCCTTGTGGTCTTTGGAGGCCTGCTCGTAGCTGCTGATGTGTGACTGATGATGATCAGTAACCGTGGCCAGGAACTCTTTGTCGAACTCCAAGCCCGTGGCGGTTTCAAGCTTCTTCAGCGTCGCCGTCTGCGCGGGGGTGATCTCCTTACTCAGCATGACATGCTGTGTGGCGGCCAGTTGCTTGAGTTCCTTGTTCAGCGTCTTGTGGTCAGTGACCAGCGTTGCTGCAAAGGCTTTGACGTTGGCGTTCTCAGATTTCTTGACGGCGAGCTGTGCGATCTCCGTTTCTGCATGGCTGTCGATGGCGGCGGTTTGGATGAACTTGGATTCGGCGCTCGTGATCGGGATAGCCTTGTCTTCGGCCTGGGTGGTGCTGAGGAAAAGCACGCCGCACAAGGCGAGCGTGACGGTGGGCAGGAAGGAGGTGGTGATGTATTTCATGAGGTTGGCGGGTGGTTGTTGGGTTATTTGGATGGAGCCTTGTTGGCTTCATCTGTCCCAGGTTAGAACCCGCACCCCGCCCTTGCCATGGGGTCAAAACCCCAAACTCACAGAGTGAGTCTAGCCGCCCTCAAAACAACTCCATCTGCCCACCCGGATCACGCGGACGGCGGAACGCTGCGGCGCTGACTTCCGGCCTACGGTGCAGCATGCCAGCGCGTTTGATGGAAACCCGAAACATCGCGGCGATCTGCTCTGACCAGACGCCCACGCCTTTGAGGCGTTTGCCGAATTCGCCGTGGGAAAGGGTTTGGCCTTGGGTCTCTTCGATGCGGCTGAGGATCTTGTCGCGCATGCCGGGGAAGTGCAGGTCGAGCCAGGTGCTGAAGATGTCCTTCACGGCGAAGGGCAGGCGCACGACGGTGTATCCGGCAAACTGCGCCCCGGCGGCGCGGGCGGCTTCGATGAGCGCGGGGATTTCGGAGTCGTTCAGGCCGGGGATGATCGGCGCGGTGGAGACACCCACGGGGACTCCGGCCTCATGCAGAATGCGGATGGCCTCCAGGCGCATCTTGGGCGAGGAGGCGCGCGGTTCCAGCTTGCGGGCGAGGTCGGGATCGAGCGTGGTGATGGAGATGTAAACGGAGGTGGCGGAATGGCGGGCGAGTTCGGCAAGGAGATCGACATCCCGCGTGATGAGATGATTCTTGGTGATGAGCACCACGGGATGGCGGCACTCCGCGAGGACTTCCAGGCAGCCACGGGTGATGCGCAGCTTTTTCTCGATGGGCTGATACGGATCGGTCACGCCGCTGAGGGACAGTGTCTCCGGCTTGTAGCTGGGCTTGAGCAATTCAGCGCGCAGGAGGGCAGGGGCGTTTTCCTTGACCATGATGCGGGATTCAAAATCCACCCCGGCGGAGAAGCCGAGGTACTCGTGCGTGGGCCGGGCGTAGCAGTAGGCGCAGCCGTGCTCGCAGCCACGGTAGGGATTCAAGCTGGCCTCAAAGGGGAGGTCGGGGCTGCTGTTGCGCGAGATGATGGTGGAGGAGTGATCGCGCAGGAACTTGGTGGCGACTTTCTCCGGCGCTTCACCGGGATCGTAGTCCACATGCAACTCTGCGAACCTCTGCTCGGGGTTCAGCGCCGAGCCACGTCCGTGGATGCCTTGAGGCGTCTGCATGACACCGGCAACGTTGGTTTAAACCGCGACAGCCGGGGCGGGGGCAGGGACCAGCGCACGACGCGCCAGGAATTCCTCTGCCAGTGCCCGGTAGGCCTGCGCACCACGCCCGGAGGGTTCGTACTCGATGATGCTCTTGCCAAAGCTGGGGGCCTCGCCAAGGCGCACGGTGCGCGGGATTAGCGTCTGGTAGCAGGTCTCGGCGAAGTAATTGCGCACGTCATTGACGACCTGGTTCGCCAGATTGGCGCGGCTGTCGTACATAGTCATGACGATGCCTTCGAGGAGCAGGTTTGGATTGGCCCCGCAGTCGCGGATCTGCTGCACGACATTGACGATCTTGGACAGACCTTCGAGGCCGAAGTACTCGCACTGAATGGGCACGATCAGTTCATCCGCCGCCGCCAGGGCACCCGTCATGAGCACGCCGAGGGAGGGTGGGGTGTCCAGGATGGCGTAGTCAAAATGGCCGGAGTCGCGCAGCGGGGCCAGCACCTCCCGCAGGCGGGCCATGTGGTTGCCGGCTTGGGCGAGCTCGATTTCACAACCGGCCAGCTCTTGATGCGAGCGGATGATGGAAAGGTTTGGCAGGCGCGTGCTGCGGATGGCCAGTCGTGGGTCGGTGCCTTCCACCAGGGCGGAGTAGAGACTGCCGCCGTCTTCCTGGGCTAGGCCCAGTCCGCTGGTGGCGTTTGCCTGTGGGTCGAGATCCACCAACAGCACCCGCACCCCACTCTGGGTGAGGCACGCGGCGAGGTTCAAAGCGGTCGTCGTTTTACCGACGCCGCCTTTCTGGTTGGAAATGGCGACAATCCTCATAGGTACTTTGGCACTGGACTTTGCAGATAAACCATGGGACACGCCAGCACGAAATGGAAATCACAGAGAAATGGCTCGGAGAAATCGGTGGATGGGCGGTGATGAAGTCCGCACGCTCCTTGGTGGACGCCGGTTTGGCGGTCGTCACCAGCAGCGCTGATGGCATGATCCGTGGCACGGCGGGGTCTGGAAAGATGAAATTCACCACCGGCCTGCGCATCCGCACTTCATCGGACGTGGAGAATCTCTGCACCTGCCCGCACTCCCGACGCAGCGGTCAGATGTGCGAGCACGCCCTGGCCGTGGCCCTGGCCCATGTGCGGGAGCAAAGCGGTGCCAGGCCACGTTCCGGCGGATCGGGTATTGTAGTCCCGCCTTTAGGCGGTTCCGGCGGTCTGCGTCCCCCACCAGCCGGTTCTGGAGCGAGCGGAGAGGCAGGTGCTGGCGGAGCTTCCGGACCGGCTAAAGCCGGGACTACAATACCCAGAACTCCGCTGAAGATCGCGGGGCGTTACTCGCTCTACCTGCCGGAACCTCTCCTGCTGGGGCAGGTCCGGGAGCCATTTGGGGTCTTCGTGAAGTTTGAAGCGGGCGGCGAGGGCGAGTCGTCCCTGTTCGCGGCCTGGCTGGCCGGGCAGGGGATCAAGCAGCCGCAGAGCCTGCCGATCTCGCTGAAGGGGGAAAGTTTGAACACCTTCCTCGAAACGCTGGCGGAGCATCCCCGTGTGTTTGTCGGCAAGCCCAACGGTCAGGAGCGGGCGCTGCATGTGGCTCCCGAGCGGGTACGGCTGCCGCTGGTGGTTGAGTCCGTCGATGCCCAAACTGTGCGCCTCAAGCTGGAAGGCGGCCACCAGCGCCATGTCATGGGCGCTTGGTGGATCTGTCAGGAGACCGCTTCTCTGTTCCGCCATTTGGCCGACACTCCCGCCCTGACCAGCTTGGCAGGCGAACTGAGCAAGACCGCAGTCATCCGCCCGCTGCGCTGGCTGGCGGAGCAGGGGGAGACTTTGGGCGAGTGCTTCCAGATGGAACTGCGCGGCGCAGGACTGGAGAAATTCCACGTCGCCCCGGTGCCCTGTGAGTTCGAAATCCAGCTCGATGGCTCGCTCCAGGTGGTGGATGCGAAACTTTTAGCGCGTTACAATTCACATCAGTGGCCAGTGCGCCATTTAGACGATAAACATTCAATCTTCCCCATTCAGGATGAATCGAATGGATTTGTATTTTACGTGCAAAACATTGAGGCTGAATTCCGTCTTTTGCGCCGTTTGGAGGGCCTGGGATTTAAGCCCGAGGGGCAAGTCTGGCGACTGCAGGGCAGTGAAAATGTCCTCCGTTTCTACGCCTCCGAGTTGCCGCTGCTGCGTGACGTTGCCACCGTTACAGAAGGTGAGCGCTGGCGCTCCGCCACGCGGGGTATCCAGCGCATCGCGCCGAAGACCAAGTTCATCCCGCCCGCAGGCCAGATGGGCAGCGGGGGCGACTGGCTCAGCATGGAGTTCGCCTATGAGTCCACCGACGGCTTCCGCCTGCCGCGTGCCGAGGTGTTGCGGTTGGTGCGCTCTGGCCAGAGATCGGTCCAGGGGGCAAATGGGAAGCGTTACATTCTCGACATCGCGGCAGTGGATGACCTGGAGGAGTCGCTGCGGGATGTGCCGCTGGTACTGACCCCCGAAGGTGCCCGCGTGCATGGTGCCCATGCGGCCTACTTTGGCGATGAGGCGGCTGGTGGTAGCGATGTCAGCGTTACAAGTAGTGAGGTGCAGGCCGAGATCGGCGATCTGGCGGGCATGCTGCGCCCTTACCAAATGGAAGGCGTCTGCTGGATGACCTCCCGCATTCTCCGTGGCCGTGGCGGCATCTTGGCCGATGAGATGGGCCTGGGCAAAACCGTCCAGAGCATCGCCGTGGCTCTCTTCCTCAAACAGCGGAAAGGGGACCAATGCGGCCCGGTGATCGTGGTCTGCCCCAAATCCCTGCTGGGGAATTGGCAGGCCGAGTTTGAGCGCTTCGCCCCCACCCTGAAGGTGCTCCAAATCCAGGGCGCAGGCCGCGAAAAGGCGCTGAGTACGATCCCCGCTTTTGACGTGATATTAACCTCTTATCAATTGATCATCAGAGACATCAAGCATTACCAAGCGATTCGTTTTGGTTTGATTCTCTTGGACGAAGCCAGCTTCATCCGCAATCCCGACACCGACGCCGCCAAGACCCTTCGCAGCCTGAATTGTAACGGTCGGATCGCCCTGACTGGGACGCCGCTGGAGAACGGCGTGCGGGATTTGTGGTCCATCTTCCACTTCGCCCTGCCGGGGTATCTGGGGAACCAGAGCAGCTTCAAAGAGCGCTTTGAAAGCCCCATCCAGTCCGGCCTGGACCTGCCCGCAGGCCGCGACGCCGCCCAGCGCTTGCAGAAACTGACTCTGCCGTTCTTCCTCCGCCGCACCAAACGCCAGGTGCTCAAAGACCTGCCCGAGAAAATCGAGCAGGTGCTCTGGTGTACCCCCAGCGCCGCGCAGAGCGAATTCTACCGCAAGATCCTCGAAGAGGGCCGCGAGGAGATCAAAGCCGCCCGCCGCCGCTCCGGCCAGAACGGGGCCAAGATGACCATGTTCACCGTGCTGCTGCGCCTGCGCCAAGTCTGCTGCGATTTGCGCCTCACTGGCGTCCACGCCGATGCCTTGAAAGGCCTAGATCAGGAAGACCTTTCCGGCAAATGGCCCGCGCTGCTCGGGCAGATCGAGTCTGTGATGGAGTCCGGCGGCAAGCTGCTCGTCTTCAGCCAGTTTGTGAAGTTTTTGCACCTGATGCGCGACCACCTGAAGGCCGAAAAACTCGACCACGCCTACCTCGACGGCAGCAGCCAGGACCGCTCCGCCCAGGTGGCGCGCTTCCAGAAAGACCCGAACTGCCGCATCTTCCTCATCAGCCTCAAGGCCGGCGGCTACGGTCTCAACCTCACCGCCGCCGACAACGTCATCCTCGCCGACCCCTGGTGGAACCCCGCCGTCGAATCCCAGGCCATCGACCGCGCCCACCGCATCGGCCAGCAAAAGGTCGTCAACGCCTACCGCCTCGCCATCCGTGGCACCGTCGAAGAACGCATCCTCAAACTCCAAGCCCAAAAACGCGGCCTCGTCGAAGCCGCCCTCAACGACCAAGCCCCGATGATGGAAGGCCTGACCGAGGGGGATCTGGAGGCGTTGATTCAGTAGGCTACTTCGTCAATTTCTCCTTCAAGAACCCGAACAGGTCGGGATACTTCATGTGGGCGTAATCGTTGTTGTAATTGATCTCGTATTCAATGCCGACGGCCTGCAGTTTCTCAGCAATGCCAGCCCCGTAATTCACGGAGTGCGGTGGGTCGGAGTAGGGCTGGCCGAGGTGCGGCGGGTTGTCGTAGAACAGCAGCACGGGCGGGTCATCGGAACTGGCGAGGGCGTAGGGCGAGAAGCGCTCGATCCAGGGCAGGAGGCTGTCTCGTTTGTCCACGAACTCATGGATGCCGCTGAGTCCAAAGGCATGGTTGCCGTATTCGTTGTTTGGAATCCAAGCCTGCATCTGCTTGGGGTCCAGCGTGGTTTGCGGCACGAAGGCCATGACGCAACGCAGGCGGGTGGACTCGTGCGCAATGGGGGCCGCGCTCTTGGCATCGGCCATCTCAGGATGAAAGGCGAGCCACAGCACTGTGAAGCCTCCGGCTGAACCGCCGCAGCCGCCAATGCGTGTTTTGTCGATGTGCCATTCGGCGGACTTGCTGCGGACAAACTGCAGGGCGCGCGCTGAATCATCGAGGCAGGCCTTTACGGGAGGATTGATCTTTTCGGCCTGCGCATCCTGAATCAGGCGGTAGTTGATGGAGGCGACGGAGATGCCGTTTTCGAGGCATTTGGCGAGGAAATCGGGATTGACCTTGTCGCCGCCCATCCAGCCGCCGCCGTGGACGAAGAAGAGCAGCGGCGTCGGTCCTTCGGCCTTCGCCTGGTAGAAATCGAGCACCTGCTTTTCGTGCTTCCCGTAGGGCACATTGGCGTGAGTGGGAGCCGGAGTTTGGGCGAAACTGGCGGTTCCGGCCAGCAGGCAGAGCACGGGGATGAGTTGGCGAAGTGGCGGCATGCGGCATCGTGCCGCAGACGGAACCCGACCTCAAGCTGGATGCCGGGAATGTACTCAGCGCCCGCCTATTTCACCTCAAGCTTGGCGATTTCCGCAGCATTCAGCGCCCGGTCAAACACGGCGATCTCATCCAGCCGACCTTCCCAGTTGGAGGCGTTGTCGCTACGACCGCCAAAGAAGCACTCATGCGGGGACTGGAAAGGACCGCTGTCGGCTTCGAATTCGAGCGCTCCATTGAGGTAAGCACTCACTTTGTTCTTGTCACGAACGAGCACCACGTGCTGCCACTGCCAGCGCGGGATTTCGGTTTTGCCTGCGACGACGTTCTTTTCATTCGAGCCGCTGAAGAAGATCAGCTTGCCCGTGTTTCCGCTCTTGCCGCCAATGCCGAGGTGATCGCCCAACAGGCCGAGTCCGTGATCATCTGCGCGGGAGAACAACCAGCCGCTGGTATCGCGGCCATCATTGGGCATGCCGTTCCAGAACCAGAGCGAGATGGAGTATTGGTGGCCGAGTTTGGGGAAGCGTGAGCGGATGCGCGCGCCGACCAGATGCGGAGCGCGATTGACTTCGCCATGGGTGCAGAAGCTCGCCGACTTGGGGCCTGCGAGGTAGTAGGCCACATCGCGCTCATACACTGCGTCATGGTCGTGAGCACTCGCATCTGCCGCCACAGGGCCGGTGAACTCGTTTAAGCGCCAGTAGGCTGCGGGTTTCAAGTCGAGCACTGCTTTGGCTGCTGCTCCATCGCTCAGTTTCCATTCGCGGCGCGGCTTGTCAGTGATGCGTTCCAGCGCCGCGATGGCTGCGCCAGCGATCTTTGGCTCGGCATCCACCTCCAGTCCGGCGGAACGTGCTGCCCAGGTGTTGTAGCCGCCCCAGGCATGCATCTCTGGCGGGGGTATGTAGCCATCGCCGCCATTCGCGAGTTCGATGACCAGGGTATGGGGCAGGGGGCTGGCGGCTTTGATCTTCAAGCCGGTGATGGCGTAGGTTTCATTGGGCGTCGTAGCGATGCCGATGTCGCCAAGGAGCAGCGCCTGCACCACGATCTCCGTTTGCTGCCGCTCATGCAGGAGGATCTGCTCGCGTGCATAGACTTCCGTTGGCGTCTTTGCCAACCGGTCGCCCATCTCCTTCACCACACGCTGCGCCCATTCGAGGCGCTGTTTGTCCGGTGTGCGGTATTTCAGCGTCATGCGCGTTTCTGTCATCGCCAGGGTGGGCTGCTCATCATACTTGATGCCCGCGTACGCCTTCAGCGCGATGTCGAGCAGACCGTTGGTGTACTCAGCCATGGTCGGCTTGGGCCGCTCTTTTTCCGGCACGGTGTAATCGACGCGATAGATGTCTCCGCTACAGCCATGCGGCATGATGCCCACCATTTTTCCCTCTGGGTCGATGCGCTGTTTCAGTCCATCTGCAAACAGGCCGAAGTAGTCCGCGCTGATCTCTTTATCGCCGAAGTAGTGCATGGAAAAATTCGCCAGCACCGCCAGCGGTTTGCCGTCCTTCGTTTGAAAGGAGATGAGCGAGAGATCGGGATCTTCCGGGCCAGACTCGCCGGTCACATCATCCCAATTGCGCCCAGCGTGCATGTTGGCCCGTACCGATTTGTTGCCAAACGGGTCTTCAGCAAGGCGGTCAGGGCGGCGAATCCACTGCCGCAGCGCCGTGAACTCGGCGGCGTCCGCTTTGGCAAAGCCCAGGCGTGCTGGCACCATGGCGGCCTGTGCGGTGGCAATGGCCTCGACGAGTTTCTCCTTGAGGAAGGGCACGTAATTCGGATCAGGATCGGTGCCCAGGCAGCCCATGGATGCAGGCGTCGAATGCGCATGTGTGGCGGAAATGAGCATGCGCTCGGCGGGGATGCCGGTCTTGGCGGCGGCCGCTTTCTTCGCATCATCCAAGAACTCGCGGCCCATCATGCAACTGTCCACCACCACGATGGCGATCTCTGTTTTGCCATCCGTTGCCACGATAGCGCGTGCATGGATGTGGGTGGTTAGCTTGTCCACATAGCGGCTCAGCATGCCGCCATTGACCAGCACCGGCAGCTTGGGCGGCGTGATGTCGATCACCGCCGAACCCGCTTTGAATTCAGCGTGAAGGGACTGAACCGTGAGAATGGCCGAAAGGAAAAGAATGCGACGAATCATGGCACTGCAATACGGCCATGAAGTGCAGGTTCTTCAGCCTGAACTCATTTGGTCATCTGCAAATACGCTGCCGCATAGCGTTTGCCGAGTTCGCGGTAAGCCGCAGAATCGAAGTGTACTTTGTCGCCCTTGTGGTGCAGACCTTCCGCAGTGACAAAGGCCGTGTGTGGCACCTGCTTCGGCAAGTCACGGTGCGCCTGGTCCACCAGTACCATTTCTGGCGACCACGGCACGCCCTCAAACATGCCCATCTGTCCGGCGATGAAGGGCATATTGGGAGACTTCACGAGATCACGCAGGCGCGTTACCAGATCGTGCAATTTGGTGGCATAGGTCTCTGCCAGTCTGGGCTGTGCGTCGCTCTCGCCTTGATGCCAGAGAATGCCTTTGAGCGTGCCCGCAGGCAGGGCGAGTTCGACACGCTTCACCATGTCATCCCACGGATGGCTTTTGGTGGCAGGGTAAAAGACTCCCGGCTTCCAGGTGTCGATGGGCGAGCCGCCCACCGCGCAGGGGATCAAACCAATTGTCACGCCAGGATTTGCCTCGGCGATGATCTTGCCAAAGGTTTTGCCCAAGCCCACGCCTGCTGAAGGTTTGTCAAAGTGCATCGGGTCCATCGCTGGCACCCACTTGCCGTCTTTGCTCAGCATGAGCACCCGTGGATTGACCACGGAATCCTGAGCCTCCACCACGCCACGGCCCGCCATGTTGGACTGCCCGACGAGCAGGAAGAGGTGAAACTTGTCCTTGGCAGGCAGCGGAGTGTCTTGAGCCGAGACGCAGACTGTAATGAAGAGGGCCAGCAGGCAGATGAATGGGCGGAGCATGGTGGAAAGAGGGCGGTGTTTGATGAAGGGGGTTACAGGATTAATGAGGAATGACGAATGACGAATGACGAATGGCATGCGAGTTCGGACATTCATTCGACATTCGACATTCTGCATTCGTCATTAAGACGCCCCCATCGTCCCAAGGCTTCCTACAGCTTCCGCACTTCCACCCGCTGCATCAGCAAATGCTCCTGCCCGGGCTGCACCGTGACTACATCTTCACCGGCGTTAGCTGCTTCGATGCAGAGAAACTCAGGATAGGCCTCGTCGGGTAGATCGGCGAGGCGCTTGGATTTTTCGATCCACGGATTCCACACCACGGTGGCCAGGCTGCCGGCCTTTTCGATGACCAGTTCACGGCCCCAGAGCGGATCATCCACGATGACGGCGGCATCCGAGACATACATGCGGTCCACTTCCTGATCGATGGTGATGGTGCCGTGCTGCGGGCGCTTGTCGGGGGACAGGCGGCCTTCCACATACTGCGTGCCGTGCAGGCCATGGATGCTGACTTTGCGCACATCCTCCACATTGAAGTAGCTGTGTAGCGCGCCGGTCATGTCCCAGGCGGTGGTGCCGGTGTTCGTCGCCTGCAGCGTGACCTGCAAGACCGCGCCCATATGAACGTGCAGCCGTGCAGAGAACGCATGCGGCCACAGGGCCTTCGTGGCAGCGGAATCGGATAGCTTGAGCACGATGTCCACCGCCTTCTCGGTTTCGCGGGCCACATCGACCTCCCACAACATCTGGCGTACAAAACCGTGCGCGGGCTTGCTGCTGTCCGTCGGATGCGGGCCAAACCACGGCCAGCAGACCGGGATGCCACCACGGATGGGCTTGCCCGTTTCCAGCACCGCCTCGGCGCTCATGTAGAGCACTGGATCATGCCCTTCAGGAATCCAGTCCGTCACATGCGCGCCATTCAACGCGATGCGCCCCGTTGCAGCGGGATGCTCAATGACGAGGATGGGATAACCGGCGGGTTCTTCAATGAGGGTAACGGAGGGAGGAAGTGTCATGCGGGCGCATTCATAACCGGAAGCTCGCTGGCAGCAACTCCGCCATCGTCATGGACACCGGTTTTCCATCGCGCAGAAACCACACCGGCGTGTCCGCCCCCGCAAACTCCGCGATCACCTGACGGCAGCCACCGCAAGGTGGAAACTCAAGCCCCAGCGCCACCACCGCCAGTTCAGCGATCTTCATGCCCGGGCCTTCCTCCGCCACCGCGTGGAAGATCGTGTTGCGCTCCGCGCAGATGGTCAGGCCATAGCTCGCGTTCTCGACATTGCAGCCCGTGAAGAGGTTCCCCTGCGCCGTCAGCAACGCACAGCCGACCTGAAATTTGGAGTAGGGCGCATAAGCCTTCGCAGCGGCGGCGGTGGCGTGTTCGAGGAGGGAGGGGGGAGCAGGATTCATTCGGCGAAAGGAGCCAGCAGGATGGGCGGCGAACCATCGGCGTGGCGGTAGATGGTGAAGTCTTTGTCCAAGGTGAAAATGCGAGTCTGAGGCAGGGACTCGGCATGCAGTAGCAGAGAGGCATCGGCAAAGGACATGGGGACGTTGGCGTAACGCTGCATGCTGGCGAATGTGGAAACGGGGCCGCCTTCCGGAAGCGGCAGCAGCTTGATCAATCCCTGCGCCGCCCACTGATGGAGTTGGCGCAGCGCAGAAGGGTGCTGTTGAAGTAGGAAGCAAGCTTCGGTGATGACAGCCTCACAGGTCAGGAGCGGTGGTTGCACCTTGCTCATCTGCGCGACAGCCCAGGCATGCCATTGCTCCCGTTTGTCCAAAACTGCCACGAGCGGGCCTGCATCCAGCAGGACTAGCTGCGCCACCGGCCCAAACCCTCCAGGTGCTTTGGATTGCTGGCAAGATCCGTCAAACCGCTGTCAACACAGCCAAACCCGTCTTTCATCAGATCATACGCGCTCGGTTTATTGTCTTCTTCTGGAAGCTGGACCGCCGCCAGAGTGTGTTCGAGTGTTTCACGCGCAAGTTCCGCAGGGGGGAGATTGCGTGCCTTGCTGGCTGACAGCAGCCGGGCAAAGAGCGAATCATTGAGTTCCAACGTGAGCGTGCTCATTGCGCGAAATTGCCATGAGTTGTGCAAAGAGCAAGGTGCGAAGAGTGCTCAGCTAGCCGTACACCTGCGCATGGCCCACCATCACTTCTTCTTTTTCTTCTTCGGCTCCGCAGCAGGCGGTGCAGGCGCTGGTGCAGCAGATGGCGGGCTGTCTTTGAGCAGTCCGGCTCGCATGAGCTTCTCCTTCGCGGCGTCCACTTTGAGGCCACCGGTTGGCAGGTCGAAACCCAGCGTGTCGCCATTGGGTTTGAAGCCGCTGCCGTCGGCATCGACGTAGATGGGGTTGTTGTAGGCGCAGGGGCGCATCCTGCCATAATCGCTGGTGCCGTAGCAGGTTTTTTGATCGCCGTCTTCGTCGATGGCCACGACGATGAGATGGGCGTCTTGTTCCAGCGGGACGTGAATCTTCTGGTCAAACTTCACCACGCCGTCCTTGAACATCTGTGGGTGGGAGGCACGGGTAAAATTGAGCTTGGGGTCTGGGCGGCTGTTCACCAGCACCTGCACGCGGTCGATGTCCATCCAGTCGGTGCATTGCACGCGGACGTTCAGATCAATGCCGCCCGTAGCGCGGTCGTCATCTCCGGCGATCTTGCCGTTCTGCGTGGTGACTTCGAGGAAGGGGCCGGTGCTCAGCACGAGGTGGCCGGTCTTGGCATGCGGGGCGAGTTCCGCCCAGTCGATCTTCGCCGGTTCATCGGTGCTGCTAGGCAGGTAGCAGCGCCAGCAGCCGACGCCATTGCCATAGACCGAGTGCGCATCCGCCACGCCAACGGCGGTGACGCGCAGCCCTTGGTTCAAGAGCTGACGCCAGACGAACTCACGCACGGGGGTGACCTTCATGGCCAGCGCGCCTGCTGGGCGGCTGAGGCGGAAGGGCGACTCCGCGAGGATGTCGGTGCCGGGGCCGTTTTCGGCTTCCGATCCATCAATCATGCTGCCGACGCCGACGAAGCCACCATCCGCAATGCCGTCGCTGTCGCGGTCCACGAACATGTTGGAGAGGTCGGGGTGATTGAACTGAATCCAGCGATCTGCACGCTCGCCCTGCCAGCGGCGCAGAGTGAGGACGGTGATACGTGGGTCGTCATTCCAATCGGGCGCGCCGCCGTTTTGCTTGAGCGGCTCGGGTTCAAACGGGAAGGCATTGACGTGCTGGCGGCTGCCGGTGAGCTCGATGCCTTTGACGGTCTTGATGTAGGACTCCAGGCCGAGCGCCTTGATCGTAGGCTCCCAGTCGTAAAAGCGGTTGTGCTCAGTCGTGGGGGTGAATTCCACATTCTCTGCGGCGATGTTGATCAAGCGGCCATCGGTGTCGCAGACGTTGTCACCGCTGGGCGTGCTGTGATTGTGGAAGTCGGCGCTGATCCAGCCCTTGGTATCGACCAGGTGTTTGAGCGTGCCTTTGAAGACGAATTCCTTGGCCGCTTCGACTGTCACTTCCTGCTCCAGATGCGAGTACTCCGGGCCGCGCACGACCACGACGCGATACTTGCCCGGCGGCAGTGCCTGAGTGAAGTGCCCATTCTCGCTCATGTATTGGTCCACGCAGCCATGCGCGCGCCACTTGGGGCCGAGATCGAGCTTCGGTGCGTCTTTGTCCAGTGGGGCGAAGTGCGCTTTGCAGGGCGTGGGTTTGCCGGATTCATCGGTGATGTCGAAGCGGATGCGGGCGGCGGGCTGAACGACGAACGGAACCACCAGGTCTTCGGTCGTAGGAGAAGCGGGCTTCACGGTGAACGTGAGTGTGCCTGAGCTACGGCCCAAGTCTTGCAGCGTGAGCACTGCCTCGCCTACTGGCAGCTTCAGACGGACAAAACCTTCTTGATCAGGATATGCGGGAATCGTTTTATTATCGCCATCAGGCACTAGAAGAGTCGCGGAGGAGACACCCTTTATCCCTTGTTCGTTGATCTGGACAGTGGCGTGGCCCAGCTTGTCGCCCTTCACCGAGCGCACCTCACCCACCGCCTGCGCAGGCGAGGTGCCCACGGCGAAGAAGCGTGAGATGACGACCTCCTGTCCGGGTTTCAGATCCAGGGTGTCCGCGATCTTTTCCGCGCCTTTGACGCTGAGCGTGCCCACCGCGTAGCCGCACTTGTGCGCGGGATTGATGGCATCCGTCCAGTAGATGTCGTCCGTGGTTGTCCCGGTGGAGTCAAAGCGGGTGAAGTCGGATTTCGTAAAAGTCTTCTGCGGCTCCTGGGTTTCGTTGCGCAGCGTGGTGGTGATGAAGATGCCCTGCACGCCGTCCTGCACGCGGTATTCGTGCCGCTTGAAGACGCCGCCGTTCTTGGCCGCTGTGGTCACGGACTCCACCGCAGCGCTGCCAGTTTCCTTGGCTTCCACCTTTTTGACGTAGCTCACGAAGCCGTGGCCGCAGGGGGCGTAGATGACGAGTTGGTCGTTGTTCGCGCCGCGCAGCGTCAGATCATAGAGGCAGCCGGGGGTCACGCCATCTTCACCGTAGAAGGTGCTCATGTTGGCTTTGCGGTTGGGCGAGTTCTGCGAGATCAGCGCCTCCACCTTGTCGCTGCGCAGCACGAAGTCGCCCAGGATGCCGTCGGCTTCCTTGCCTTTGGGCAGCTCTGTTTCACGACCGAGCGCGGCTTCAAAAACTTCGGCGGCAGGCACGGAGCTTGCGATGAGGAGGGAGAGCAGGATGGCTGACTTCATGGTGGGAATCGGAAGCTTTAACCAACGCACCCCATCGTGACATCTTGTGAATGAAAACAAATTCGTTATGCAGCATCAAGACAGTGACAGCACCGATGCCTCCAACTCGAATGAAGATGAATGGCCGCGAATTCACACGAATGGTGCTGGGTTTGACTCTGATTCGCGCTTGTTCGCGGTCATTCCTCTGCATTCGTGTTAAAGATCCATTTCATTAATCCTCTCCACGTGGCCCCCTCTACCAAACGTCTCCTCTGGCTTGATCTCTTCCGTGGTCTGGCCGTGCTCGGCATGGTCTGGACGCATGCGGCCAACACCTTTCTCGATGCCGGACTGCAAACCACCGCGTGGTTTCACGAACTGAGCTACTACCACGGACTCATCGCCCCCGCGTTCTTCTGGATCGCCGGGTATGTGCGCGCGCATGTGACGGCGGCAGCACCCAAGCCTGCGCTGCCCGCGTTGAAACGACTGCTGCTGGTGCTGCTCATCGCCTACCTGATGTACGTCCCGTGGAATGACTTGCTTCATGCGCAGGCCTGGCGTGCTGCCTGCACGGTCAATGTGCTGCACTGCCTTGCCATCAGCGGCATGCTCATGCTGGTGGCGGAGCGCTTTGGCCACTGGCGACATGCGGTGGTGGCCGTGCTGATGGTGCTGTTTGTCGGTTTGCAAAAGTCAGCGGAAAGCTGGCACACCGGCCTGCTGTTCATCGACCAGTACTTCAACCGCAACCAAGGCTCCTTGTTCGCACTCTTCCCCTGGGTGGGCTTCGGTCTTGCCGGATTCCTCACGCGTGGACTGTGGAGCGGCAGGGCGGATCGCCACGCTGCGCTGGTCTTGGTCCTCGGCGCGCTGCTCGCCTTTGCACAGCCCTACTCGCCCTGGCCCGGCGGCCCCCCCGAGTTCTTTCTCGAACGCCTCGGCTGGGTGATGATGGCCGCCGTGCTAGTAGCCTGTGTGGCGGATCGCCTCAGCGCTGCCACTGGCTGGCTACGACTCGCGGGAAGGGAATCGCTGCTGCTCTACGTCGTGCATCTGCTGCTCATTCACGCCCTGCCGCTGCCCCGGCAGCCCTTGCAGTTTCTCATCGGAGCCACCCAGCCGCTGTGGGTGGTGGGCGCGATCTTTGTGGGACTGTTTGCCGCCTCGCTTGCGCTGGGTTGGGTGAATGAAAATCGCAAAGCCAAATACAAATAACCACGACCCATTGCTCGACAAAACTGGCCTTCTGTAAATAATCGGAATTACATCAACTGTATGTGGATCGAAAGAACACCTCAAGAAAGGATAGCCTGGGCAAATCGCTCTCGATCCCAAGCCAATCGCTTCGCGTTTATCATTGGGGCTGCTGCCTGCATCGTGTTGACCGCATGTCTCTATTTTGGGGTCTCTTTGAACCCCCAATTTCAGATGTTTGCAGGCGCAACGACTCGGCCAATGAGCTTTGGCATGGCGATCTTCGTCGGTCTCTTTTTTGGAATCGGATTATTCCGAGATGTGCGCCGTTCTGAGCTAAAGAAAATGGAAGAGGCTTCAATTTGTCAATCGTGCAGCGCTTTTAGCGAATCGAATGCCGGAGCCCAATGCACCTGCGGCGGAACATTCATTCCTACTTCCGATGTCCGTTGGGTTGATGATGATCGGGCAGAAGCTCAAAGAATTATGGCAGCACGGATGCAAGCAGCAAAAGCGGAACTGGAGGATGAGCACGGTAAGACAAATGCATGAACGTCCGTAGTTTACGACGCTCATGATTCACTGTCGCCATGCTCTTGCTTTTGTCCTGCTCACTTCCTCTCTCGCGGCGGAGGTGGCGAAGGTGCATCCGGCGCAGGCGATGGGGCTGCTCAAGACGCAGTGCCTGGGCTGCCACAATGTGGAGAAAAAGAAGGGCGGGCTGTCGCTGGAGACGCGGGACTTGGCGCTGAAGGGCGGCGAGAACGGGGCGGCGCTGAATGCGGGCGATGCGGACCATAGCGCGCTGATCAAGGCGCTGAATGACACCGGCGATGCGCACATGCCGCCGAAGAAGCAGTTGCCGGAAAAGCAGATCAATCTGCTGAAAGCCTGGGTGAATGCGGGCGCGGCCTGGGATGATGCGGCGCTGAAGCAGTTCGGCGAGCTGACGCCTGCGGACAAACTGGGGGCGCTGCCTGCTGGCCACACGCCTGCCGTGGCGCTGGCGCTGAGCACGGACGGCAAGCTGCTGGCGGTCGGGCGTGGCAATCAGGTGCAAATTCGTGATGTGACGGCCAAGGACATGCCAGTGGTGGCGACGCTGGAGGGACACAAGGACGTGGTGCAGTCGCTGGCGTGGAGTGCGGATGGCGCGCTGCTGGCAGCGGGTGGTTACCGGATGGTGCGAGTTTGGAAGGTGCCGAACTCCAAGCCACCGGAACCGGCTAAAGCCGGGACTACAGAACAGGCCTGGGGGCTGGCGCATACTTTAAATGCGTCTCTGGAAGGTCGTGTCACGGGCATGGTTTTTCTACCAGATCATGCCACGTTGATTCTCGCGGATGGAGCTACGAGTTTGAAGGGCCTGCTGCATCGCTGGAAGCTAGGCGAGCCGAAGCCTGCACAAACCGTGGAGGCGCATGCGGACAATGTTTTGAGCCTGGCGATGAGCCGCGATGGCAAGCAGCTCGCCACCGGGGGTGCGGACAATCTGGCCAAGGTGTGGGATGCGGCCACGCTGAAGGAAACGGCGCGTATTGAAGGACATGTGGGCCACATCGTGGCGCTGGGTTTCAGTGCGGATGGCAAATGGCTGGCCACCGGCAGTGCGGACAAAGACCTGAAAGTCTGGGACATCGCTAGCAAGGAAATGCTGATGCTGCTGGGCGATAAATCTGCACCCGTGAATGCGCTGCTGTGGGCACCGGATTCCACCAGTCTGACCTACTTCAATGACAACGGCAGCGTGCATCGCGTCACCGAATTGAAAACCCACGATGGCGTGCGCCTGGCCTTCACCTCGGGCACGGACAAGCGCATCGGCACGCTCGAAGCCGTGCCGAATGCCGCTGTGGTGACGGCGGATGGCAAGAACGTCTTTGCTGCTACGGACGCAGGCGATGTGTTCCAACTCGATGAGAAGCAGAAGTTCACCAAGCTGAACGGCCCTGCGGCGGTGCCTGCCACGCCGAATCCCAAGGCGCTGTCTTTCACGCAGGACATCCTGCCCGTGCTCAGCAAGGCGGGGTGCAATCTGGGGAGCTGCCATGCGAAGTCTTCGGGGCAGGCGGGCTTCAAGCTCTCCATCTTTGCCTACGATCCGAAGGGCGACTACATGGAGCTGGTGAAGGATTCGCGCGGTCGGCGTGTGTTCCCGGCACTACCAGAAGATAGCCTATTATTGCAAAAGTCCGTGGTGCGCGTGCAGCACGAAGGCGGGCAGCGATTTGAGCCGGACTCGGAGTCGGCCAAGACCATCGCGGAGTGGATTCGCCAGGGCATGCCGTATGAAACGCCAGGGCAGCCAGCGCTCACAGGCATCGAAGTGCAGCCGGTGGAAAAGACCTACCGTAAGAATGACGCCGGAGCTTTGCAGGTCACGGCAAAGTACAGCAACGGCACCACGCGTGATGTCACAGGCCTGACCGACTACATCTCGTCCGAGAAATCCATCGCTGCGGTGGATGAAGCCGGGCACATGAAGACCACCCGCGAAAGCGGTGAGACGGTGATCGTGGCGCGTTACATGGGGCAGGTGGCCATCTCGCGTGTGGCGGTGCCTGCGGACAAGCTGCTGCCGCCGGAACGCTACGCGAAGCTGACCGTGCGCAATGACATCGACAAGCTCGTGTATGCACGCCTGCAAAAGCTCGGCCATCTGCCCAGCGCCGACTGCACGGATGCGGAGTTTCTGCGCCGCAGCACGCTGGATGCCATCGGCATGCTGCCCACGGTGGATGAAGCGCGCGCCTTTGCTGCCAACAAGGACACCAAGAAGTACGAGCAGTGGGTCGATGCGCTGCTACAGCGCCCTGAGTGGGCCGACCACTGGGCCATCAAGTGGGGCGACCTGCTTCGTCCGAATCCCTCGCGCGTCGGCGTGAAGCCGGTCTATCTGCTGGACCAGTGGATTCGCCAGAGCTTCCGCGAGAACAAGCCCTGGGATCGCTTGGTGCGCGAACTCATCACTGCCCAAGGCAACACGCATCAGGACGGCCCCGTGGCGATCTGGCGTGACAAACGCGACCCGGTGGATGCCGCCACCTTTGTCGGGCAGATCTTCCTCGGCGTGCGCCTCGAATGCGCGAAGTGCCATCACCACCCGACGGAGAAGTGGGATATGACCGACTACTACCAGATGGCCGCGTTCTTCACACAGATGAAGCGCAAAGGGCAGGGGATTTCCGCGCCGATCAGCGGCGAGCCTGAGCAGATGTGGTTCGCGCCAGGGAATGCAGGCATCGAGCATCCCGTCACCAAGGCCACGCTGAAACCACGCCCGCCTGCGGATAAGGAAATCACCATCGCTGAAACGCAGGACCCGCGCGCCGTGCTGGCCGATTGGATGACGAACCCGCACAATCCCTACTTTGCGCCTGCCATCGTGAACCGCGTGTGGTCCAGTTTCATGGGCCGTGGCATCGTCGATCCCGTGGATGACTTCCGCGCCTCGAACCCACCCACCAACGCCCCGCTGCTCGACTGGCTGGCGCAGGATTTCGTGAAGCACGGCTACGATTTGAAGCACCTCATGCGCACCATCATGCTGTCGCAGACCTATCGCCTCAGTAGTCTGCCGAACGAGACGAACATTGCCGATTTGAAAAACTACAGCCGCAGCTATCGCCGCCGACTCCCTGCGGAAACCTTGCTGGATGCCGTCGGCTCCGTAACCGGCACCCACTTTTATTTCAACGGCATGCCGGGTGGCTCGCTGGCGAAGCAAACCTGGAATCACAAGCTGGAGAGTGAATTCCTCGACGCCTTTGGCCGCCCCAATGCCAGCTCCGAATGCCCCTGCGAACGCGATGCCAAGCCGAGTGTGGTGCAGGCGCTACACATGATGAATTCGACCATCCTGCAAGGGAAAATTAGCGCCGGAGGAGGTCGTGCGTATGAACTGGCCAGGAGCACGCTGAAGCCGGAGCAGATCCTGGAAGAACTCTACCTCGCCTGCTACTCACGCCTACCCACCGCCGAGGAGGCCACGATAGCTGGCAAGGCGCTGGATGTGGGAGTGGCGAACCGGCAAACGGCGATTGAGGATGTGCTGTGGAGTTTGCTGAACTCGGCGGAGTTTGTGTTTAATCATTGAGGAAAGTAGTCATGAGCTTTAGCTCGTTCTGGAAGGCACCGAGATGCCAGCAGAGCGATCTATGCTGCGCGTATCGCAAACTTTCATTTTGAGTGGTGGGATTTTTGAAGCTTTGTGATGGACGGCAGATGACAATCAACCAGCCTGGTGGCCAAGCGCACGCCACTCCATCTGAAGCTCACGCTGTCCTTTTCGTCTCAGCAAGCCCGGAGGGCTGGCACAACAATAGCCGTGGGTGAAACCCACGGAAATGTGCCGCCCATAACTGTCGAATGCCGATGAACCGCGCAGCGGTGACACATCTCGCTGCGCTCCGCAGGCACTAGGCGGAGGTAGAGTATACGCTGTGATACATTGGCTGCGTCTATCTATAGCGAATGCGCTGGGGGTGGGCGGAGATTTGTGTCACCGCTACGCGGTTCCACTAGCCTGCAACGGCGGTTGGTCGGCCTACCGTGGGTTAGCACCCACGGCTATTATTGTGCCAGCCCTCCGGGCTTAGATTGCTACGCATAGTCACCTTCATTTTGTGCGGGTTGCTTTTGAAGGTTGGGTGATGCGCGTGGTTCACAATGAACTCAGGATTCATGAGCGAGACTCGCCATCATGAATGATGCCGGATCAATAATCACCGGAACTGATACTTTTGTTCGATTTCGCAAGAACCCCCTGGCCGCAGCGTAATTTCCACGTCTCGCTTTGTTCCACGAATGTCTCGCATCACCCACAACTGCGCCGGTCACCTGCGGCGTGATTTCTTGAAGCTCGGTCTCACCGCTGCTGGCGGTGGCATGGGCTTCACGGATCTGCTGCGTGCGCGGGCCATGGCAGCGCAGGCTCCGCAGCCTTCGCTGTCGCGTCCGGTGAATTGCATTCTGGTGTGGCTCGATGGCGGCCCCTCGCACTACGAGATGTTTGATCCGAAGCCGGATGCTCCGAGTGAGATCCGCGGCTCATTCGGCACCATCCCCACCAGCGTCCCTGGCGTGCGCTTCTCCGAAAGCGTGCCGCATTTGGCCAAAGCAGCGGACAAATTCACCGTGCTGCGCAGCGTGACGCACAAGGACCCCAATCACGGCGGCGGCAATCATTACATGATGACCGGCGCGCCGACACCGGTGCCCGTGGGCTGCGGTGCCTTCGTGACCTTTCATCCTTCCTTTGGCAGCGTGGTGAGCTACAAGCGCGGTATCAAAAACGGCCTGCCTGCCTACATGACACTGCCTAGCATCACTCGCAGCGGCGGCCCCAATTTCCTCGGTGCCGAGCATGCGCCATTCGTCGCGGGTGGCGATCCGAACTCGAAGGGCTTCAAAGTGCGCGATGTGGTGCTGCCCACCGACATCAGCGATGCACGTGGCCTGGCGCGTCGCGAACTGCGCCATTCGCTGGACCGCATGAAGCGTCTGAATGATGCCGTGGCGGAAGACCCGGCGGTGAGCTTTGACACCTTCTACGGCCAGGCGGTCGATTTGATCGCCTCGAAGCCTGCGCAGGAAGCCTTTGATATTTCGCTCGAAGACGACAAGACGCGCGATCTTTACGGCCGCAACGATGTGGGCCAGCGCATGCTGCTGGCGCGTCGTCTCGTTGAGGTTGGCGTGCCCTTTGTCACCGTGAACTACGGCGGCTGGGACCATCACAAAGATCTGTTTAAGCTCTGCAAAGGCGAGTTCATGAACAAGTTTGACCAAGGCATGGCCGGGCTCATCACTGATCTTGATCGCCGTGGCCTGCTGGAGAGCACGCTGGTCGTGGCACTGGGAGAATTTGGCCGCACACCGAAGATCAACAAGGACTCGGGCCGCGACCACTGGCCAGGCGCGATGAACATCCTCTTCGCAGGCGCGGGAGTCCCACGCGGCGGCATCGTCGGTGCCACCGATCCCAAGGGCTACTACGCCAGCGACAACATCTACTCGCCAGAAGATTTCGCCGTGACGCTCTACCAAAAGCTCGGCATTGATCCACATCAGGTGCTGCACACCAGCAGCGGGCGTCCAGTGCAGTTGATCAATGGCGGTAGGCCGATCAAAGAGCTGTTTGCGTGATGAGGGGGAGAATGACGAATGCCAAATGTCGAATGACGAATGTCAGAGCACTCTGGACATTCGTCATTCTGCATTCGTCATTCGTCATTGCAGCAGCGCCTGCTTTCGACAGCCTTTTCCCCGCAGGCGGTCAAGTCGGCGCACGGGTCGAAGCGCAAGCCAACGGCAAGGGCTTGGAGAAGGGAACTTGGCTGGGCTGGTGCAGCGATCCGCATGTGGTGGTGCTGGGTGGGGAGAAGCCCAACAAGTGCTTTCTGAGCATCGCCAAAGATGCGGTGCCTGGTCCCTTTCTGGTGCGTCTTTACAACGAATCCGATGCCTCGCCGCCGCGCATCATTGAGGTGGGCAAGTTCGAAGAAGTGCTGGAGAAGGAACCCAACGACACGCTGGCCGAGCTGAAGCAGGCCGAAGCACGGATGAACGTGACCTTCAATGGTGTGCTGGAAAAAGTGGGCGATGTCGATACCTTTCCCATTCGCGCGCAGAAGGGCAAGCGCATCCGCTTGGAGCTACACGGCTACGCCCTTGGCTCACCGATGGACCCCGCGCTACGACTGCTCAATGACCGTGGCATTGAGATCGCCGCTGGGCATGACTCGCACAATCTCGATCCGCGCATTGAATTCACGCCCACCGCAGACGGCACACTGTTTGTGCAGTTGTTCGCGTTTGCGCATCCGCCTGCAGCCGATGTCGCGCTCAAAGGCAGTGCCAATCACGTCTATCGCCTCACGGTCACGGATGAGCCGAAGCTGGTGCCGGTCTTGACCGAGCCAGGAAAACTCACGCTGCCTGCGGTGGTCATTGGCTGCCTCAGCAAGCCCGCTGCAGAGGATCGCTACACCTTCACCGCCAAGAAAGGGGACGACCTGCAAATCAGCGTGCGCGCCCAGCGCCTGCGCAGTCCCTTGGACGCCACGCTGCGGATCGAAGATGAAGCCGGCAAATCCTTGCAGCAGGCGGATGATGCAGACAAGGACAGTCTCGATCCCACCCTGCGCTGGAAAGCACCGAAGGATGGCGAATTCAAACTGGTCATCGCCGATCGCTTCCAGCATGGCAGCGCCGATCATCTGTATGAGCTGAGCGTGAAACCCTTCGCGCCCTCGCTCACTGCCACGCTCGACACGCACGCCTATCGCCTGGAGGCGGGCAAGACGGTGGAAGTGAAGCTCACGGTGAAAACGAACGGCACCTATACAGGCAAGATCAAAGCGCAGGCCGCGCAATTGCCCGCAGGCGTCACGGCAGAGAGCGTCGATGTGCCCGCCAAAGGCGGCGAGGTGAAACTCACCCTCAAGGCCGCAGCCGATGTGGCAGCGAACCAAGCCCCCTTTGCCGTGGAGATCCTCACCAGCGCGCCGGATGCCGTGGAGACGGTCACCGCGACCTATGCCATTCCCTTCACCGAACCACGCGGCGATCTGCTCATCATGGCAGACACGCACCCCTGGCTGACCGTGGTGGCGAAGAAGTAAGAGACGCGCACCCGTCTCTCGGCCACAACAAGAACGGCGGACCTTCTTCAGCGCCTGCGCCATGACAGACCCGAAATCACGGTAGCCACCAGCCCTGAGCAGCCGCGACACGCAAGGCGGGTAGGGATGCGCTGTGCGCGTCCCTAGAATCCTTCGTCCCAGCGCGCACGGATGCCTCAATGCGCCCCCTCTTTCCTTGCGCTGCCGCCTCCGATTCATCCACCGCTACATGCGTGATTTCAACTCCACGCCAATACATACCACAAACTACCGCGTAATACCGGAAGAAAAGAATAGACAGCCGTAGGAACCAATGCATGCAACATCCTGCAACATTTATTTTGACTTCTGCAAATCTGGCCCAAGCTGTAATAGGGTATGAATCACTCATCACCCTCGAACACCACCGCTTCCAGCCTTCTGGCCGGGAAGATCAATCGCAAACAAGTGGCTGCTTACTGCGGCCTGTGCGTACGCACCATCGACGAACTCA
>CAINGK010000103.1 GCA_903848465.1 uncultured Verrucomicrobiota bacterium
ATTTTGTGCTTAGCAGGCTGTGCTAATAGCCGTGCAAATAGCACAAATAGCAATCAAAAACCCATTTTAAACGGGTGCCATACTAGTGTTGTATGGTCGGGGCGGCCAGATTCGAACTGACGACTTCTTGCTCCCAAAGCAAGCGCTCTACCAGGCTGAGCTACGCCCCGAAGGTTGGTCCCTCATCCGCAACCGAACGAGGGGTCGCGATAGTGCCGCAGTCTGAGAAGGACGCAAGGAGAATGTGGCATATGAATTGATGAATGATTCAGCGTGTCGGGACTTTGAGCGACATCTTGCCGCTGAAAGTGCCGATTTGCTCGCGTTCCCACCATTCGCCGGAGACTTTTCGCACCTCCGGGCGGGTGAAATGATAGCGATAGGTCCTGGCGCGGATGTGTGTGATTTTGTCGATGGGGAAGGGCGGCGGCTCCAGCAGGTCCCATACGGGCTGCTTGTGCTGTAGCAGGGCGGTGCAGAATTGGCCGAACCAGTGCATGGGGGAGTTCGGGTTGGCATCGCGCTGCGGATCGTAGCCGGGATACAGCGCGGCGAACCACATCTGCCAGTCCAGCCGTGGCTGATGCGGGGCGATGAAGGGTGGGCGGCGCTTGGGATCGCCGGGCTTGTATTTGAAATCCAGTGGCAGGAACAGCGCGCCGTCATCGCTGACTTCCATGATGATCTCGGGACGCTCCTCAGTCATGTCTTGAAACAGGCCGTAAGCGTTGAATAAGCGCGTGCGGGCGATGGGGGCGTCGAGTTGCTCGTGCAGCACAGCGGGGAGCACTGGCTTGAAGTGGGGAATGCGTCCCGCGAGGAAGGAATCCGCCGCCAGCAGGGTGAACAGCACCACCGGCGCGATTGCTGCCAGCGCAGGCCATTGCGTCCAGCGTTTGAAAGATGGGCGTGGGGAATCGGCTTCGATTCTCAGCCAGGAGCGGAGACGCTGCGGCCACCAGCGATCATCCAGTAGGGTGAGGGCGAGCGCAGCAGTGAGCAGATTGAAGAAGTTATAATTTCCCGTGGCGAAGATTAGCGCCATCAGGCTGAGAAAGCCTAGCGCGGCAGCCAGCCGCCCCCAGCGGCCCAGGAAAATGGCAAACGGCAGCGCCAGCTCGATGCCATACATGATCCAGCAACTCGCCACGTGAAACCAGCGCGGCCAGTGATGCACCCACCAGGCTAAGCCATTCGGCAGCGGCTGCGTTTCGTAGTGGTAGAGCAGCGCCGTCATGTCCTGCCAGGGCAGGTCTCCGCCCCCTATCTTCACATATCCAGAAAGAAACATCAGGCGGAAAAGCAGCCAGTGCAGCAGGAAGACCGAGCCGCGTGGCGGCTCCGTCGGGCCGCGCCACGACCACAAACGCCACGGCGCGATGAATAGCGCAAGAAATCCTGCCTCCAGCAACAGCGCATCCCATTGGTAGCCCATGAAGATGTCTCCCGTGGTGGCGAAGGACAAATACCCAAACCACAGCAGCGCCAGCAGCGGCCCCTGTGCCACCCCCGCCATCACGAGCACGGCCAGCACGCAGCAAGTGATCAGGCAGCCATGCGCAAAGGCATCGCTGTAATGCCAGTGAAACACACTAGGCATCTGCCAGAAGAGCGTCTGGTGCTCGCGCGCTTCAAAGGCGTGGACGTTTTCGAGCAAGTTCTTCGCTGGCATGACGCCGTTTTCCCCCACCAGCCCGTCATACTGCACCCCCCACGAAATGAAGGCGATGAGGTAAACACCCGCCAGCAGGCGTGGAAACAGCCAGCGAACGACGGTGTAGCGTCCGCGATGGGATTCGAGCCAGGGCAGTGGGTTAGTCATGTTTCAATGTGTGAATGACAATCACTACCAAGGGCCACAAAAAAAATTCAGTGAGAAAAGAAGCGGTGCGCTGTTTGGTTCATGGCGGCAGTTTTGAATGGGCTATCCCGTGATCGCCAACCTTGGATTCACATCCAGCACCTGCTTCAACTCCGCCTCACTCATCCCCAACTCCGCAACCGCATTCGCCTTGATCCTCGGCACGGTGACGGTGCTGCCGACAAAATGGGTGCCATCGGGTGAGCGGGCGACGAGATCGTCGCCGATGAGGATGTCCCATCCAGCGAGGGTGTAGCGGCCAGGGCCGAGACGGGCGGCGGAGATGGCGTCGGTGACGAAGATGGTGCGTTCCAGGCCGATGCTGGCGAGCCAGTTTTTCAGCACAAAGAAGGGCACATGTACGCCATCCGGGATGAAGCAGAGCCAGAGGCGGTCGTGCAGGCTGAGGGCGCGCTGGATGATGTTGTCATGGCGGTGCATCTGGATGGGGCAGCCGTTGCCGAGGTGGGTGAACATCGTCAATCCGGCATCGCAGGCGGCGCGGAGCTGATCGAGCGAGGGATCGCAATGGCCGGCGGAAACGGTGACGCCCTGGGAGGCCAGGAAGGCCGTTGTTTGGCTCCCGGCATCGTGCTCAGGGGCGAGGGTGACGAGTTTCGCGAGCCCCCCGGCGGCGGCGAGGAGGCGCTTGGCGTCGTCCACATTAGCAGGCTTCACCGCCTGGGGCGGATGTGCGCCGACGTAGCCTTTGATGGGATTGATGAACGGCCCCTCAATATGGATGCCAGTGATGAGGCGGCGGGCGAGTTCGTCCTTTTCGCGCAGTTCGACCAGTTTGCCGATGCGGCGCTCCAGGGTGGGGATTTCATCGGTGATGAAGGTGGCCAGGATTTTGTCGCATCCGTCTTCCGCGAGGGCCTCACAGGCGTGGTGGAGGGATTCGGCGGTGAGATTGTCGCCGTTGAAGTCGGTGCCGGCGTAGCCATTGACCTGGAGATCGAAAGGTTTCATGCAGGCATTGGAGCGGGTTCGGGAAGGGGAATCAAGGCTGGGAGGTGATGGGTTTTGGTATGAATGTCACGCTGGAGGGGGCTGCGGGCACCTTTGGGTCAGCCCTGGGCAATTTCCTCTTCTTGACCTCCGCCCATCCATCCGGTTAATTTCCAGTGTTTACAATCAATCAGTCTCGGCATAAAACATGCTTGGTATTTCACGTCTCCCGAACTGGCGTGATGTGTCAGGTATCATTCATCACTTTCTGATTATAGGCTCATGATAGATCTTATCTCCAAAGGCGGACCGCTCGTCTGGCTCCTGATCGGGTGCCTGTGCTTCGCCGGAGCTATTTTTATCGAACGTCTGGCTTACTTTCACCGGGCGAGCATGAACATCGGTGAGTTCCTGGCCGGACTGGCCACTCTGATCCGCCGCAAAAACTTCGCCGAAGCGCTACAGGAGTGTGTGGCGACGCGGGTGCCCGCCGGGCGCGTGATCCACGCGGCGCTGCTCCGGCACCATGCCCCGCGTGAGCAGCTCAAGGAAATCGTCCAGGAGGCGGGTCAGCTTGAGGTGCCACGGCTGGAGCGCTTTCTCGGCATTCTGAACGCCATCGCACACGCAGCGCCGCTGATCGGCCTGCTGGGCACGATGATTGGTCTGCTGGACAGCTTTACCAGCCTCTCCTCCGCCAATGGAATCGCGACCCAAGCGGATGTGGCGCGCGGTGTGTATCAGAGCCTGATCACCTCGGCCCTCGGTCTGGTCGTGGCGATTCCGGCCTATCTCTCCTTTGCCTTTCTGAGCGCCCGCGCCCGCTCCCTGATGCATGATCTGGAACGTGCGGGCATCGAGATCGTGAATCTGATTGAAGACGCCAATAGCACCGACAACATCGTGGAATTCCGCCCAGCGGAAGCCGCGCCGCCGCTCTCCAAGTCACGTGGTCGCGGGATGAAGGGATAAGTGGTCGTGGTGCAATTTCGGCTGGCCCAACCACTCTACGCCGCCGATACTGCGCCCATCGCCGGATCAACCATGAAGCTCGAGAGTCATCTGCCCAAGCAAAGCCCCTGGCTGTACACCGTGCCGTTGCTGAACACCATCCTACTGCTGCTGGTGTATTTCCTGCTCAACAACAACTTCGTGGTGCAGTCCGGGATTCAAGTGGAGCCGCCGCAGTCGAACTCACGGCTGACGGGTTTTGACCGCGCCCATATCATTACCGTTCCTGCCGGACTGGAGAATGCGCTGTATTTTGATGGGGTGCGTATCACCACGGGTGAGTTGCGGGAGAAACTCAAGGCCAACCGTGAGGGCGAACGCCGCGCTATCATTCATGCCGCTAGGCAGGCGACACATGGCCGCGTGATCGAGATCGGCAACATCGCCCTCGAACTCGGTTACGAAGTCGCGTATTCCACCGTGCCGCCCAAAGCGTAAAACGCCGATGTCCACGAAATCGCATTCCACTGCAAATGGGCTGATCTTTGCCTGGCACATACGCGATCACTCGATGATGCGGTTGGTCTTGGCGCTGGTGCTGCTCATGGCGGCGATGTCCGCTTTCTTTTTTATCTTCCGCATTGTGCATCCCGTAGCGCAACGGCTGCCGGTCACGCCGCTGCATGTGATCTCGCTTGATCCTAACAATCCGGCGGAGCTGGCGCTCATCCACCGCGCGCAGGACCGTAGCTTTGCGCTATTGAGCGACGCCGACTCAGCCGTGTCCGTTGAAAGCCCGCTCCTGGCATTTCACCCCTCTTTTGACGGACATGAGATCAAGCTCCGGGAGCTGGAGCCAGCCCCCACCGCCATCCACCAGCCGCGTTTGTTCACCGCTGCGGCGGATGTGTTACCGCCGGTGTCGCGCCGTGCGGTTGATTCCGTGGCCGCGCCACCCGCTGCGAAGCTCCTAGCCATCTTGAGCCCCTCGCTGGAGCAGCGTGCCCCTGCCAGCTTAGAACTGAACGACATCAAGCTCACACAGCCGACGCGTGTGCAGTTTCGTGTGGCCATTGGCAGCGCCGGGCAGGTCATCACGGCGCTGCCGCTGAGCAGTGTTGAAGATGCCGAAGTCATGCGCCAGTTGCATGCAGCGGTCGTTGCGCTGCGGTTCACACCATCCGAACTGCATCGTTTCGATTGGGGTGAAATTTCCTTCCGCTGGGAGGGGGGGGATACACCATGATTCCGATTCCTCTCGGTGGTTTGATCATTCTGTTCATGGCCGTCGGGGTCACGACCGTCTGTGTGCTGTGGTTTCACAGCTTCTGGCGCGACCGCAAACGCGAGGTCTATCGTCGGCGCATCGCTATCCAGTGCCGCATCTGTGGCACGGCCTACGCCTGCGAGGCCAAGCGCAAGATCGCCGTCACCATCTGCCCCGTCTGCCGTACACCGAACGAGCGGAACAAACTGCAGCAGATCTAAGAGGTAATTTGTTGGCCGTAGCGAATGCAGGCTTGCTTTTCGGCTGGTCAATCGACGACACTTGCGCGCATCAATCCACCTCTTGTGTCCTCACGCGCATTTCATTCTCCTGCCGACGCCATGCTGCCCGCCACCACCGCTCTGCAAGCGTCCCAACAAATCGCTACCATTATCGAGCGCGTGTCGCAGATCATTCTGGGCAAGGAGAATGTAGTGCGCCTCGCGGTGACGTGCTTGTTGGCGCGTGGGCACCTGCTGTTTGAAGACCAGCCCGGCGTCGGCAAAACGATGCTTTCCCAGGCGCTAGCGCAGGCACTGGGCTTGGGGTTTCGCCGGGTCCAGTTCACCAGCGATCTACTGCCCGCTGACATCCTCGGTGCCTCGGTGTATGACCGGGATACGGCGGCGTTTCATTTTCATCGCGGGCCGGTCTTTACGCAGGTGCTGCTGGCAGATGAAATTAACCGTGCCACACCGAAGACTCAATCGGCACTGCTCGAAGCCATGGAAGAAGGGAAAGTGACGGCGGATGGCACCACGCATCCGCTGCCGGAGCCATTTTTCGTCATCGCCACGCAGAATCCCTCATCGCAAATCGGCACCTTCATGCTGCCGGAGTCGCAGATGGACCGCTTTCTCATGCGTCTTGCCCTCGGAGCACCGGACCGCACTGCTGAACGCGCTCTGCTGGAAGGCCAGGAGCGCCGCGAGCTCCTGCGCGCCCTCCAGCCTGCGATGTCGTTCCTCGAATTGCAGCAGTTGCAGACCTGGACGCGAGCGGTGTACGCCTCACCCGCTTTGCTCGACTACTTGCAGGACCTGCTGGCTGCCAGCCGTGTGCAGGGGCACGGGCTTTCTCCGCGTGCCGGTCTGGCCCTGCTGGCCGCCGCACGTGCTGCGGCCCTGCTCAATGGCAGAGTAATGGTACTGCCGGAAGACATTCAAGCTGTTGCGGTGGCCGTTATGGGGCATCGACTCGAACATGCTGCTGATGGCATGCGCGGTAGCGACCTGGCGCGGCAATTGATCGCTGAAACCCCGGTGCCATAATCCCATGAAAGTGCGCGTGCGCTGGAATCGACACACGCTGGCGCTGCTAGCCATCGTGGCGGGCATGTGGTATGCGGCGGAGGCGCAGTCCAATGGTGCCGCGCATTTGATCGCGCTGCTCACCGCGATGATGGCGCTACTCTCTTGGCTGCATGCGCGGGCGAATCTACGTGGTCTGAATGTCCGGCTGATGGGGACCAAGCCCGCCGCGCAGGATGCCGCTAGGGGTATCCCGGTGGAGTTGCGTGCCACGGGCGCTTTGCCGGTCTGTGGTCTCGAAGTGTTCGTCATGGGGGCCACCAAACCCGTGTTTGTGGAGCGTGTTCCTACAGGTGAGGCAGTGCTCGTCGAACTGCCACCGCCAGCGCGTCATGCCGGCGGCACCCTACAATTGATGGTGCGTAGTGTGTATCCGCTGGGGCTGTTCTCGGCAGAGTGCGTGGTTGAAACAAGCTGGGTGCGTCGCGTATTTCCCAAACCTGCAGGTGATCTGCCCTTGCCAGCGCAAGAGGATTCACGGAGGGGCGATGCAGCGGCGGGTTCCTCCCCTCATGGACATGCGGGGGGCGGAGATGATTTTGCCGGTCTGCGCGAATGGCGTGCGGGTGACTCCCCTCGTCACATTGACTGGCGCGCATTGGCGCGCGGCGGTCCGCTGATGGTCAAATCCTGGAGCAGCGGGGTGCAAGGCGTCGTGGTGCTCGACTGGAATACACTAACCTTGGATGAGTCGGCTCGTGCAGCCCAAATGGCGCGTTGGATGGAAATCTGTGAGAGCGAAGGCAGGCCCTACGAACTCCGCCTGCCCGGCTGCATCATCCGCGCCAGTCACGGCCCGGTCCACCTCCGGCGCTGCCTGGATGCCCTGTCCGTGCAATCGAGCACGGAAACTGGCTCCGCTCCGTCGAATGAATTGAAGGCGGGAAAGGCGGACAGCGTGCTGAGCTTGGAGCAGTCCACCTTTCTGCCCAAACGTCCGCTGCTATTTCTGAGTGTGGCGTTGTTGCTCGGCATCTTGCCACTGCGTGGCTTTATCGCCTCATCAGGTCTGGTGGTATGCGCCTTGTGTCTGATCTGGCGTGGTGTGCTGCAAATGGCCGTGCCGCATTTGTTCATTCGGGTGGGTGTCATCATCGCAGGTGCCACGGCAGTTTATTTCGATTACGGTGAACTGGGTGGCATGGAGCCGGGTATCGCGATGCTGCTCGTGCTGGCCGGTGTCAAGATGCTGGAGAGTCGCACTCCGCGAGAGTTTCAAGTGCTCGCGCTCATTGGCTGGTTTCTCGCCTTTTGCACGGTGCTACTGGAAAATCACCTCTCCCGCTCTGTGTGGACCGTGGTGGTGGTACTCTGTATCACCGCGTGCATGGTGCGCTTTCGTCGCAGTATTCCTGGAGTGCGTGAGCCGCTGCGCGTGACTGCCATCCTGTTTGCTCAAGCGTTGCCTCTGGCCGTGCTGCTGTTCTTTGTGTTTCCGCGTGGGCTGCTGGATCTTGGTTCCGCATTCGGGCGCAGCCGCCTAGGCGAAACCGGCCTCGATAATGTTCTGGATGCCGGCAATATCGCCAAAGTGGCCAAGAGCTCGGCTGTGGCCTTTCGCGTGCGCTTTCCAGGAGGCACCCTCCCTTCGAACGAGGTCCGCTATTGGCGTTGCCTCACGCTCTGGAATTGCGAAGGCTTGCGCTGGACGCGTGGAGGCCGCTTGAGTTATCCGCCGCAGTTACGGCGTCCAAACAGAAATGGAGATATACGCCAGATCATTGATCTGGAAGCGCACGGCAAACGCTGGCTGCCTGCGCTGGATCAGCCGCTTGTGGCCAAACTGCGTGATGAATCGCTGTCGCCCGAATTTGATCAGTCGCTTGTATCCCCCTTCGCGGTGCAGAACTCAGAGCGCTTCGAGGTTGTCTCGAACTTCGAACTTCCACCATTACGCGATCTGCCAGAAAGCCATCGGCAAGCCGCGCTGCAACTGCCGCCAGCCATCTCGCCCAAACTGAAGCAGCTCACTGATTACTGGAAATCGGTGACGCAAAATGACGAGCAGGTGGTGCAGATCGCGCTCAATTACATCAGCACGCAGGGTTTTAGCTACACTCTGGAGCCAGGTGAGTACCCAGGGCAAGGGGCGCAGCCACTGGAAGACTTCTTTCTGCGCCGTCGGGTCGGTTTCTGTGAACACTTCAGCGCCAGTTTTGCCACACTCATGCGCATGGCAGGAGTGCCTTCGCGCATTGTCATCGGCTATCTTGGGGGTGAATACTCCTACCATAACGGCGGCTACCTCATCGTGAAGCAAAGTGATGTACATGCCTGGACGGAGGTGTGGCTGAAAAATTATGGCTGGTATCGCGTTGATCCCACTGCCGCGCTCGCGCCTGATCGCGTGAATGTGGATCTGGGGGCCTTCCTGGCCGGTGGTGCCGAAGAGGCGGAACGCCAGCGCCGCACCCTCTGGGGGCGTGCTTCACTGCGCGTGCGTCTGTGGTGGGACAGCGTCAACTATGACTGGCAAAATCAGGTAATTGACTACAACCAGGAATCCCAACGTAGTCTGTTGGAGCGGGTCGGAATGCGTCAGAGTCAAGTGGTGCTACTCATTCCGAGTGCGGCGTTTGTGCTGGTGGGGGCCTTGCTTGTGACTTGGTGGTTACGGCGTCCTGCCCGGCACGCCGATCCCTGGCGGCGGACTTGGCAGCGCCTGTGCCAGCGGCTGGCCAAGGCTGGCGTGCCGCCCTACTTAGCCAGCGAGGGACCGCTCGCGTTTGCAGAGCGTGTGGCGAAGGAGCGTCCCGATCTTGCCGCGCAAATGGGGCGACTGGCTGAAATGTATGTGAGCGGCAGATATGGAGGGGCCGATGTCTTTGCGGCTTTTCAACAAGAGGTAAATGCCTGGCGCATCAAGCCGAATGCGGCTCGAAAAATGGCCATCGAAGGCAGGTAGGGGTATAAGGAGGTGCCTTCAACGATAAACCGTATGGCTGGTGGGTGGAAATATGTGCCAGGCCATTGCCTCAGACTTTGCCGTGAAGAGTCTAAATAACTGCTTATTAAAAGTGCATTGTTTGGCTAAATAAATAAAACTTAATTTAGTCTCATTATAATATTTTCCATATAAATTATATCGTGATGGCAGTCACGCCGATTGCTCATACTCAATAAATAACAGTGCTCCTGTTTTAACACCCTCAAACACAGGGGGGGTGTAAAGTCTGTTCTGTAAAAGG
>CAINGK010000104.1 GCA_903848465.1 uncultured Verrucomicrobiota bacterium
AACCTATATATAGGTTGTGACCCCATGACCCTGTACCATACCTGTCCAATGGGAATAGAAACCCACCGCCGCTACACCCAGAGGGATCAAGATGATCCCCCTCCGTCGGAGGGGGACACGCTCTGGAGGAGTGGGATCGTCCCGGTCCCTCACGCGTGCGCACCGCCCAGCGGGTGCGCACAGGTCCAACGCTCCAACGGGTGAAGCTGAAGGATGCTCTGCGCCCGCCGTTGGTATCTCCCGCCGGGGTTTGGGATTGGTATCATGATACCGATTTGATACTTGATACCATTGCGTGGCAGCGAGCCTGGCCTGAGCTATTCGAACAAGCAGGTCAGGCGCGAATGGTTCGCCGTTAAGGGCATTGTTCGTGGATTTCGAAGACTTGGGGTGGTCTGAGCGCAACTCATGCGGGGCGGAGTTCCATGCAGACGCTGCTGGTGGGCTTGATGTGTATCGGAGGATGTGGGTTTGCTTCCCGGTCGTGTTTCCTGAAACCCAGGGCGGCCTCGCCTGGGCTCGGCGGCCCTGGGCTGAATCCGCCGCCCTTTCAGGGCTCAAGAGGAGTCAGGAAGCTAAGGAGCAGATGCGCCAAACTGTGTCTTAACTGAGTGCCATTCATGTCAGGCATTAGGTGGGGGAAGAGGGGACTCACGCAGGCCCAGACGCTTTGCGAGGATTGACCGCGCTGTTTCCTCGTGCTGCCATGTCATGCCACTGGCTGCACCACGCTCAAAAGTTTCCAAGTTTCCCCCTCTAGGGATGGAAACCTGGAAACTTTTTCTCGCCGCTCCTGGGCATGCGCGAACGCTCCTGCTTCTTCATGGTTTCCATGGAGTACGGGAAACTGGAAACCGCTTGGGTTGGTGGTCAGCAGTGCTCTCAGGGGGCCGGGTTTATCCATCGGCATGATTTCGATCCAACAGCCTTTGCAAGGCGTGGAGCGGGTGATCAGAATCGAACTGACGTATGATGCTTGGGAAGCACCTGCTCTACCATTGAGCTACACCCGCGTTTCACTGCTGAAGGCAGCAGCGAGTGTGGCGGGCTGCGGCGGCGTTGTCAAATGCGCTGCGTTCAGATTCTGGGGGGCATCGGCGGCATCATGAGCGCTTTGTCCACGCCCGGGCCATAGGTGGAACCGGGCGTGGAGAGAAAGGAGTTGCGCTTGGTGGAATAGACCTCGTAGAGGCGGCTGTAGGTGCTCTGGAGCCGCTGGCGCTCAGCGGCGGTTTCCTCGGTTTTGGGCATCTTGCGTACTTCCCTGCGCAGGAACCACATGGCCTTCTCGGTATTGACAAAGCGGATGTCGGGGCCGTCCGCTGGTGGGGTGATGCGCGTGGAGGCAAAGCGCACGATGACTTGGGTGTCCTTGCCTTTGGGGCCAAGCAGGCTGCTGGCGATGGGTTCGCTGCCGAAGTCGTCATAGGCAAACGTCATCGCGGGGGTGATGTAGCTGGCATCACTGCAACTGACGAGCAGCATGAGGCAGAGACTGCAACCGAGGACCAAAGCGAGCGCGAGAGGCTTTTTCATCCGCCCTGGTATCACAACTGAGTACAAAAGCCACTGTGGGTGTGCAGATTCGTTATCCTGCCGCGCATCGCAAACATGCAAAAGTAACCCGTCTTAAATGAAGTGGGTGATACCCTCCCGTCTATCGGCCACGACAAGGACGGCGGACCTTTTTGAGCGCCTGCGTCGTCACAGACCCGAAAACACGGACCCGACGAAGCGGTTCCCTACCAGCCCGGAGGTGCCGCGCCACGCAGCGCTGTGCGCGTCCCTAGAATCCTTCGTCCCAGCGCACACTGCTGCCTCAAAGTTCCCCACCTTTCCAACCGCTCCGCCTCCGAGTCGTGCGGTGTATCATACTTGGGAAGCATGTGTTCTACCATTGAACTACACCCGCGACTCACTGGTGGAGGTAGCCGGGAGTGTGCTGTTGCTGCTGCGCTGCGGTCAGATTGCGGGGGGCATCGGCGGCATCATGAGCGCCTTGTTCATGCCGCCCCGGCCATAGCTGGACGAGGGGGAGGAGAGAAAGGCGCTGCGTTTGGTGGAATAGACGTTGTACAGGCGGCCGTAGGTGCTCTGGAGGCGCTGGCGCTCGGCGGCGGTTTCCTCGGTTTTGGGCAGTTGCCGTACCTGTTTGCGCAGGAACCACATGGCCTGCTCGGTATTGACAAAGCGGATGTCGGGACCGTCCGCTGGCGGGGTGATCTGCGTGGAAGCAAAGCGTGCGACGACCTGGGTGTCCTTGCCTTTGGGGCCAAGCAGGCTGCTGGCGATGGGTTCGCTGCCGAAGTCGTCATAGGCAAACGTCATGGCAGGGGTGATGTAACTGGCATCACTGCAACTGGCGAGCAGCATGAGGCTGAGGCTGCAACCGAGGATCAAAGCGAAGATGAGAGGCTTTTTCATCCGCCCCGGTATCACAACTGAGTACAAAAGCCACTGTGCGTGTGCAGATTCGATGACATGGTGGTCATCCTGGTTCACCACCGTGCGTGGCCACAAAGCGCCCCCTCTTCCCACCGAGGAAATGGCAAAGCCCCAGACGTCCTTTGGGGAACCGGAGCGCTGTTGAGATAGGCGAAGTCAAAGGCTGGGTGAGGGGCCATCCCATGCTGGCGGTGGCTGCTCGCCGCCCCCTCACCCCAACCCTCTCCCCGAAGAAAACTGGCTTTGACACATCGTCTATCAGGGGCGGGGAGAGGGAGTGCCGCTTTTGGCTGCCCCTGGATGGTCTTGTAGGCCCCTCACTCCGCGCGGGCAAAACGCGAATCCCCTCTCCCCGTCGAGGGTGTGGCAATGCCCATGATACCCTTCGGGGAACCGGAGCGAAGCGGAGATAGACGAAGTCAAAGGTCGGGTGAGGGGGCATCCCATGCTGGCGCAGGGGACTCAAGGCGGATTGCAGCTCTGTAGCCACAATCCGCCCGCGAGGAGCCGTGATCAGTTCGCGCTGGGCGGGGTCAGGCGCTGCTTGGTGAGCATGGCCATGAGGGCGTCGAGGATGCCGCTGCTGTTCTGCCCGCTGTTCACCAGCACGTCGGGGACGACGCGGAGGTTTTTGTCGGCGATGATTTGGAAGGCCTGGAGCATGCCATAGACATCGGAGCCGAGGGCGGTGACGCCCGCTTGATAGGCGTCGGCTTTGGCCTGGCCGGTGGCGCGGATGGCCTCGGCCTCGCCACTGGCGCGCAGCCGGGTGGAGGCGGCTTCACCTTCGCTTTTCTTCACCGAGGCGGTGGCGTGCAGTTCGGCGATGTTGACGCCCTGCTCGGCGCTGACGACCTGGTTTTGGATGTCGGCCAGGGAGGTCTGGCGGACGAGTTGCTGGCGCTGTTTTTCGGCGGCTTCCTGCATCTCGTAGGTTTTGCGGCTTTCCTCCGCGAGCTTGCGGTCGGTCTGCGTTTTCATCAGCGACTCTGGCGGGGTGATGTCGCCAATGAGCGTGTCGATGCCTTCGACATCGTATTCGCGCAGCGCCGCCTCGATGTGGCTGGCGGCCTCGCCCTGGCGCTGGCTGCGGGCACTGAGGAAGTCGAGCACGGTGTAGTCCTGCGCGGAGTTGCGGAAGTAATTGCCGACGATGGGCTGCAGCACGTGGTCGATGAGGTTCTGCAATGAACCGGCACGGCTGATCACCTTGGGGGCTTCGTTGGCTCCGATGTGGATGATCTGCGACACATCGAGATTGAAAGCGAAGCCGTCGCGTGAGCGGACGGTGATGCTGCTGAGCTTGGCATCGAAGTGATGCGCCTCCGTACGCGTGGCCCAGTTCAGTACGATGTTGGTGGTGGGCACCAGTTCCACGCGCATGATGCGGGTATTGACCGGATGTTTGCCGGGGAGCAGGGGTTTGCCCCAGACGCCTTTGTGCCCGACGTCCACGAGGTCGCCGTGCTTGAACTCAGGGCCGCTGATGTCGAGGTGCGCCTTGCCGACGTAGGAGATGACGACGCCGACATGGCCGATGGGAATCTCAAACATGGGCACCTGCTCGATCTGCGCGAACCAGGGGTTGATGTTCCATTGGCCGCTAAGGAGGACCTGCTCCTGCAAGCCACGGTGGCCACCGGCATCAAGGAATGCCTGCGCGTTTTGGAAGTTGTCGTGTCCAGGGACGATGGCCCCGGCGATCTCGGTTTGATCAATGGGCATGCCGTCGAGCGTGGTGACGATGCCGACGAGATCGGGATCGACGTGGCGGATGCGCAGCAGGCGTGGATCAAGGCCATTTTGTGGGGCGTTCTCGGAGGTGATGACGGTGAAGAGCGCGGGATTGATGCGATACGAACCGGCGGTGATAACGCCGAGCTGGCGGCCTTTTTCGCCACCGTGTTTGAGGAAGGCACGCGCGTCCTGGAAGTGGTCGCAATCAACGGTGCGCGCCAGGATTCTCCCTGGAGGAATGGCGGTGCCGGTTTTCGCGACGATCAAGGCCAGCTCACCCTGCGGGACGCGGACCATGGGTACTTTCTCGATGTGATACTGCACGATCCAGAAGCCGAAGTGCAGACCGGGGGCGAGCGTGTCGGCCTGGTAGCCGGCTTCGCCATTGAGGGCGATGATTTCACCGGGCGAGAGGTTTTTGAAGGCAAAGCGTTTGATGACAATGCCGACCTTGCTTTCAGGAATATAAACGCAGGAGACGAAGTAAAGAATGAGGATGCTGAGGACTGCGAATGTGATGAGCCAGTGCTCGTACAGGAAGGGTAAAATGGAGTTCATGATAAAGTTCAAAGTTGCGGGTTTAAGAGGTGAATCAGGCGTGAAGGTAAGAAGTGACGGCGCGGGCAAAGGCCTCGGGATCGTCCGGGGAGAGCACGGCGGTGCGGTGCTGCATGTGGATGATGACGGTGCGGTTCAGATCCGTGACGTAGGCGCGGAAGTGGCCGAGCTGCGTGCTCCAGTAGCAGCCGGAGAAGGAGTAGAGGCCGCCATTGCCGCAGGTGCGAAAGCTGTGGCACAGCGCGAGCGGCTCCACTTCGACGGAGCGCATTTCAGCAAAGGGCAGCACGGTATTCCACCCCAGGCGCTTGATGAGGATGCCGTCCTTGGTGAGGACGTACCCGCGAATGATGAACGGCAGCGCACTGAGTGGAATGAGCAGCACGGCGGCGATGGCAAACCCAGGGGCCTGCCGATCAAGGGTGAGCATGTAGGCCACCCCAAACATCAATAACGTCGAAAAAATGGAGACGATGGACAAGGTGCGGCCCCAGGGGGCTTTGAAGTGATGGTGAGTCATGATGATTTTCAGATTTGGCAAAGGAGTTTCAGGGCGTGGGTTCATGGAGCGCGGGGTGTGGGGCTTGCCGCTGGCGCAACGCTGCAGGCGGAGCCGGGTTGGTAGATCGGGCGAAGCCAGCTCAGAGGGGAGAATCCTGGTGCTGGGGTCCAGGCGGGTTCATTGACCAAGCCCGCTATCGTGGGGCTTTGGCTTTCTTGGCAGTTCATGGGTATGGGTCTCGGTAGCCCCCGGTGTGCAGACGGTTTCCCGTCCACTCGCGGGTGCGGTGGTTCGAGGGAGACCATGGTTCCGGCGCACTCGCGTCGGGCATAGGATCGCCCTTCCAATGTCGCCTGCGAGGTTAGCTGTCGGACTGGTCCTTGGAAGTGGACTGGTCGGTGGTTACCCACCTTCCTTCGCCCCGCCCTGGGTCTTTCGACTCAGGGTTGTTGGGTCCCCCGCGCCACCACTCTGGAAGGAGTGGCAGCTTCGGCTGCAAGGGTATTCACGCACGGGAAGGGCGATTTGTCAAAATGGCGGCCCAAGATAAACTTACAGCCAGCACTTGACAGGGGGTGGGGATTTTAGGCTTTCGAATCACTTCCACTCTGATGCGACAGCGGGCGCGAGGGCAGGGCGAAGCCCAAGCACCGCCCGCACAGGATTGGAGAAATTGCTCGCGCCAAGCAGCGCCGCAGGCCAAAGCGTCTTCGGCGCCTCTTTGCTCTGGGGGGTGTAAAGTCTGTTCTGTAAAAGG
>CAINGK010000105.1 GCA_903848465.1 uncultured Verrucomicrobiota bacterium
CCCTCCTGCGCCTCGTCTCCGCCCTGCTCTGCGAGCAAAGCGATGAGTGGAGCACCGGCAAAATTTACCTCAACATGAACTCCGCTGAACCATCCCAAACCTGATCGCCACTTTTACAGAATAAAATTTGCGCCGCCACGATTGGCCTCAGCTTGTGCATTTGACTGCATGTCTTTCAGAAGAGAGTCGAGTTGTGTCGGCAGTTCATTTTGAATCAGTTTTTTTAGAGATTCACGTCCCAAAGAACCAAGGAGGTTCGCCAGTCTAGAGTCGGTGGCCTGGGTGAAGTCAAAGTTTTCGAATTTTAGTTTACCCGTTGCAGGATCGCAGCCTGGTTTGACGTGGAAGGAAAGAACTCCAGAAAGACGCCGCAGTACAGGTTTCGCGAAAGCGGATGGAAGTTTGGCGGCAAAATGAACCCGTACATTGAGGGTGCCATCTTTATCGCGAAGCTCGACCCGAGACACCGCAATACTGCCATCGTCCCATGGTAAATTTTGTGTTTGAAAATGGCGCTCCACTTCGCCCAATTCCAACATAAGGGGCAAAAGCAGCGTCGTGTCATGCATGGACCCGTCAACAGCAGTAATGGATGGTAATGTTATGTTTGTGACAGGTGGGGCTGCGCCAACAGGTGCGGCGGATACATCCGCGAGCAACCGGGCTTCCACACCCAGGCCAAAGTCGAGATCATTAGTGGCTTTATCCAAAACTGGCTGACGCAATAATACTGCTATAGGTTCTGAAGAAACTTCCACGCGGGGCACTTCTAGTACGGTAATCCGCTGGTGAGACTGATTCCATAGATCCTGAACCATTGGTTTGGGTGGAGGCAGGCTTTTTGGGATGTCCTTAACAATTTCAGGCAAAAACCAACCACTGGCGAGATTGAGGAGTCCCTTCACAAGCCAATCTGGCAATCCTGGCCGCGCATCCACTTTATCAAGAGTGAGGGTCAAGTTCGGAGCAACTTGCCACTCCCATGCAGATGACAGCGACAATGCCATATCCCCTTTGGCTGTCAGTTCCATGTCTTGTGCAGTGAAGACTCCCCATTTTACTCCGCCATCCACTTTCAGTTTTGCCGTGGCACCAAGTCTGTCACTATCGACGCGATACAAATCGAGTTCAGACACCTTAAGAGTGGCATCCACTTTGGGTGCTTCTTTTGTGATCTTCTGAGGCGGGATCGCCGCCCTGATGCCTTTGTCCAAAGTGTTAAGATCAAGCCGCAGGTTGAGAAATAAACGCGAGACCAATGCCCGCCCGAATCCGACGGGCCGGTTTACCTGGCCTTGTGGAAGAGGAGTGTTGTCTTCCACAGTCGTTGAAGTTCCCAGCCACCAAGCCAAAGCACCTGCCGCTGCTGCGGTGAATAGCGTAAAGCGAACGATGGTTTTTCGGATCATGGGGCAAGTGAAGTTCATCAGGGGTGTCTGTCAAACAGGAATCAAGCGCCCACAATTTTGCCACGGCGTTGTTGTTATGTTGACGACTCTCAAAGACATTGGCAACATTCGTTGTCATGGATTTCAGCCTTTCGACCACTTCTGCGACCGGCGGGGATAGCGAACTGGCGCGCGTACAACATGAAACCGCACTGGCGGTATATGGAGAGAAAGGCGGCGGCACAGATTGGAAGATGCGGGTGACCGCCGATACGTTTTTCCAGGAAACTCCAGAGTTAAGCAAGCTGGTGCAACCGGAGACAGGAGGCGCGGTGCCATTGCGGGAGATCTTTGCCACGGGTCTCCTGGCAATGGTACTGCTGTTGTTTGTTTTGCTGCCTGACTGGAGCTTCTGGCCACGCGATGGTGGGGAGATGCCACGTGCCGCCGTGCCGCTGTTGCTGGTGGATCAAATGCCTGTGAGCACAAGACAGCACGCAGAGACCTTCAACAAAAATTGCTCCGCGTCTCACTGGGCTGATGCCTGGAAGGAACTGACTACGCTTTGCACAGAGCTGCCCAAGAATAAAGGACAAGAACCGCGGCAGGAATTGATCGAGCGTCTTTACCTGTTGGCGATGAACCGGGCTGGGGACCTGGGTGAAAGTTCATGGGCTTCTGTATGGCTGGATTTAAAGAAGGCGAAGGAAGCGTTGTTTCCTCCTTCCGCTGTGGCACCGAAACTCCCGGATGAAGTTTTTGTGGTTTATCTTCGCGTGGCATACCTGCGCGATGTCAAACCGGTGCTCGATAATGGCATGGACGGTAGCAAATCCGCGCCCAGCCTAACCCGCAAAGAATTGGTCACGTTGGGTGACGAGGTGCGGGAGTTGCAACAACGCAGCAAGGCGCTTAGCAAGGATTCGCAGCAAAGGCTTGACCTGGTGGATGCTGCTATCCACCTGGCATTGGTATGGACGATGACGACTGCGAATGCCGGTGCGCGTGTGACAGTGCGGAGAGACCCCACGCCCGCAACCGATCCAGAGACGGGTCGCTGGTGGAACCGGCTTCATGAACTCATTGATACAGTTGAGAAAGATTCGTCCAGGGCTGGTCAATATGAATGGAAACTGATCAGGCAGGGCTTCTGGCTTACCTTGATTGACTTCACCTGGAAGCCATATAACGAGAACATTCACCTTGGCTCTCACGACTACAAAGAATCGGATGTGGAGAGCAAGCTGAAAGCGGCCCAGTAAATGCCCGCTGACAAACTATTATGAATCTCAAAGACTCATGTTCACTTTCGCCTATGGTCGCATCGTTCCTGCGCTGGCGGTTTTGGTTTGCAGCTGCGCTGCTGGTCATGGCTTCGTTCATGTTCCTCGAGACGGGTTCCACTGCTCCGCTCCAACCTGCTCAATGGCTCTTCTGCCTGTTCGTCAGTTTCGTGGTTACTGCGACTGTTGCCTGGGAGTGGAAGGCATTCGGGAATCCTCGCGTTCCCAGCAATTTCGTACTTCATCTACTGTTCTTCACAGCGCTCACCTGCATGCTGCTGCGCTTGCGCGGGCATGTAAGCGAGCACGACTGGTCGCTGCTGGAATTGGTCGCAGGGGCACTGGACTGGGCCAACAAAGCATTGGGATTTTTCCCGCCAGCGCTTTTCGAATTGCTGCGCTCGCCGGCGGTGGCGTTGTTGTTTTTGGGTGTGTGTCTTGCCCTGTGTCTTCGGCCGACCTGGGCGCTTGGTGTGCTGGCATCCGTGTTTATTCTTGGACTGGCGCTGTCACTTCTTAGTGATGGTTTTGGCGCGCGCGGCTGGTTCTTCGGTGGATTGGCCTGCTTTGCCCTTTCGTTGCGCATGCAATACGCTCCTCCCGACCATCGTGATTTTTGGGAGCAGGTGAAACAAAAATGGAGCGGTGACGAGCATGTGCGCGGCGACCTCGAGCTCAAGCAACGTGTGCTTCAACTGATGACGCTCGAAGGGCGGCCATTGACTGAAGCGCAGTGTCTGGGCCGCGTGGCACGTGCTTTGGGCAAATCGCCGCACGATGAAGAAGCAAGAGTCTGCACTCATCGAATTGTGGGACAGTTAGTTCGCGAGGATGGCCTTTGCCAACTCGTGCATGGTGCATCTGGTCGTTTGCTCATGATAGAAAATGGAATCGGTGATTCGGCACCAGATATATTCTCGCGAATCGCAATTGTGCCAAAGCTGGCCGTAGCGGGCTTCATCGCCTTGGTGTGGATTCTTTCGCCTATAGACCTCATTCCAGATGCCACACCTGTGGTAGGCACTCTTGATGACGTCGCCGCAGGTTTGGTTGTGGTGGGCATGGCATTTCGGAGCCGCAGCCGCAAGAGACCCTTCAGTGATACCTCGCAATCGGCTTCGTTGTTCAAGCTCTAGGAATTCAGACGGAATAAGCAACGGTTTAGAAACCTTGTTTGAGTGTTTCATTTTTCGCGCAATGAAGCGACTTCGGCAGCCGTTCTAGCTGCCCGATCATGATTTCTAGACTTGTATTCCTTCTCACGCTCCTAGCCGTCTCCGCTCGTGCGGAATTGAAACTTCCGGCCATCATTGGCGACAACATGGTGCTGCAGCAGCAGCAGGCGAATCCGGTCTGGGGATGGGATGCTCCGGGCATGGAGGTGAAGGTGACGTTTGCGGGGCAGACGAAGACCGCCAAGGCGGGAGCGGATGGCAAGTGGACGGTGAAGCTGGATGCGGTGCCGGCGAATGCGCAACCGGCGACGATCACCATCAAGGGCAGCAGCACGAAGGAACTGAAAAACGTGCTGGTGGGTGAGGTGTGGATCTGCTCTGGACAGTCGAACATGGGGTTCAATCTTTCCAGCGTTTGGGATGCGGACCTGGACATCGCGCAGGCGAAGTTTCCGCAGATCCGCCTGATTTCGGTGCCGCAGGTCGGGACGCAGGAGATTCAGGACGACTTCAAAGGCCAGTGGGAGGAATGCAGCCCGGCCAATGCGGGTCAGTTCACGGCGGTGGGTTACCATTTTGGGCGCGTGCTGCATGAGATGCTCGGCGTGCCGGTCGGTCTGATTGACAACGCCTGGGGCGGCAGCGCATGCGAAGCGTGGGTGAAGCGAGATGTGCTGGAAAAAGACCCGCGTTTTGCCGCGATCAGCGCCCGGTGGAAGCAGATCGAGTCCACTTTCACGCAGGAGGCTTTCGACAAGCAGGTGGCCGAGCACAAAGAAAAAGTGGTTGCCTGGGGCAAAGCTCGCGCTGAAGCCGCCAAGGCCGGAACTTTCTTCACCGCTCCGGCTCCGCGCGCGCCGCAGAATCTGATGATCGGCCAAGGGCGTCCGGGCAATCTGTATGCAGGTGTGCTGCACCCGACGATTGGTTATGGCATCAAAGGCGTGATCTGGTACCAGGGCGAGTCGAATGCCAGCCGCGCGAAGGAATACGGCGAGCTGTTTCCCTTCATGATCGAACATTGGCGCAAAGAGTGGCAGCAGGGCGATTTCCCCTTCTATTGGGTGCAGTTGGCCGACTACAAGAACTACCAGACAGAGCCAGGTGAGAGCGACTGGGCCGAGCTGCGCGAAGCTCAGACACTCACGATGAGCAAACTGCCCAAAACCGGCCAGTGCGTCATCACGGACCTTGGGGAAGCCAACGACATCCACCCGAAGAACAAGCGCGACGTGGCTGAGCGCCTCGCCCGCTGGGCGCTGGTGAAGGATTACGGACAGAAGCTGCCCTACCGCAGCCCGGAACTCAAAGACGCGAAGTTTGACGGCGGCAAAGCGCTGCTGACTTTCGACTTTGCTCCGCAAGGCCTGCGCACCATTGATATTGATGACGTCAAAGGCTTTGCCATTTGCGGCGAGGACAAGAAGTGGGTCTGGGCCAAGGCCAGCATCATCGGCGGGTCGAAGAAAGGCACCAACCAGATCGAAGTGAGCGCCGAGGGCGTCGCCAAACCCGTGGCGGTGCGCTACGCCTGGGCGGACAATCCGGTCTGCAATGTGTATTCCGCTGAAGGCCTGCCGGTGACGCCGTTCCGCACGGATCACTTTCCCATGATCACCGACCCGGCCAATCCGAACAGCGCCGAGGCTCAGAACGCTAAGCGTGCTGAAGACCTCAAGAAGCTGATCGAGGCGAAGAAAAAGGCCGGGAAGAAGTGAGCGCCGACCTAGCCTGATCTATTCACGAGCCTTCTGCTGCAAACGCTGGAAAACCCGCGTCTGCTTCGTTGGGCTTGCTTTGAAAAGCATCGAGTATTGACCCATACACTCCGCCTTTCAAAACTGCGCCCGCCTCGCAGCCACAAGTTTTCCAGCGTTTTCGCGACGAAGTTCGTGAATGGATCAGGCTGGATAGCGATAATTTCATCAGCAAACTTGTGTTAGAAGCGGCGGCACGCGTATGTTTGTGACTTCTCGTCACTCGCATGAACATCCGACCGCTTCTGTCTCTTCTCGCCCTGGCACTGCTGCCTTCAGCCCTCAGCGCGCAACCCGTTCCGGCTCCGCCCGCAGCGAATCAGGCCATCGACACCGCTTCGGGTGCTTGGGAAGGCATTGTAAACATTGATGTTTCAGTGTTGGTACCCGATTACCGTGAGCCGTGGAATGCGGGCCAGCCCAGCGGCGGCAGCGGCACCGGATTCCTCATTGGCAAAAATCGCTTTCTGACGAATGCGCACGTCGTCAGCAATGCCACGCGCATTCTCATCCGCACCACGAACGATCCCGAGCCGCATCCGGCCAAGATCGTCCACATCGCGCATGATTGTGACCTGGCGCTGATCGAGGCCGAGGACGGCAGCCACTTTGACAAGCTCAAGCCGCTCGACTTCGGCGGCATTCCACAGCTTAACACGGAGGTGATTGCCATTGGTTATCCCATCGGTGGTGACCGCATCTCGGTGACGCGCGGTGTGGTGTCACGCATCGACTTCCGCCCTTACAGCCATACCAGCGTGGACTCGCATCTGGCGATTCAGGTGGATGCCGCGATCAATCCCGGCAACTCCGGCGGGCCGGTGCTGCAGGAAGGCAAAGTCGTCGGTGTGGCCTTCCAGGGCTTCAGCGGCCGGGTGGCGCAAAACGTGGGCTACATGATTCCAGTGCCGGTGATCAAACGCTTCCTCAAGGACATCGAAGACGGCCGCTACGACCACTATGTCGATCTCGCGGCGAGCGATTTCCCCATTGAGAATCCGGCACAGGCCAAGGCGCTCGGCACCGGCAGTGATGGCGTGGGCGTGATGGTCGGAGATGTGGAGCCCCAGGGCAGCGTGGGCGATCTGCTGAAGATTGGCGATGTGATTCTGAGCATTGATGACAATCCGGTGATGAACAACGGCCTCGTGCGCTTTGAAGGCGAGCTGATGGACATGAATGAAATCGTCGAGCGCAAGTTCGCTGGCGACACGATCAAGCTGAAGTACATGCACGATGGTAAGAAACTGGAGGCCACGGTGACGCTGAAACGCTTTGATCCCTATGTCCGCCTCGGTGCGCAGTACAACCAGCGTCCGCGCTACATCGTGAATGCTGGACTCGTGTTTCAGCCGCTGGACCGCAACCTGATGGACGCCCACCAGATGCGCGATGACACGGTGAACTACGTCTTCGACAACTTCCTGACCGATAAGCTCTACGTGGAGCGTCCCGAGCCCGTGGTGCTGACCAACGTGCTGCCGGATGAAGTGAATACCTGGATCACTCCCTATGCGCACAGCGTCGTCGATGAAATCAACGGCGTGAAGATCAAATCCCTCAAGGACGTGCAGACCGCGCTGGCCAAGAAGGACAAGCCGTTCATCGAGATCATCCTGCTGGAAAAGAACCGTCCGCTGGTGCTCAAGCGTGAGCTCGCCGAGGCCGCGCACAAGCGCATCATGCAGACCTACAACATCCTGGAAGACACCTATCTGGGAGATGAATAGCCGCTCGCCCCGTCCTTGAACCTTTTTCAGCCTCGACGCATCTCATGAAGCTTTCCCAGATTTTTCTCTTTCTCGCAGTTGGTGCCGCCACTCTGCCCGCGCAAACAGCCCTGCCTGAAGCCGCCAAAAAGAAACGTACCCCCGCAGCACCTGAAGCTGCCGCCGTGCCGCAGCAGGTGGTGCAAAGCAACTCCCTGGTGAAGGTGAATGCCACCTCCCAGCCTTACAGCCTGCACATGCCCTGGCAGAAGGAAACGCCCTCCGGCCGGCGCGGTCTGGGAGTGGTGCTCTCTGGCAATCGGGTACTCGTCACCGGCCAGATGGTAGCGGATGCTACTTACATTGAGCTTGAGCTGCCGACTACTGGCCAGAAGCTTCCCGCCAAGGTACTGGCGGTGGATTATGAGGCCAATCTGGCGCTGCTGGAGTCGGCACCTTCGGACAAGCAGCAGGCCTTCTTTGCCGGACTCAAGCCGATGGCGGTGGACAGTGGCACCCGCATTGAAGACAAGGTGGATATTTTGCAGACCGGTCGCGTGGGCGAGCTGATCAAGAGCGAGCTGAAAATCGGCAAGGTGCTCACGCGCCGCTACAATGTCGAAGGCTCGGGCTTCCTGGTCTATGAGGCCAACAACATTGTGCGTAGCGAGGCCAACAGCTTCACTCTGCCGGTGGTCAAAGGTGGCAAGCTCGTGGGTCTGCTGCTGAGCTACGACTCGAAGAATCAAGTCACCACCATTCTGCCTGCGCCCATCATTGAGCACTTTCTCAAAGACGTGGCGGACGGCAGCTATGAGGGCTTCCCCAGCCTCGGCATGGAGCTGCAGTCCACGCTGGATGAGCAGTTCCGCGAATACCTCGGACTCAAGCCAGACGCACCGGGCGTGCTCATCAGCATGGTCATGAAGGGCGGCTCGGCTGAAAAGGCGGGTATGAAGAAGGGCGACATCCTGGTGGCCATCAACGGCTTCGCGATTGATTCACGCGGTGACTACAAGGACCCGCAGTTCGGTGCTCTTAGCTCCAGCCACCTCGTGCGTGGCCGGGCCTATGTGGGAGACAAGGTCGAGATCCAAGTGATCCGCGAGGGCAAAGAGGTCACTCTCAATGGCGAGCTGACCCGCCGCAAGCCGGACGATTACCTGGTGCTGCCTTACCTCTTTGACAAAGGCCCGCGCTACGTGCTCATGGGCGGGCTGCTGTTTCAGGAGCTGTCACGCCCCTATCTGGACGCCTTTGGCGAAGATCAGCGCGGCGGTGCCATCCTGCGTCTCTCTCGTGTCGCCTCCCATCCTGATAAGTATGAAGAAGAGGGTCGCAAAAAGCTCGTTTTCCTCAGCCTCGTGCTGCCCACCCCCAGCGCCCAGGGTTACGACAAGCTCGGTGGGCAGGTGGTCAACAAGGTGAACGGCACGGCCATCAAGGATCTCAATGAACTCGCGGACGCGTTCAAGGACGCCAAGGATGGCGTACACGTCATCGAGCTCAAGGATTTCCCGCACATCCTCTACCTCGACTCCTTCAACGCTGAACGCGACAACATGCGCCTGCTCGGCGGGGCTTACCGCATTGGGAGTCTGAAGCGGCTGGAGTAGTTCTTACTTCACGGCACCGATCAAGGTCTGTAGCCGCGACACCTGGGCCTTCAGCAGGGTGATCTCTGCTTCCATCCTGGCGCGCCAGTCGGCTGAGTCATCCAGGGCTTGAGCTGTTGGGGCCTGGGCAGGGAGGGCGGCGGCGGCTGTGCCTGTCACCTCGCCACTGAGGAGGTGCATGAACTGGGCTACGCGCTGGCCGGGGCCGGCGGGGATGCACTGCACCAGCGGGCCTTCGTTGTAGCCGATCAGCTCTGCCAGCGTGTTTTCCACGCTGGGCATGTCTGGGAATTCAAACAAACGCTCGGTGCGTTGGCGCAGCTCGCCAGCGGTCTGTGAACCACGCAGCAGCAGCATGCACAGCAGCGCCATGTGGGAGCGGTCCAGGCCGGGCAGCTTGCCTTTGAGGTTATGCCGGAACTTCAGCGTGCGACCGCCCACGATGTTCACTTCGAAGACGTAGCCGTGGGTTTTCATCGACTCCAGCGCACGCAGTACGGTGCGTTCGTCATAGCGTACGATGGGGTCACGGTTCGTGGTTTGATTGCAGGCGGTCACCAATGCGTTCAACGTCATTGGGTAGTAGTCTGGCAGCGTGATTTCTTTTTCGATCAAGCAGCCAATGACGCGGGCGGCTTCTGGAGTGAGAGTGAAGAGGATGGCAGGTGTGACGGATTCAGCAGACATGATGAGATAACTTGGCAAAGCGGCTATCATCCACGGCTCAAGGCTGGGTTCAACTTTGGGTCATGGTTGGTTTTAAAGAAATGCGTCATTGGGGGTGTAAAGTCTGTTCTGTAAAAGG
>CAINGK010000106.1 GCA_903848465.1 uncultured Verrucomicrobiota bacterium
CTCCCTCCTGCGCCTCGTCTCCGCCCTGCTCTGCGAGCAAAGCGATGAGTGGAGCACCGGCAAAATTTACCTCAACATGAACTCCGCTGAACCATCCCAAACCTGATCGCCACTTTTACAGAATAAAATTTGCGCCGCCCAGCCTCACCATCGCCGCTCCAGCTATACTTGTCGAATTCCTCATCGGTGAGATTTGTCTGTAAAGTCGAATACACGTCAGTTAGGTAGTCACTCTTCATTGGCGTTAAGAAATGCCGCTCTGGTTTCACATTCGGATCGGTGCTGCCCTCGTGATTGCTGGGTACCGTATCGCCAAGACGCCCTTTGTCTGTGGCGATGGGGTCGATCAATATCTGCTTTACCACGGCGCTTTGCGGCCCGGTGCCGTCCGTCGCCTGCACGACTGCTGCGGTGCCCGCCCCAGCGCCCGCCGCGAGCATTGAAACCGAGTTCACCGCACTGGCTGTCTCAATGAACACCGCGTAGTTCGCACCCGTGTTGGCGGAAGTCTGCGCCAATGCCGCAATCACGCCCACCTCCTGCATTTCTTCATTCGCATCCTCGTCATCGCCTGACGTGAAAGTGGGGGTGATGTTAAAGCTGGTCCCGGCGGGGTATTCTGGCGTGTCTTCGCTCTTGGAGCCGTTACGGATCGGACCAAACGACTGCTCGCGTACACTGCTATTTGGAAGCGTTGCAACCAGCTTTGCCCCACCGCCTGCATCTCCATCACTGTCGCCGTAGGTCAGATTTAATTTTATGGGAGGTGCTTGTTTTGTATCAGCTATGCCTGACGCAGCGTCAGTTGAATCCCCAGCATCGCTGTATGGCTGGTACACAGCGGTGGCAAAATCAAAGACCGTGTTGCCTTGCAGCGGCATTGGCATGGCGGCTGTGGACAAGATGTTCGCACCGTTTAGGGTCAGTTCATAACTGGTCGAGTAGCTCAGTGCGTGGACCGGAGTGAGCGTGAGCACCGATGCCACGCTGTTATAGCTGAAAGTTGGCTGCCGTCATCGTGCTTGCATCCATAGCCTCGCTGAATGTGAGGGTGAGAGCGCTGGCAGGATCAAGGCCCGTGCTGAAATCTGCAGGTGTAGTGGTCTGGATGTACGGCCCTTGTCCGGCCACTGGGATCTGGCGCTGAGGGCGGGTGTGGAAGCTCCAGCTAAAGGCATTTAGCAACGGTTTGCCCATCAAATTGGCAAACGCCGTGCCGAGTGTGATTGTGTAGCTCGTGTCTGCAAGCAATGGCACCGTGGGTGCCAGCGTCATCTGATTCGTGTTATAGTCGAAATTCAACGCAAAGTTGACGGCAGCCCCTGTGTCAGCCCTGACAAAGGTCACATTGGTAGCGCTCAGCGTAGCAGGATCCAGCGGCTGGCTCCAGGTGATTGCGGGAATGAAATTCGTGGCGACGTTGGTGTAATTTTCCCCTGGCAGAACCTGTTTGACCCAGGGGCCTGTGGCATCACTTACACCAGTGATACAGGCGAATTGCAAGTGGTAGGGAACCACAGGACTCAAGCCGCTGTTCGCACTTGTGAAGTCCAGCGCATAGTTCTGCGCGGTGGTCGTGTTAGGCTCCTGATCAAGTCCTGGAGCGGTAGGTAGAAATGCCACGACTTTACGGCCAGGCAAAATGACGATGGTACCGCTGGCGGTTTGGCTCGCAGTCGAACCATCTGCATTGAGAATTTTTTTTTCACGAGGGCTGGTGGAATGGTGGTGCCCATTGCCAGAGGCAGGTTCAAATACAGCAGCACCGCACCATCGTAAGGCTGCACGCCGCCATCGGTCTGTGTGATGTAGCTTGGAATCAGAGCTGGCACTGATGATAATACTTTAAATGGAATGGAACTGGCTGAAAGCGGGTTGGTCCCGGCGGCTACTTCCTCTCCATCAGTGCAGCCATCCCCGTCCGTGTCAGGGTTGAATGGGTCAGTGCCTGCTGCTAGTTCCTGAGCATTCGTCAGGCCATCGCCATCAAAATCTAAATTAGCGCCCGGAACGCCGCCGTTATAAGAGTATTGCAGCCGCCAGAACAGGCGATTGTCCGTGCAGGTAAAGTTCATGCCGTCCACCGCATCCGTTCCGTCGCTAAGCTGTGGCACATAGCTCCAAGTGGTCAGGTCATGCGACTGCTGAATGAAGTAGGTTATACCTGACGCCCCCCACCAAGATAGCAGGAAATTGCCGGTCGCGGCATCCTTGGTCAAACGCAAGCCTGCATTATCATCTACAACGGTTTGGGCTTTAACTGACATCGCAAGCCCAATGAACAACAGCATCCCAATGGCAAGGAGGCGCTTCATGGCTGCTTCCCTCCATTCATCTGGCGCTGAACTTCCTGCTGAACCTGCGCATTAATGGCCGCGCGCTGAGCCGGTTGCAACGGCCAGTAGTGAATGACGCTGTGCCGGGGCGGTGGCGGCGGTGCATTGCGCGCTGCTAACTCGCGTGCGGCACTGTCTGCCTCGCGCTTTGCATGCAGTTTCACCAATTCCTCGCGGTGCGCAGCAAAATAATCCAGCAGCGAGTTCATCGCATCCAGTGCCGATTCATCTGCCGGGCCAGTGGCGGCACTGCCGCTGAGCAGCGCAAAGGACGCAATGCCATTCAAAGGCAATGATTGTGCCGCCCGGGTTTCTACATCCGTCATGGACTGCTCATCCGGCCCAGCACTCAGGATTAGCAGATAGGTGGCCTGTGCCATCTCCAAACTGCCCAAGCCTTCGAGGTAGCGAAAATCCACACTGCTCACCGCCTGGAAACGCTGCGACGCACCACATGTCCAACGCAGTACCGTGAATCCATTTGCCTTAACCGAGGCCGAAATGCTCAGCAACTTGACTTCCTTCAGCGCTACCTGGCTACCTGCATCTGCTTGCACCGTTGTTAGTGCTGGAGCAGCCGGGTTCACTGGTGGCTGGGCCTGCTGCATGACAACGGGCGGTGCCACCCGTTGGAATGTGACGGTGCCGCCGTCCGGTTGCGGCACGGTGGATTCTGACAGAATGCGAAAGGCTGGCGGGGTTGCTACAGTTGGAGCCTTGGCCACTGCCTCCTGTGCGGCTATTCGGCCTGCTGTGAGCAGCACCAAGGCGATGATATAAACGATTTTCATGAGGATGTTGCCTGATCTTTACAGACAACTATCCCGTCATATCTTGCAAATGAATTTATTTGCTTAGTAATCCTAAGCTAGGTGCGTGAGCTGGCTGGCGCACCTCAGATCCACGTCCCGGACGGGATGATGGCGTCTTTCGGAATGCAGCAGATGCCGTCGCGAATGTAGAAGTTTTCACCGTCCATGTTCTCCGGCTTACCTTCAGGCGTGATGACCACGTTGTCCCCGATGTGGACGTTCTTGTCGATGATCGCGCGTTCGATGCGGCAGTTGCGGCCGATGCCGGGCGGCGGGCGGTTCGGATCCGTGCCGACGGCTCCCGCATAGTAGTCAGCGCCCATGATGATGCAGTCCCGGATGGTGGTGCCGGGTTCGATCCGGGTGCGTAGGCCGATGACGGCGGTTTCAATGTGCGCGTCAGTGAGCACGCTGCCGTCAGCAATCAATGCACCGCGAATGGTGGCACCGTTGATCTTGGTGGCAGGCAGAAAGCGGGCGTGGGTGAAGATCGGCGCGGAGCTCTCAAAGAAGTCAAACTGCGGCACCAGGCGGCAGAGATCGAGGTTGGCATCGAAGAAGTTACGGATGGTGCCGATGTCTTCCCAGTAACCCTGAAAGTTGAAGTTAAAGACGCGCTTGTTCTTGATGGCGTTCGGGATGATGTGCTTGCCGAAATCGTTGAGCGTGTTGTCGAGACATTCGATGAGCACGTCACGCCGGAACAGGTAGATACCCATGGATGCCTGGAACCGCGATTCTCCCGGATCAATGCCCATCGTTTTCAAGGTAGCTGGCGGAATGCGCAGCTTGTCGAGCACCTCAGGATCCTTGGGCTTCTCGACGAATTCGTAGATCTTGCCGTTTTCATCGGAGTGCATGATGCCAAACGAGGTGGCGGCCTGGGCATCCACCGGAATCGTGGCGATGGTGATGTCCGCATTGGTGGCGACGTGCTGGCGCATGAGCATGCGATAATCCATGCGGTACAACTGGTCGCCGCTGAGGATGAGGTAGTAATCGTAGTCGCCTTCGAGGAAGTAGCGCAGGTTTTGCCGCACGGCATCGGCGGTGCCCTGGTACCAGCGCTCGCCATCAGGGGTTTGCTGGGCCGCGAGCACCTCAACAAAGCCACGGGTGAACTGATCAAAGCGGTAGGTGCGCGCGAGGTGGCGGTTCAGCGATGCGCTGTTGTACTGAGTGAGCACATACACCTGGCGCAAACCAGAGTTGATGCAGTTGCTGATGGGAATATCGACGATGCGGTACTTGCCAGCGAGTGGCACGGCCGGCTTGGCCCGGTTTTCAGTCAGGGGGAAAAGACGTGTGCCTGCTCCACCACCCATAACGATGGCTAAAGTGTTGCGGCGGAGAAGTGTATCTGATTCAATCTGCACACTGGCAGGTGAAGGGGCCTGTACGCTGGGTGGTATGCTCATGGTCCGAGGTTGGTTGGCATTAATTCTCTGCAACAAGGAGAATAAGCAAGCGTTATCCCTGTCCATATCTTGCGGGCAGACGCGCCTCGCATTCTGTTTCGACTTATCACCTAATCCAACCCCATGTCCATCCCGGCGTTTCGTTTTCCTTGCATTCTCACGGCCTGCCTCATCGCGTCCTCGGCTCAGGCGGCGGTCAATTTTGAAAAAGACCTGCTTCCCGCTATTACTAAGAAGTGCATCGAATGCCACAAGGCTTCGCATCTGGAAAACGGCCAAAAAAAGGACCCCAAGGCCGGCCTGCGGCTGGATGCCTCCTGGGCCATTCTCAAAGGCAGTGAAAACGGCCCCGTGCTCATGCCCGGCGCTCCAGACAAGAGCGGTATCTTCGAGTCCGTCACGCTGCCAAAGGATGAGGACGGCCACATGCCCTCGAAGGGCGAAGACCTGACCAAGGCAGAAATCGCCCTGCTCAAGACGTGGATTCAGGAGGGCGCAGACTTCGGCGGCTGGATTGGCAGCGTGGAAGGCATGCCCGCAGGCGCGATGACGGAATCCGTCAAGCCTTACAAACCCCGGCCGCGAGATCTGTTTTACGCCAAGCTCGAAAAAGAGGTGAAACCGCTCTCCGACGACGTGCTGGCCAAGGCGAAAGAGGCCGGTGCGCAGGTCGCTCCGGTGAAGGTCGAAAGCCCGCTGGTGCGGGTCGATTTCCTCACCGGCGTCTCCAAGTGCGATGACGCCAAAGTCGCCGCGCTGCTGCCGCTCAAGGAAAACATCGTGCAGCTCGATCTCGGGCGCACCGTCATCACGAACGAGGCTTTGAAGACCATCGGCCAACTGCCGCGTCTGGTGGTGCTGGACCTGCGCCAGACCAAAATCACCGATGCTGGTCTCGAATCACTCATCGGACTGAAAAAACTGGAGTCCCTCAATCTGTTTGGCACCGAGATCACAGACGCCGGATTGAAGCACTTGGCCAAGCTCAAAAGCCTCAAGAATGTCCATCTTTGGCAGTCCAAGGCCACCAAGCCCGGCGTAAAACAGCTCAACGCCGCCATTCCCGGCCTTAAAGCCAGCATCGAATAACCCAACCCATCCGTAGCCTCTCATGAAAACGCGTCTCCTCCTGCTTACCACCATGTCCATGCTCAGCGCACTCTTTGGAACTGCCAACGCCGGCGAAGGCGAAAAAGTCAGCTATCCCGCTCCAGTGGTTTCCGGCATCAACCAAGACGGTGCCACGGTGAACTTCGCGGACGTGTATAAGAAAGGTCCAACGGTGGTCTTCTTCTACCCGAAAGCCGACACCCCCGGCTGCACCAAGCAGGCCTGCTCCCTGCGCGATGCCTTTGCCGATCTTTCCAAGGAAGGCGTGCAGGTGCTCGGCGTGAGCTTTGACAAGGCGGAAGCGCAGAAGGCCTTCAAGGACAAATTCACACTCCCCTACGACCTCATCGCCGATCCCGAGGGCAAGATCGTCGCCGCTTTCAAGGTCGAGAAAATGCTCAAAGGCCTATTCTCCCTCGCCAAGCGCAGTTGCTTCCTCATCAAAGACGGCAAGGTAGTCTGGCAGGACTACCAGGCCGCCACCGAGCAGCAAGCCGCCGACATCAAGCGTGTGCTGGCGGAGGCGAAGTAACCCGCCAAGAGCCGAAAATACCAAAATTGTTTCAAAAAAGATCGCCGGATTTCCGTCTGGCGATCTTTTTTGTCTTTTGGATTAACGCCGACTCCTTCACCGCTGTCTTTAACAGTCCGCATGTGCATTCCCCCAATCCTCCGCCCAGCGACTCTTTCTTGCTGCGGCATGATGGCCGCGCTGCTGTTTGCAGCACCGGCGGGGTTGCAGGCGGACTGGCGCGACGACATCGGCTACACGCAGCTTGCCACCGAGCTGGGGGCCGCCCTGCCTACTGGGGCAGGCATTGTACTCCTACAATCGGAGGCCAATGACGTCACCTCACCGCCGGATTACCTGCCGCAAGACGGTGGCCCTGGCGCGTTTGCCGGTGCCGGTGTTTACAACGGCAAGACGTTTTATGCCGAGTCCGGTGCCGGGGTGGCATTTAACCACGCGCAGTCGGTGGCTTCCTACTATTATGCCAACGGCAGCGGCATCGCCCAGGGGACCACGGAAATCCACAACTACACGGCGACCGATTTCATCAACCGACTTTACAGCACCAACGCTCCACAGGTCTTCCCAGGCCGAGTACAGAACCACAGTTGGATCGGCAGCACGGATGCCACCACGGATCCGCAGCTTTTGCGAGCTATGGACTACATGATCAACCGTGACGGCGTCATCACCGCCGTGGCCTTGGATAACAACACCAATGCCATGCCGGCACTGCTGGGGAACAACTACCACGCCCTCACCGCTGGCCTGCGCTCCGGCCTGCATAGCCTGGGCGGCACCAACACCGACGGCAGCGGACGCATGAAGCCCGATCTCGTGGTCAATGTGGGGGAGACCAGCTATGCCTCGCCAGCGATCGCCGGTACGGCTGCGGCACTGCTCCAGTCCGCCGTGGCCTCTGGTAACGCCAATGCGCAAAAGCCCCAGGTCATCAAAGCGCAAATGCTGGCAGGCGCGTCCAAGCAAAACCTGCCCCAGTGGCTGCGCCTCTCCACTGCCGCACCGTATGATGCCGTCTTCGGTGCTGGGGAACTCAATATCCGCAACGCCTACTACATCCAGCAAGCGGGCCAGAAGACGTCCTCCACCAGTGCGGAATCCCCCTCGCGCGGCTGGGATTATGGTGCCAGCACCTCGATCTCCACCGGTAAGCGTTATTTCTTCAGCATCCCCGCCGGGCGCTACGCCACTACGTTCTCCGCCGCGCTCACTTGGCACCGATTAATTACCGGCTTTACCGGGAATTACACCAGCACTCTGTCGGATCTCAATTTGCAGCTCTACGCCTCCACCAGCTTCACGCCGGGCTCGTCCCCAATCTATGCCTCCACCAGCAGCGTGGACAATGTGGAGCACCTGTTTTGCTACAATCTGCCGCCCGGCCAGTACATGCTCGTCGTCACGGCCAGTGCGAACACCCACTATGGGCTCGCCTGGGATGCCCAGCTTGGCAACGGACCGGCGCTGGCTCTCCAGAACTCGGGCGGTCAGTTGCAATTGAATGCCGCCAGTCTCGATCCGCAGCTCAGCTACATCATCGAAAGCTCCCCAGACCTCGTCAGTGGCTGGACCACCGAGCAGACTTTCCGCACCGCGGACACCACGCCCTCCTTCACCTACACCTGGCAGCCATCTCAGACCGCCAGCCGTTATTTTTACCGGCTGCGCTGGACCCCAGTCCGGTGAGGCAACGCCTCCGCTTTTTACTTTTTTGATTGGGGTGCATCACAAACTTTCAAAAGCCCCCTTCACAAAAGAAGTGGGTACTACGTTCCCGTTGATCGATCACCACAAGGACGGCGGACCTTTTTGGGTGCCTGTGCCGTGACAGACCCATAACCACGGACCCGACAAAGCGGTTCCCTACCAGTCCTAAGGCGCCGCGCAACGCTGGGCTGGTAGGGATGCGCTGTGCGCGTCCCTAGAATCCTTCGTCCCAGCGTGCGCTGCTGACTCACACTTTCCGCACCTTTCCAGCCGCTCCGCTTCCGATTCGTGCGATACGACCACACATCCCCCATCTGCAAAGGTAGCCCCGCGCAAAATGAAAGTTTGTGATGCGTTGTAGTATAGATTTGGGTGCATGCAGTTGTCTGCGAACGTATCCCCGTCATGAACCAACGCATTGAGACCGACAGCATGGGAGAGTTGTCCGTGCCGGCTGAAGCTCTCTACGGCGCCAGTACGCAGCGCGCCGTGCTGAATTTTCCAGTCAGCGGCCGCTGTGTGCCTCTCCCGGTCATCCATGCCTATGGCCTCATCAAGTGGGCTGCCGCACTGGTGCATCAGGAGCTCGGCTTGCTGCCGCAGGACAAGGCCGCGCTCATCGAGCAGGCCGCCTTGGAAGTCGCCGAAGGCAGGCACGATGCGCAGTTTGTGATCGACATTTACCAGACCGGCTCCGGCACGAGCACCAACATGAATGTGAACGAGGTCATCTCAAATCGTGCGTGCCAGATCGCCGGGAGACCTTTGGGGTCGAAGGCACCCGTGCATCCCAATGACCATGTGAACATGGGGCAGTCGAGCAACGACACCTTTCCCACCGCCATTCATCTGGCTGTGGCGCTCGAGCTGCGCCACCGGCTCCTGCCTGCCCTCCATGCCCTGCAGCAGTCGCTCGCGACGAAGTCCGGGGAGTTTTGGGACGTGCTCAAGATCGGCCGCACTCATTTGATGGACGCCACCCCTGTGCGCCTCGGCCAGGAGTTCAAGGGTTACGCACGGCAGGCAGAACTCGCCGTGGCTCGCCTGCACACGGCTCTCCGTGCCACCATGGAGCTGCCACTGGGCGGCACGGCGGTCGGCACCGGTTTGAATGGCCATCCCGAGATGCCCGGACGCGCCATCGCGCTCATCGCCGGAAAGACCGGCCTGCCTTTCTATGAAGCCTATGACCACTTCGAGGCGCAGTCCGCAAAAGACGGCCTCGTCGAAGTCAGCGGCCAGCTCAAGACCATCGCCACCAGCCTTTTCAAGATCGCCAACGACCTCCGCTGGCTCAGTTCCGGCCCGCAGTGCGCCCTCGGTGAAATCATTCTCCCCGCCACGCAGCCCGGCAGTTCCATCATGCCCGGCAAGGTCAACCCCGTGATGTGCGAGAGCCTCATGCAGGTCTGCGCCAGGGTCATGGGCAATGACACCACCGTCACCTGGTGTGCCGCCAGCGGCAACCTGGAGCTCAACGTCATGATGCCCGCGCTGGCCGCCGCGTTGTTGGAAAGCATCGAGCTGCTGACCAGCGCCACCACGCTTTTCACCACCCGTTGTGTGGACGGCATCGTGGCGAACCGGGAGCGCTGCACGAGCTTTATCGAGCACAGCCTCGCCATGGTCACCGGCCTGAATTCCAAGATCGGCTATGACAAGGCTGCGGAGATCGCCAAGCTCAGTGCCCAAACCGGAACGCCCGTGCGCCAGCTCTGCCTGGAGCGCCTCAAGGAGCTCGGCATCACCGAAGCTGAATTGAACGAAGCCCTGGATCCCGCCCGAATGACGCGGCCGGATGCAGGGATGGTGGGCGGGGGAGGGGGCTAATACCCGCGCTGCCAGATCAAGCCGGTGCGGGAATCCCACTCAGCGCGCCGGTCTTCGCCCGCTGTGCTTTACTGGCAGCCATTTTCACCAGATGGGTCTCGGGTACGGTGACGCTCGGGATGACCAGCACGGGGCGGCTGGCGTGTTGGATGACACCCGTTGTGACACTGCCGGCGAACAGATGGTACAGCGCCCCATGGCCATGCGATCCCATGATGATGACATCCGGATTGAGAAGTCCGATCTGTTCCAGCACGGTTTCCAGCAGCAGGCCGCCAAACAAATCCGCCGTCGCCTGGATGCCATGCTCGATCAAGCGATCGCGCATGACGAACAACTGCTGCTGCCTGGACCGGAACAAGTCCGGCGGGAAAGCAGGAGGCTCAAAATCCACCACCAGCGGTTCCGGCGGCACGACATGCAAGAGGACAACATGGCCTCCGAACGCCTTCGCGTGCGCTTCCGCTTGATCGAGGATTTTCGGACTGACATCGGAAAAATCGATGAGTGCAAGAATGGTTTTCATAGCGTGAATGGGAGGTGGTTGATGCGCTTTGCAGCGCCTCCTCTGGTAGGATACGTTTTTCACCCCCCTTCCGGGTGGGAGTGCCGGCGTTTTTTGATCGCCTTTCTGGACGGCATCGCTCAACTTCCTTTGAGCATGAGTTCCTCCACCCATCCCATCTTTGTCCTGGCGGTGCTTGGCCTCGTGGCCACGGTGATCATGCTGATCACTGTCTTTCATGTGCGCAGCAAGGGCCTGAAGGTGCTGCTGGTGATGATCGGCGTTTTGACGCTGACCCCAGCGGGTTTCGTGCTGGTAGCGTTGCATCCCGAGTGGGTGGACGCCCGCATTCGCAGCTACAAAACCTTTTATGAGGGCATCCATCTCGGCATGACGCGCGAAGAAGTCATGGCCCTGCAAACCCAGCTTTACCCCGCAGGCGGCCCCCGGCAGAAACCGCGCATCATCATGGATGAGTCCAACAGCCTGACGTTTTTCATGCACCCCGAAGATCCTGCCAGCTCGGTGGACTGCGAGGCCATCATCCTGAATCTCAAGGAGGGTAAAGTGACCTCCAAAACGTATTCCCCCGACTGAATCCCCATGCCGCTCTGGAAACGCCTCCTGCGCCTCGTTGCCATCCTCCTCCTCACGCCTGTGATCTTCCTCCTCGGCTGGCAGTCCAGCCTCATCTACCACCCCAATCCCTACCGGGCGGAGCATGAGTCCATCCTGCGCAGCGCCAATGGCGAGCGCCTGCGCTTTGACACTTCTCAGGGCCGGCAAACGGCTTTCTACATCCCGCCGCACACGCCTGCCCCCGGCCTGCCGCAGACGGTCTGGCTCTGTTTCGCCGGGAACGGCTCCCTGGCGCTCGACTGGCTGGAGTACACCGGTGACTGGGATGACCGCTTCGCCTACCTGCTCATCGACTACCCGAGCTACGGCGAGTGCGAAGGCAAACCGACCCCGGAGCGGATTCGCGAAAGCAGCCAAGCCGCCGTGGCGGCGCTGGCCCAGCATCTGCACAGCTCCCTGGCAGAGCTACAGCCGCGCCTAGCCGTGCTGGGGCATTCCCTAGGCTCTGCGGCGGCTCTGATGGCAGCGGATGATCTCGATCTGCGGCGCGGAGTGTTGCTCTCCCCCTTTACCACCATGACGGACATGGGCCGCATCATACTCGGCTGGCCGCTGTGTTACCTGAACCGGCACCGCTTCGACAATCGCCTCACCCTAGGCCACGTCGCCTCACGTGCAGGGGCTCACATCGCCATTTTCCATGGCGCGGAAGACGAAGTGATCCCCCTGCGCATGGGACAGGAACTCGCGGCAGCACACCCGCAGGTGGTCACATTTCATGCCGTTCCAGGCGGGCACCACAACGACCTGTTGCGCCTCATTTCACCACAAATCGGGCAGGCGATGGCGGCGGTCGCGGCAGGCGTGAAGCCGTAAGGCACACGGCGGTTGCTTTCAGGCGCTGCTGTGCTCTGATGCGCTCTCAATCCCCCCATTCCCCCAAGCTCATGTCTGCGCACTCCACTCCCTCGGAAAATTCGTCCTCCATCTGGTCTATTATCAATAAGATCATCGGCGCTGTCATGGGCGGTGTCGTCCTGCTGTGGGTGCTGGCCTTTATCTTCGACGGTCTGGGTTCCCTGCGTCCGAAACCGAAAGCCGACGCTCCTGCCCCCGCCGCCGCTGCGCCTGTGGCTCCGGGTGCTGCCGCTCCTGCGACTGCCGCCGCCCCGGCTGCCCCTGCCGCAAATCTTCCCGTGCTCGAAATCACCATCAAGCCGGATGCCGCCAACCCGTTGGCCTATGACACCAAGACCATCAGCGTCAAGGTAGGCCAGAAGGTCAAGCTGACCTTCAACAATACCCACCCCACCCTGCCGCAGCCGCACAACTTTGTGCTCGGCAAACTGGGCACGAAAGACAAGATGATGGCCATCGCCATGGGTGCCATGACGCTGGTGGACAAAGGCTACATCCCCGACTCCCCGGACATCCTCGCCCATACCAATCTGATCCAGCCCACCAAGAGTGAGACCATCGAATTCACCGTGCCTGCCGCCGGTGAGTACCCCTACTTCTGCACCTTCCCAGGACACGTCGCTATCATGAACGGCGTCCTCACCGCTCAGTAATTTTTTACCGTCCACCAGCCATGGCCGTCTCCATCAGCGTCGATTACGAAGGCGGCCTGCGCTGTCGGGCCACGCATGGCCCTTCGCAGAATCAGTTCATCACCGACGCGCCGGTGGACAACCACGGCAAAGGCGAGTCCTTCAGCCCCACCGATCTCGTCGCCACCGCTCTGGCCACCTGCATGGCCACGGTCATCGGCATCAAGGCGCAGCAAAAGGGCTACGACATCGTCGGCATGAAAGTCAGTGTGGAAAAGCACATGAGCGTGGACAGTCCGCGCCGCATCGTGCGCCTGCCCATCACCATCGACATTCCCCTGCCCGCAGACCACCCCGACTGCAAGCTCCTCGAAGCCACCGCCCTCGGCTGCCCCGTTCACCACAGCGTTCACCCGGACATCGACAAACCGGTGACGTTCATCTGGAGCGGGAAGTAGTCGGTCGCTCGTCCAGCCAAGCTCCGAGTTAGGCGTGTCAGCCCTTCGAGGCGGCACTCAAGTCCACTACGAGATAGCCCGCCCTCTTCTCAGGCCTGTGTTTTTTCTGAGCGGTGCTCTTTCAAGGCGCTGGCCTGGGTTGCGGTCCTCGACGTTTTTGGCCCTGTGAATTTCGGGCCTTCATCAGCGCCAAAGCTGTGTCCCTTCGCAGCGCCGGGCAAAGCTCTAGGCCTCGGATCGCCTTGATTTCCGAATCCCGAAACGGCGCCCCAATTCTTCAACGCGCCTCACGCTCCCATGCCGCGAATCCTCAATCGGGTTTCGTCGATGCCCGATTTCGTCCTCCCCTTTTGCCCGCAGCTTTCGCCGTCCGATTTTTGAAGGGACTGAAAAATCGCCCATCGCGTTCGCACGAATTTTTCCAAGGCGTCTTTCGTGCGGAACTCGACCCGAGAAATGGCGGTGCCACGCACTTCCCGCCGCCTTCCGGCCACGCCTCCTCTTATTTCTGCGTTCCGGGCGCCTCTCGCCTCCCCGTACTTTCACTCCGACGGGGTAACTCAACCCTTTGCACCAGCATTATTAAATACTAAAAGTCATAATAAGAAACAAAATAACATAAATACACTAATATTACAAAATAAAAGTAAATTTCATAATGTATGTAATATTTAAAACAAAGCACTTTTTATTGCATAAAACCACAAAATAAAATATTATGACATATTTACATTCAACCTTTGTGGATTTCACTCTCCCACCTGGGTATGTCGATTCCGCCACCTGATGAGCCCTATTCAACCTCCTCCGCCGCTCGTCTAACAGGCGCGTGGCCGAAGGTGAAATCCGTTCCGTGAGCAGCGCCTCTGCGAAGACAAAACCGTGATCGCCGACTCTACTGCTGAACCAAGAGTCACGCCCAGTTTCCCGCTTTTTTAACAGCTATGAAAATAATCATTGAGCGCGCCATTGCCCGTCCTCAGTTAAGTCTAAAAATACCAGAACAGCGCATACCCAAAAGTGGTAGTAACACTCAACCAGAATATTTCTGGTGCGCCCTCGCGGCGGGTTGCGCACTCGGCTGTTGGTCGCCTGGCGCAACGGGTGAACTCTATCTCACTCGCATGCCCTGCATGCGACCCTGCATGGCTTCGAGCATCGGGGCCATTTCCAGCTTCATGGAGAGCGGTGCTTCCTTGAAGAAGAGGCCCATGTCTTTGGTGAAGGATTTTTCAAAGCTGGCTGGCTCCTGATCCAGCAGCATCTGCATCTCGGGATTTTTCCCGGCTTTCTTTTTCATCTCGCGCTGGATGCCGCCGATGATGCGGCGGCGGTCTTCGGCGGGCAGTTTGTCCAGGCCCTTCATCACGGCCTTGAAGTTTTCCTCCACCGTCCGGTTCACGTAGTCGCCCTTTTCCTCATCGGTCAGCGATTTGAAAAAGCGGTCCATCGTTTCCAGACCGTCTTCACGCATCGAGCTGCGTTGGCTGAAGTCGAGGTGAATGACGGAGCTGATGACCTTGTCGAGATACGTTTTGCGCGGCTTGGCGGCGAGGTCTTCATCCGCAAGCCAGGGAGCATCCTGCATGAGTGCGAGCGTCTTTTCCGGCGAATACATTGAGTCTTCAGTGACCCACATGACCAAGCCCACCCCCGCCCACACGAGGACAAGAAAGGCGGCAATCTGGAACCAGAAGCGTTGGAGCGGCATGGCCGTTACTTCTTGCCAAAGCGGCGGCCTAGCAACGAGAGAAATTCGCCTGCTTCCTCCACCTTGAGCTTCTTGGTGACGGCGAAATACGCTGCCGCTGCGACACTGATGCTGACGCCGAGCCCCGCGCAGCGTAGCATGAAGTTCAGGTGCGACCAGTCAGCCATGATCGTGTACTTTGCCACGAGACAAACGGCGGACATGGCGACAATACCGGCGATGAGTTTGATGAGCGCTTGCACCAACGAACCTGTTTCGAGGCCGGAAGCAAACTTGCGCATGTAGAGGTAGAGCGTGAGGAAATTGAGCGAGAGCCCGACCGCTGTGGCCCAGGCGAGCGCGGTGTGGTCCCAATGGAAAACGAAGACGGTGATGGAGTTCACCGTGGCCGTGAAGACGATGACGCCCAGGCTCACCATCATCGGAATGAAGCGGCGGTTGATGGTGTAGAACGCGGGCTGCAGCACCTTGATGGCGGCGTAGAAGATCAGACCAAAGGCGTAGGCCTGCAGCGGTGCGGCGGTGTTTTGCACGTCCACGGCAGTGAATTTGCCGTGCTCGAAAATGACCGAGATGATTTCCTGCGCCAGCAAGGTCAGGCCGACCGCGCAGGGCAGCGTGAGGAAGAGCACCAAGCGCAGGCCTTTGGCAAGGGCCGCGCGAAAGGCGGGCGTCATGCCTTCGGTGGCGAGACGGGAGAGCATCGGCAGCGTGACGGTGGCCACAGCGACACCAAATAGGCCGAGCGGGAGCTGCTGGAGACGCTGCGCGTTCGCCAGCCAGGCGAGCGATCGTTCGTGTCCTTCAGTGAAGGAGGCGAAGATGGAATTGAGCATCACCGCGACCTGGGTACCGCTGGCGGCAAGCATGGAGGGCCACATCAAATGCAGCACCTCCTTCACCGCCGGGTCTTTACAGCCGAAGTCGAAGCGAAAGCGAAAGCCCACGCGATGAAGTGCAGGCAGTTGCACCGCCAATTGCATCACACCACCGATCAAGGTGCCGATGGCGAAAGCCGTCAGCCCTTTTTCACTGACATGCCCATGACGGAAACCGGGATCAATGAACCAGGCGATCACAACCCCGCCAACGATGCAGCCGAGATTGAAGAACGCCGAGGCAACAGCGGGAATGAAGAACACCTTCTTCGAGTTCAGCATGCCCATGACCAGCGCGGTGACGGACACCAGCGCGATGAAGGGGTACATGATCTGTGCCAGCCAGACGCCCAGCACCTTGGCCTCTTCGCTGAGACCCGGCGTCAAAATGCGAAACAGAATCGGCGAGAGCAGCACGCCGGCGATGGCGACGATGGTCATGAACCACATCGAGAGCGAGATCATCTTGCGCCCGAGCACCCAAGCGGCCTCATCGCCCTCGGTCTTCATCTTCTTCGAGAAGGTGGTGACGAAGGCCGTGGAGAGCGCTCCTTCAGCAAACAGATCTCGCAGCATGTTCGGCGTGCGGAAGGCGGCGGTGAAGATGCCGGTGAAGGCAGAGCCGAAGAAGCCGTTCAGCATCTGATCCCGCACCAGGCCGAGCACGCGGCTGCAGAGGATGGCGATGGAAACGATCCCGGTGGATCGCGCCGTAGAGCCAGCCTCTGGCTGGCGGCCTGCTGTAGTGCGAGCCTCCGGCTTGCACTCAGTGGAGTCTGACAAATTAGCGTCTTTCATGTGAGTTTAATGCGTGATTCAACCTGATCAATCTGCACACCGGCCTGACGTGGATTGTCCACAATGTACTTCGCAAAGTGCCACAGCGAATCGGGATCACGAACGATGTGGTCATAAGTTTCGTGCTGCCAAACTTCCCCTTTACCCCCCGTTCGCTTGTTGATTTCGTGGGCGCTGAATGATTTCCAAGAGTGCAAAATTTTGCTGAGATCAAAGCCGGGACGCGGCGTGAGCAGCGCATGAACGTGGTTTGGCATGACCACCCACGCTGCAAGATCATAGCGCTGGCCGTCAAAGTGTTTCAAAGCACTTGCAACGATTTGCGCGAGCGAAGGATATCGGAGGATGCAGGCACCATGGCCAGCATCCAGCCATTGCTGAATTTTTTCTGAGAACAACTCGCGGTCTTCTTGCCTTTGTGCGGGCGACCAGGGTTCTGGGTTATTATCCAGCCATTCGCCACGGGCCTTTCTCAGCACGATGAGCTTTTCTTGAGGCAGGGAGTCGTGAAGGCGAAAGGTGATGAAGTAGGTGCGCCCCTCCTGCCGCCAATGCGGCAGATTGCGCCGTGTCACATCGACATCCGCACGCGGATCGAAATACGTGAAGTCATCGAAGATATTGAGGCGGGACGTTTGCAATCGAAGCGATGATGCAGGTGGTATGACGGACTGCAACCGGGACGGTTGCGCTACGCGTAGCGGCCGCTGGCGCGCCGCAGTTTGTCCATCATGGCGATTCCCATGCCATGTTCATGCAACGGTTCTGCAATGATTTCATCCACGCCGAGCTTGTCGAGCGCGCGCAGGACGTAAAAGAAGCGCACGGCGGCTTCGGGGAGCTTGCCGTTGCCGGGGCTGAGCATCATCACTTCCTCCCATTCGCAGAGATTGAGGTAGCCGTCCTTTTCTTCACCACGGTAGCTCATCAGGGCGTAGCGCTTGCCTTCTTCGGGGATGAAATCAGCGGGGCGTTCCAGCAGGCGCAGCGGCGTCTTGGGCGCGTAGTGCGAAGCAAGCTGGCCGGGGGCTGCGGTGGCTTCATCGACGACACTGCGCGAGGCATAGCGCACCTTGCCATACGCTTTCAAATCTTCCGCCGTGATGGGGCCCGGGCGCACGATGGTGATGAACATCTTCGGGCTGCCGGGCTCGATTTTGATAATGGTGGACTCCAGACCGTACATGCAGGCACCGGCATCGACGATGAGATGGATGCGGCCATCGAGTTCGGCAAGCACCGCGCTGGCAGACGTTGGGCTGATGGAGCCGAAGCGATTCGCACTCGGCGCGGCGATGGGTTTGTCGAGCGTGCTGATGATGCGGCGGAAAATGGCGTTGGAACTCACGCGCACAGCCACAGTCTGCAACCCAGCGGTCACGAGGTCAGGAACGATCGGCTTCTTCGGCAGCAGGATCGTCAGCGGGCCGGGCCAGAAGCGTTCGACCATTTTCTTCAGCGTCAGGGCGATCTCCGGCGGCACATCGGCCACGAGATCAATCTGTTCCTTGCTGGCCAGATGAACGATGAGCGGGTCAAAGGTCGGGCGCTCCTTAGCTTCAAAGATTTTCGCGACGGCTTCTGCATCCAGCGCATTCGCCGCGAGGCCATAGACGGTTTCGGTGGGCAGGGCGACGACTTCACCTTCACGAAGCAGACGGACGGCCTCCTCGACCGCCTGGTGCATCAGCGGTGGCTGGTCGGTGGGCAGAACGGCGGTGACGTAGGTGGACATTAGGATGAGGTGGGAGCGAATGGGGACTGAAAACTGGGAACTGAAAACTGAAAATTTTAAATTGGCCAGAGGCGAAAGATGATGCGGAGCAGCGGGAAGGGACGCGGACGGTTTGGCTCAGGGCATTTTGCAATTCTCAGTTTTCAGTTCCCAGTTTACAATCTCTGAGCGCGTGAAAGGCCGAAGGCACCACCCAATCGCCCTGCTTACATCGCCGAAGGTGCTGCCCCCCCTTCAATCACCGCCCAGGCGTTGTGATTGTGGATGGATTCGTAATTTTCCGCCTCGACACGGAACCAGGTGATGCGCGGATGCGCTTTGGCTTTCACCGCGATGTTGCGCACGAGGTCTTCGACGAAGACCGGATTGTCGTAGGCGGCCTCAGTGACGAACTTTTCGTCGGGACGCTTGAGGACGCTGTACAATTCGCTGCTGGCGCTTTGCTCAACGAGCTCAAGGAGGTCTTCGATCCAGACGGGTTCCTTGAAACGAATGGCGAGCGTTACGGTGCCGCGCTGATTGTGCGCGCCCCGGGCGCTGATGGCCTTGGAGCAGGGGCAGAGCGTGGTCACGGGCACCTCAACGGTGAGCACGAAGTCGGTCTTGTCCTTGTCCGCGTTCACTTCAAAGATCACGCCGTAGTCGAGCAGGCCTTCGGCACCGGAGACGGGGGCTTTCTTGGCGCGGAAATACGGGAAGCGCATTTCGACGTGCGCTTTGTCAGCGTGGAGCTTTTTCATCAACTCGCGCGGCATGGCGACGATGTTGGAGACGGTCAGTTCCTTGCCGTGGGCATGCAGCACCTCGACAAAGCGGCTCATGTGCGTGCCTTTGAATTGATGCGGCAGATCAACGGCCAGCGATACGGTGGCGACGGTGTGCTGCACGGCGGCATCTCGGTCGCGGATGCTCAGAGGAAAGCGCAAGCTGCGCACGCCCACGCGGTCGATGGGCAGACGGCGGTCATCGCGTTCGTTTTGCGTGTCGGTAAGGGCGGACATGGGCTAGGCTGGAAATGAAACTTCCCACTGCCGCGCAATGCAACAGTGGGAAGCAGATCAAAAGGGACCCTTCACGGGCACACCCTGCAAATCAAGGCATGAGGTTCACAGCGCGGGAGCGCTTGATCTCACGGACGACCACGCGGTGCAGCCAAGCTGGAAGACCAGTGATGCGGCGGGGGATGAGCTTGCCGGACTCCGTGGTGAAACGGGCGAGCAGTTCAGGATTGGTGTAGGAAATCTTTTCCACCGGGATGTCCACTCGGCGGCGCGGCATCTTGCGATTCGCGCGACGGAAATTGGACATGCGTTCTTTGGTCTTCGGTTGCATGGCAGTCTTGGGTAAAAATTAGCGGGTTTCGCGGTGAAGAGTGCGCTTCTTCATGAAGTGATTAAACTTCACCTTCTCAAGACGACCGGGGGTGCGGACGCTCTTCTTGTTGCGCGTGGTCACGTAGCGGGAGGGCGGCATACCTGCGGCTTTCGCTTCGGTGCATTCAAGGGTGATGATTTCTCGCGGCATAAATTTGGGGGGCGGATGCTAGGTCACTCTTTGGAGAAGTCAAGCGATTCGCCAGAGTTGTTGCTCGAAGAGGCCGGAGCGGCGTCATCATCGTCCTTGTCGTCGTCGGAGGCGTCGTCCGCATTGTCGAGGCCGAAGAGGGAATGTACGGGGCGGCTCCAGCGGCCGCTCATCTGGCTGCGCTCCAGCTTTTCCTGGTAGGTCACGGAGAAACGGGCGAAGGGCATGGCCTCCAGGCGTTCTTCAGGAATCCGGACGCCGGTGCCTTCGCACAGGCCGTAGGTGCCGGTTTCGATGCGCTTGAGCGCCTCATTGATTTCGTAGAGGGCGTCCTGTTCCTTGCCCAGCAGGCTGAGGGCGAAGTCGCGGTCATAGGCGTCGCTGCCAGCATCGGCCTGGTGCATGCCGAAAGCGGAGGCGTCACCGTTTTCATTGCGGATGGTCTCGCTGGCCACGCCTTCGATGGAGTTCAGGTAGGCGTCGCGCAGTTCCACCAGGCGCTGCTTCTGCTTCTTGAGGAAGGGGGTCATCTTCACCGGCCCTTTGGAGATCTCGATGGTGATGCCTTCTTCCTCACGATTGAGGCGGGAACGCGGGGTGCCGGTGGTGGAGACGGAAGTGCGGCCTTTGGGAACCAGCGGAGCGGGCGTGCTCTTGGAGGACTTGCTGGCTTTGGCAGGAGCCGGAGCAGCTACAGGTGCTGGAGCAGGGGCCGGAGCGGCTTTGGCAGCAGGCTTTTCAGCCTTGGCGGGTGCGGCTGGAGCCTTGGCGGGTGCGGCTGGAGCCTTCGCGGGTGCGGCTGGAGCCTTGGCGGCGGCTTTCTTGGCAGGAGGAGCAGCTTTGGCGGCGGCTTTCTTAGCGGGAGCGGGTGTCTTGGCGGGAGCTTTTTTCGGGGCGGGTTTCTTCACAGGCTTGGGGGAGGTTTTCTTCGGGGCGGGCTTTGTCGGCGCCGCTTTTTTCGAAATGGGTTTGCTCTTGGACTTCACCGCCGGCTTGGCCGGAACGGGCTTACTTTTCGACTTCACCGCCTTGGTTGGCGCTTTTTTCACGGGCTTGGCAGCGGGCTTCTTAACTGCGGGCTTCTTGGATTTCGCAGGCATGACTTTGGCGGTGTTAGGTTGTCGATGAACTTCTCTGTTAATGCACCTGGCCACAGGGCGGAAAAAGAGGCGCGGATTCTGGCTGCGGTTGTCAGCACACGCAACCAGTATTCCAAGGCCTCACCAAGGTTCCTGTTTCAGACTGATCTGGAGAGTTGCGCCTGACCGGGCCGGGCCTACTCTCGCCCATGAATGCCGAACCCCCCTCCAGTTCCGTGCTTTCCAGCCTGTGGCAGCAGATTCGTGCCGTGCTCGACCTAGTGCTGGACCTCTCTTTCAGGCGCTTTGTCACGCCACACCTCGTGCGCATGCTCTATGTCCTGAGCCTGCTGGCTGCCTTTTTTTATGCCATATCATGGATGTTCCGGGGCTTTTGGGGTTTCATCATGGCTCCGGTGGCCTTGCTGTTCTACCTCATCGTCGCCCGTGTGACAGTGGAACTGATCCTCGCGATCTTTCGCATCGCTGAGCACTTGGCCCCGCTGGGAAATGATCCGGTGGCCAAGCCTGCGGCGAAGCCGAATTCCTTCACCGATCCGGTCAGGTGAAGCCAGCGCGCAGGCGCTCCGTGGGATGGGTGTGGCGGTAGCCCTGGTCTTTATACACATCTTGAGTCAAAAAAAGCTGAAGTTTCCTCTGTACTTTTGAATTTGATGTTAATAAGTGGGAGGGCCGCTTTGCGAAGTTGGCTCTCATGGCAGAAGCAATAACAGATGAATTTGGCAAC
>CAINGK010000107.1 GCA_903848465.1 uncultured Verrucomicrobiota bacterium
GATGACCGGGTGGCCCTCGTGAGCGCAGGCTTGTGGAATCACCACCTAGCCACCCAAGCCTGCAACCCATCCTGAGCGCAGCGCCCCTGCCACTTTCTGCTCGCGCTCATCCAGTTTGTTATCCGAGAACAAGTCTACTGAAAAACTACGAGTGGCCGAGTCCACACGGTTTCTGCACGATGACGGCACGCCACTTCGCCTGCGGATCTGGTTTGTCGTCGCCAGCGAGAACGAGGTGGATTTGCTTGCCATTGAGGCGGAGCCGAGTTGAAGGATATTCACATGAGCCAGACCGCCAACCTCCACATCGCCTCCAACATCCCGCTGCCGTCGCCGCGCAGCATGATGAGCGACATCGCGCCGACTGACGCGCAAACCGCCTTCGTAGCCCAATCACGGCAGGAGATTCGCGACATTCTCTTTGGTCGCGACTCACGCTTCCTCGTCGTACTCGGCCCGTGCTCCATCCATGATCCCGACGCAGGTCTGGAGTATGCACGAAAGCTCGCAGCACTGGCACAGGAATTGAAGGACCGGCTCTGCATCGTCATGCGTGTGTATTTTGAAAAGCCGCGCACCACCGTCGGCTGGAAAGGGCTTATCATGGATCCGCACCTGGATGGCAGTTGCGACATTCCGTCCGGTCTGCGGCTGGCGCGGAAAATCCTGCGCGATGTGCTCGATCTCGGCCTGCCCACGGCCACGGAACTGCTCGATCCCATCACGCCGCAGTACATCGCCGATTTGATCAGTTGGAGCGCCATCGGTGCCCGCACCACGGAGTCGCAGACGCACCGCCAGATGGCCTCCGGTTTGTCCATGCCGCTCGGGTTCAAGAATGGCACCTTTGGACATATCGTGCCCGCGATCAATGCGATCAAGGCCGCCATCCAGCCGCAGACCTTTCTGGGTGTGAGTGAAGATGGCGTTGCTTCCGCCGTCACGACCAGCGGCAATCCCGACTGCCATATCATCCTGCGTGGTGGCGAAAGCGGTCCAAATTACGGTGCGGATAACGTCATGGAAACCATCGACGGTCTCGAAGCCGCGAAGCTCAAGCCCGCCATCATGATCGACGCCAGCCATGGCAACTGCGCCAAGGACCACCGTCGCATGCCGGATGTATTTCGTGAAATCGTGCGACAGCGTGCCGCCGGGCAGAAAGCCATCATCGGCGCGATGCTGGAGAGCAATCTCGTCGGTGGCAGCCAGAAATTCCCGCAGCCGCTGGATCAGCTCACGCGTGGCCAGTCGATCACCGATGCGTGCATTGACTGGGACACGACCGCAGCGCTGCTGCGTGAGGCGCATGCGCTGCTGTGACTTGGGCCTGCATCACTTCCTGCCATGAACGACCACAGCCTCACTCTCTCATCCGGCAGGAAGCTGGCCTATGCGGAATACGGTGACCCGAAGGGTGTGCCGATGTTCTTTTTTCACGGCTGGCCCGGCTCGCGACTGCAGGGCGAGTTCATGCATGAGTTGGGCCAAAAGCGTGGCCTCCGCATTGTGTCACCGGATCGCCCAGGCATTGGACTCTCAGATTTTCAACCGGGGCGCAGTCTGCTTGACTGGCCCGCACTCATCCAAGAACTCGCGGCTCAGCTCGGCTGGGAGAACTTCCATGTGCTCGGTGTTTCGGGAGGCGGACCCTATGTGCTGGCATGCGCCCAGGCCATGCCGGAGCGCTTGTTAAGCGCTGGCGTGGTGTGCGGCGCGCCGCCTTTGCGAGAGGTGGGGATGCAGGATCTCATGTGGACTTATCGCCTGGCCTTGTGGGGACAGCGCCACCTGCCATGGCTGCTGGGTGCGGGACTTGCTGTTGCTGGGCAGTTCATGCGGCTGCCAGCCAACTCTCCTTTAATGGCCGCACACATTTCCAAGATGTGCGCGCGCGACAAACAGGCACTGCGCACCCCCGAGCTCTATCGCATCCTCATGGAGAGTGGCCGAGTCGGGGTCGGTTCGCCGGTGCGTGCTCTGAGCATGGATGGCGACATCTATTCCAGCGACTGGGGCATCGACTTCGCCAACGTACAATACCCCATCCGCTACTGGCATGGCGGAAGGGACAGCAACATCCCGGTGAGTATGGTAGAGCGCTTTGTGGCAAAGATGCCCAACGCCAGCCTCACGGTGCTGCCGGAAGACGGTCACTACTCGCTGCCGATGCTGTGCATTGAGGTGATCGTGGGCGAATTGTTAAGCGCAGGGCATGCGGCTTGAAGAAGAAGGTGCTCGCGGGCAGGATTGCCCGCACTACTTTGCGCCATGGACGACCTCGCCGCACGCATGCGCGCTGATCTGGAAGAGATCGGGCGGACGTTCATGCCGTTTGGCAAATACGGGCCGCAGCACTTTCCACCCAACGGGGTGCCGATTTACGACATTCCGGCGGAGTACCTGGGGTGGTTCGCGAACAAGGCCGGATTCCCGAAAGGGCGGCTCGGTGTCCTGCTGCACATGGTTCACCAGATGAAGGCGGACGGCTCCGACATCGTGTTCGACGTGTTTCGGAAAAAGTACGGACGCACCGACCTCAAACCGGCGAAACGAAAATCGTGGAAGTTTGAGGAGTGAACCAGATTACGCGCGGATCGGCGGCCCGTACCACACGTAGCACATCAGATAGACGATGATGCCGGTGACGGAGACGTAGAGCCAGACGGGCACGGTCCACTTGGCCATGCGCTTGTGTTTGTCGAAGCGGTTTCGTATGGCCGGGATGACGGTCATGATGATCATCGGCAGGCTCAGCACGGCCAGAGGGATGTGCGTAAACAGGATGGTGAAATAGATCGGCCGCGTGATGCCTGTGCCGGCGAACTTCACATGCCCCGCATGGTAGTGGTAGTAGAGGTAGCAGCCGAGAAACGCCGTGGAGAAGAGCAGGGCGATGATCATGCTGACGATATGCGGCTTTTTGTGGCCGAGCTTGATCATCGTCAGACCGAGGATGATGTGTACCAGCGCACAGGCGTTGAAAATCGTGTAGAGCTTGGGGAGTTCGGTGACGTCCATGGGTTATTTCGCGGCTTCGGGTACGTAAGGGGATTTTTTCTGATCGTTGAGCAGGTAGTGCAGGTCTTGACGCAGCTTTTCATCCCAAAATTTGGCGAATTCGGGATCGGCATTCAAAATATCGGCCAGCCGGCGCACATGCCCGCGGTGGTCAATGACGGCGACACGAAGATCGTGGATGTATTTGTCGTCCGGGGAAAGGCGTTCGGCTTCGGGCATGTCCTGCACAGGGCGGAACTGTACCTGGCTGGTCATGAACTTGCGCACTTCGTCCTTAGCTCCGTTCACGAACCACCAATTGGCGTCGTCCTTGATGCCGAGGCCTTCGGCAAATTTTTTCATCATCTCCGGTGTGTCATCGGCATCCAGGGTGAAACTGACGAGCTGCAGACCGGGCTCGTTGGCAAATTCCCCCTGCAGCTTCTTGAGTTTGGCGATCACCGCCGCACAGCCACGCGGGCAGCGGGTGAAAACCCAAGAGATGACGAGCACCTTGCCCTTCAAATCCGCGAGATGGACGGTCTTGCCGCTGCGCTCGGTAAGGTCGAGATCCTTTTCTAAACGACCCAGAATCGGCGGACGGTTCACGTCGTTGTCGATGCGTGAGCGATAGATGAGGTAGTTGTAAAAGACGACGATGCCGAGTGTGGCGATGATGATCGGCACCCAGATGGTCCAGGGGCTGAGCTTGGCTTTGGGGGGGGATTCGTTCATGGCGGTGCGGTTACGCGTGCTTCCAGGCGAGGATGGATACGGTCAGAATGCCGGGTAGGTACATCAGCGTGCAGAAGAAAAGTTTGCGTGCCGTGGGCCTTTCAGGCTGGCGGTTGAAGCGCAGCGCCAGCACACACAGCCAGCCGCTGAGCAGCAAGGCAGGCGGCAGAAACCACCACGCATAGGCGGCACCGGCATACACGGGGTAGAACATCAGCAGCACCGTGCTTACCGCATAGGCGAGTGCATGCTGGGAAGTGCGCGCGCCGTGTTCATCGTCGTTGGCCAGCATGATGAAGCCGCCTTTACGGTACTCATCGCGATACATCCAGTTGATGGCCAGGAAATGCGGCAACTGCCAGAGGAACATCAGCAGGAAGAGGTAGATGGCACCCGGCTCGAACATGAGTTCCCAGCGGAAATGCGGCACGGTACCCACAGGCAGCGGTCCGGCGGCACCGGCCCAGCCAATGAGCGGCGGCAGAGCACCGGAAACAGCACCCACGAGCGTGTTGGTAGCGCTTTGGCGCTTCAGCGGAGTGTAGATGAAGAGATAAACCGCCAGCGTGAGCGCCGTGAGCGCCGCAGCTTCCATGTTCACCGTGATCGTCAGATGGATGAGCGCCCAGGCGCTGAGCAGCCAGCCGATGCCAAAGGCCGCTGAAGGACTCACACGCCCAGAGGGCAGGGGGCGGTCCGCCGTGCGCTGCATGCGCGAGTCGGGCTCGATCTCCATGAGCTGGTTGAACACCGCAGCGCCGAATGCGGCGAGGGTGCTGCCGACGATCGTGTGAAACAGCAGCCAGAAGTCGAAGCCCCTGGGCGTTCGCAGCAAGAAGCCCGCAAAGGTGGTGACGATGACGAGCGCACTGAGGCGGAATTTCGTCAGGGTCAGCAGGTCTTTGGTGGTCATGAGCGGTTAACGGAAGAATTTTTTCGCCTTCTCGAAAAAGCTCTCTTCCATCGGAGAGGTTTGTTCGCCGAGGGATTTGGCGAATTCGTCGAGCTTCTCGCGCTGTTCCGCATTGAGCTTCGTTGGCACAGCGATTTGCACGTGGACGTAGAGGTCGCCAAAGCGGTCTTCGCCCAGGATTTTCATGCCTTTGCCGCGCAGGCGGAAGGTGGTACCGTTTTGGGTGCCAGCGGGCACTTTGACGGAAGCCTTGGCCTCCATGGTGGGGACAGTCAGCTCGCCACCGAGAGCGGCGGTGCCAAATGAAAGCGGAATGTCGCAGTGCAGGTCGTTGCCTTCGCGCTCGAAGATCTCATGCGCTCTGACCTGGACAACGATGTAGAGATCCCCGGCCGGACCGTTCTTCACGCCGAGATCACCGTTGCCGGTGGAGCGCAGACGGGAGCCGTCTTCGATGCCCGCAGGCACCTTGACGCGCACCTTGGTGCGTTCCTTGGAGCGTCCGGTGCCGGTGCAGTTACGGCAGGGGTCGCTGATCATTTCGCCGCTGCCACTGCAGTCTGGGCAAGTCTGCTGAATCTGGAAGAAGCCTCGTGAACTGATGACCTGGCCCACACCGCCGCAGGTGCGACAGGTTTTTTTGCCGCCGCCACTGGCAGAGCCGGAGCCGGAGCAGGTCTTGCACGAAGCGCTGCGATCATACTCGATCTCACGCTCCACGCCGTGCGCGGCTTCTTCGAGAGAGATTTCCATGCCGTAGCGCAGGTCGCTACCGCGTTGCGGGCCGTCGCGACGACGACCACCGCCTCCGCCACCACCACCGCCGAAGAATTGCTCGAAGATGCCGCCGCCACCGCCGCCGCTGAAGACTTCACGGAAAATGTCGAAGGGATCGTGACCACCGGCTGAGGGGCCACCCATGCCACCTGCGAAAGCGGCGTGGCCGTAGCGGTCATAGGCAGCGCGCTTTTGGTCGTCGCTGAGCACATCGTAGGCTTCGCCAACCTCCTTGAATTTACCCTCGGCGGATTTGTCGTCCGGGTTTTTGTCAGGGTGAAATTTCACCGCGAGCTTGCGGTAAGCTTTCTTCAATTCCTCAGCGGAAACGTCACGTGAGACGCCAAGGACTTCATAATAATCGCGTTTGTCAGCCATAGCACTGGGGAAAGGGGTTACGCCTCTGCTGGGGCTGGAGGACCACTGGAAACGATGACGCTGGCAGCACGCAGCAGGCGGTCCTTGAGTTTGTAGCCACGGCGGGTGACTCGGATGACGGTGCCCTCAGGGATCGAGGTGCTGGCTTCCTGGGCGACGGCCTCGTGCAGATTGGGATCAAAGACTTTGCCCTGGGCCTCGATCTCCAGTGCGCCACTATCACGGAGAAACTCCTGAATCTGGCGGTTCACCATGCTCATACCCATGAAAACCATCGACTTCTCGGATTCGAGGCGTGCAGCTTCGAGACCCATGTCAAAATTATCCAGGATAGGGCACAGCGCTCTCAGCAGGTCGCCATTGGCATAGGCGCGGGTTTCCTGCGCCTCACGGGCGGAGCGTTTGCGGAAGTTGTCCAGCTCCGCCTGGCTGCGGTAGGCCATGTCTTTCCAACGCTCGACTTCCTGAGTCAGCGCGGTGATGGGATCAAGCGCTGCTGCTTCCTCCACTGGAGCGAAGGCTTCAGGATTGGGGATTTCTTCAAAAGTTGCTTGCTGGGTCGTATTGGGACTCGGCTCGGTCATAGTTTTTTGCGGGTATTTGGGGGGCCGCGACTATGCCGTCTTCTGGATAGCAATCAAGGTGATGTCATCATGCGAGCGCCGACCCTTCAAAAAGTGCTCCAAATCCAGGATAATGCCGCCAATGACGGCTTTGGGTCCGTTCGGGGCATGTTTGGCGAGTTCTTCTTCCACGCGCTCTTCGCCAAACTCGATGCCTTTGGGGTCCATGGCCTCGTTGACGCCGTCGGTGTAGAGCAGCAGGCAGTCGCCAGTCTGCATTTCGAAGCTTTCATCCTTGGTGACACGTTCAAAGACCGCGCCTTTATCAATGCCGACGCCGAGTCCAGGCGGATGAATCGTTTCGACCTTGCCGGTGGCTTTGCGCCAGAGCAGTGCGGCGTTGTGGCCAGCACGTGAAAGCGTGAGCTTCGAGCCGTCCTGTTCCACCACGACGTAAGACATGGTGATGAACATGTCTTCGCGGATGTCCGGCGCGATCTGGCGGTTCACCGCTGCCAGAACAGCGCTGGGAGAGGCGGAGGTCTGTGACTGGGCCCGCATCAGCGTACGGCACATCACGGTGATCATGGCAGCGCCGAGGCCCTTGCCGGAAACATCGGCAATGACCGCCCCAAAACGACCGTCGGGCAGTTTCAGATAATCAAAGTAGTCACCGCTGAGCGTGCGGGCCGGGATGTTCTTGCCTGCGATGATGAAGCCCGGCACATGCGGGTCCGCATCCGGCAGCAGCACTTTTTGGATCTGGCTGGCGTTTTGCAGTTCCTGCTGATCCATGCGGTTCTTCGCCGCTTCCTGATGCGACATGGCATTGGCCAGCGCAAAAGCCGACTGCTCGATGAGCGAGTTAAAAACCTCGAAGTCGTTCGCATTGTAGCTGCGGCCATCCTTGGGTGAAGTGACGGCGAGGATGCCGAGCCTGCGCACGCCAAAGCTCAGAGGGCCGATCATGGAAGTGACCTCCTTTTGGGAGGCAACCAAGTGTTCGCCTAGGCGTGGGTCCATGCCGAGGTCCGGCAGCAATTCGGTCTTTTGCTGAACAAAGATGCCGCCGAGCAACCCTGACTGCGCAGGTTCGGCATGCATCCGCAGCGTACTCAGGAGAGTGGAGGAATTGTCCTTCATCTGCAGCCGTACGCGCTCGGGCAGGGCGATGAGTGGGGCGCAGAAGTCGGAATAGTGCCGTGGCACGAGTTGATGCGAAGCTTCGTCGTAGAGATAGAGCGCGCCACCGGTGCTTTGAGTCACGCGGATGGCTCCTTCGACAATCAACCGGTACATGGAGGCCTGCTGGTCATCGCGCCAGATGGCCTCGCCCAGATCGTGCAGGTAATGAAACATGCGCCGTTCTTCGGCCACGATCGCCTCCTCCTCGGCGCGGAGCGCCGCGATGGCATGCCTTTGCTGACGTGCAATCTTTGCCAGCATCACCAGTCCCGCCGACATCAGCAGTACGATCAGGACAAGAAGAGCGATGATCATGGGTTTAAACGGCGGCCCGGCTCATCCGGGTGGCGCCTAGGCGGGAACAGCAGATGTGCCAGCCTCCAGCTCTTTTTCCAAAAATTCGATCACATCATGAAATCGGCTCTCATTAGCATCGCTCACTTCGGCCAGGGCCTGATGCGCAGAGAGCACATGTTGGGTTTGCACTTCCTTGCATTCGGTCGTGCTTTCACTGCAGTGCTGCAATGCATCAATGACTTTCTGGCGTTCCGCTTCCCAGAGCTTGCCATCACGGTCCAGTTCTAGAATATGGTCCAGACCCAGGCTAGTGAGCAGTTGTAGATTGCGCTGATTGGCGTTGACCACGCTCAAGGAGCCTCCACCGGTCTCGCGGAGGTTCAAGGCGGCACCGGTCAGCATGCCCAGAAAGGTGGAATCCATCATCGGGCAGCGCTCCAGATCAACGACGAGGTTGCGCATGCCCTGGGAAACCACGCGTTGCAGCGCTTTCTTGGCTTGCAGGCTGTTTTGGAAGGTGCCTCGTCCGTCCACCCTCATCCAAAACACGCGTCCGATAGTACCGACAAGAATATGAGTGGGAGGAGTCATGCGTTGCGGGGTTAGTTCCAGAGCGCGGATTGCTGGCTGACCAGTTCTTCCTTGCCTCGCAGGATGCTTACACGCCATGCGATGACCCGGCCACTTTTTTGATACTCTGGACCGACGACCTCGAATTTGGAAATATTGCTGCGGTTAATCTTATCGACCACCACTTCTTGCACTCGTTTGCTGAGGCCGGACTTGGCCTGCTGGTATTCAAACCTGACGGTCACCGGGCCGGTACGGTCATCGGCCTTCCAGAAGACGGCATAGTAGTGGCCGAAACGATCCACGATGTCTTTCTTCGTCACCGCGCCGTAAATGTAATGCTGGCGCTCAAACAGAATCGCCACGTTCTGCGTATTCGGAGAGAAGAACGGCATCAGGTGATAGTACTTCACCTTGGAAATCTTTCCTCCCGGCCCTTCGACAGCACTGGAACAGGCCGAAAGCGCAAATGCAAGGATGGCAAGGCATCCGAGGCGGAGGCAGTAAGTGCGTTTCTCTGTCGTCATGAAGGGGGGGCAATATTGAATCGGGGCGCTCGATGTCAACGTTCCCTTCAATTCTTCGACACGCCAAAGGATAATTTACAAAAGTGAGACTGGATCAACATCCCACGTCACAATGACATCGGCTGGCAGGGTGGTGGCCTTCATGACCTGCTGGATGTGGCGGCACAGGGGGCGGATTTTGGCTGCCCGCAGGAGTAATTGGAAGCGAAACTGCCCGTGAGCCTTCGCCATGGCGCAGGGGGCAGGCTCACCCATGAGTACCTCTTCGGGCATGCCTTCCAGGAGCCGCCGGTGCAGTGTTTGCAGCGCAAATTCCGCCATCGCCTGGTGTTTTCCACGGCTCGCGAGGATGACGACGTGCGTGTACGGCGGGTAATGAAACGCGCGCCGCTGCTCCAGTTCCTGCTGGGCGAAGCCCTCAAAGTCGTTGTGACGGGAAAACTGCACCGCCGGGCTGTGCGGGGCATAGGTTTGCACCACGACCTCCCCTTTGACCTCGCCACGCCCAGCGCGGCCCGCCACCTGCACCAGCAATTGCAGCGTGCGCTCCGCCGCACGGAAATCCGGCAGATTCAGCGCCAGATCGGCATTCAGCACGCCCACCAGCGTCACATTGGGGAAATCCAGCCCCTTCGCGATCATCTGCGTACCGATGATGAGGTCGAGCTTCTGCGCGCGGAAATCCCGCAGCAGGTCGCGGAGTTGGTTTTTGCGCTGAATTGTGTCCGTATCCACACGGGCGATTCGGGCTTGGGGAAACACCTCGCGCACCACGGTTTCGACGCGTTCTGTGCCGAATCCGGCAAATTTCAGCCCCGGCTCCTGGCAGGAGGGGCATTTGGAAGGTGGCAGCCGCCGTGCCCCGCAGACATGGCAGACCAGGCGGTTTTCGTGCTTGTGCAGCGTCATCGGGATGCTGCAATCCTGGCACTGCACCGTTTCACCGCACCCCACACAGGTCAGCGAGGTGTTGAAGCCGCGCCGGTTCAAAAACAGGATGGTCTGCTCCTTTTTCTCCAAGCGGGAGGTGATCGCGGCCCGCAGTTTCTCCGACAGGATGCCGGCATTCGCGACGCTGGTCCCCGTGCCTTTGCGCCGTTCCATGCGCATATCCACAATGCGGATCAGCGGCAGGGTGCGTCCATCCGTCCGTTGCAGCAGTTTCAGCAGCTCGTACTTGCCGTTCGCAGCGTTCTCGAAGGATTCGAGGCTCGGTGTCGCGCTGCCAAGCAAGACGACGCATTTTTCAATGCTGCCGCGCACCACCGCCACATCCCGCGCGTGGTAGCGCGGGGTTTCGTCCTGCTTGAAGGATGGCTCATGTTCCTCATCCACAATGATGATGCCCAACCGCTCCAACGGCGCGAAAATGGCACTGCGGGCACCGATCACGATGTCGGCACGGTCTTCGTGGATTTTGAACCACTCATCGTGGCGTTCGCCATCACTTAAATGGCTGTGCAGCACGGCGATGCGCTCGCTGCGGTCGGAAAATCGCGCCTTGAAGCGTTCGATCGTCTGCGGCGTCAGGGCAATCTCCGGCACCAGCACCAGCGCCGTGCCACCACGCTCCAGCACACGGGCGATGGCCTGGAGATAGACCTCCGTCTTGCCGCTGCCGGTGATGCCATGCAGCAGGATCGGCTTGGGCTGCTCCGCTGAATCAATCGCTGCCGCGACGCGGGTGTAGGCCGCCTGCTGTTCATCCGTGAAGGTGAGCGCCTGGCTGGGCAGAAAGGCCTCGTCTTGAAATGGATCGCGCTCCACGCGCACCTCGCTGCGGGTGATCCAGCCTGCTTTGAGCAGTGGTTTGAGAATCGTGGCCGCGCGTGGCACGTCCTTGCGGATCTGGCTCAGTGTTGCCTCCCCCTTGTAGCTGCGCAGGATGTCGAGCACGCGCGCCTGCATCGGCGCTTTGTTCCGCAGCTTTTCCAGCTCGTCCGGCGGTGGCTCGCGCAGCAGTTTGAGGTGGCTGTCCATCACGAAACTGCCCGGTTTGTCCCGCACCGCCTGCGGCAGCATGGTCCGCAGCACGGTGTGAACTGAAACGAGATAATAATCCGCGATCCAGCGTGCGAGTTTGAGCAGCGCGGGGGTGAACATGGGCCGCTTCGCCACGATGGAGGCGATCTCTTTGAGCCGGCCGCGATGCGGCGACTCATCCAGCAGTGCGAGCACCACCGCATTCATTCGCCGGTTTTGCAGCGGGACCATCACGCGTGATCCCACGACGACTTGATCTGCCAGGGCCGCTGGAATGGCATAATCCAGCTCCATCGCCGCCGCACCTTCCAGTTGCACACGAGCGATGCACACAGCTTCCACCGGAGCGGTCACCTCAGCCGCAGGCACGCCAAACAGATCACTCTGTTTGGGCCTGGGGGTGGCGTTCGGGTGGGTTTGGGGCATGCGGTACATCCTAGTCGCCGTGAATCACAGGCCAAAACGATTCTTCTTTTGAGAAACAAACCCACCCGTGCGATGGTTTCCATGCAGCAGCTTGGAGCGAATGGCATGTGGAACTTTTTGACAGAGCACTGGCGCGACGGCGTGGAGATTTTGATCCTCGCCGCGCTGGCTTATCATGGCTATCTGTTTTTCCGTGCCACCCGTGGCGCACGCATTCTGACCGGCCTGCTGGTGCTGCTGCTCAGTCTCGCATTGATCTCGTTGCTGCTGGAGCTTTCCGTCATCAGTAGCCTGCTACAGCGCTTCTCGGTCTTCCTCGCCATCGCGCTGGTCATCATCTTTCAGCCGGAACTGCGGCGCGTGCTGGCGGAGCTGGGCAGTAGCCGTATTTTTTCCTTCAACCGGCCGGATCCCGAGGCGCTGGATGTGCTCATGGAGGCCATGCAGCAGCTCTCCTCACACCGCTGCGGCGCGCTGTTTGCCCTGAAGCGCGGCATTGATCTCAAGCCCTATGCCGAATCCGGGGTGGAGCTGGATGCGGTCATCTCCAATGAACTGGTCACCACGATTTTCCACCCCAAGACCGCGCTGCATGATGGCGGGGCCATCATCGATCAAGGCCGCATCTCCGCTGCTGGCTGTGTTTTCCCCGTGAGCCAGCGCGATATTCAGGACCGAGCCATCGGCCTGCGCCACCGTGCCGGCATGGGCATCTCGGAGGAGACGGACGCGATTGCGCTCGTCGTTTCTGAAGAAACCGGGGCGCTTTCGCTGTGTTTTCAGGGCAGACTGGAGCATGACCTGGAGCCTGAGGAACTGCGCCAGCGCATCAACGAAATTCTCACCGCAGGTGCCGGCACCAATCCAGAAACCGCAACGGAGGGCAGTCATGAACTGGGGGCACCAACTTAAACAACTCTTCGTCCTCAACTGGCGGGAAAAGATCATCTCACTGGTGCTGGCGTTTCTCTTTTGGTTCATGATCAAGGCGCAGGACGCCCGCCAAACGCCGACTTACTCCATGCCGCCAGCGGCGCGGATGACAGTGCCCACGTCTCCGGCCCCTTCACAGCTCACTCCGGTGATTCCTCCGCCGGTGCAATTACCCTCGCAATTGGAGCCCATGTTGTCGCCGCCCGGCGCTACCACTGCACCTGCGGCCAAGTCGGGTGAGGCCATCAAGAGTTCCACCGGGCTTTGACACCCCCGAAGTCCTGCGCTAGAAGCGCCGTCCTATGTCTGAAAAGCGCCAGTTCTTCGGCACCGACGGCGTTCGTGCCGTGGCCAATCGTCATCCCATGACCCCTGAGTTCGTCATGCGCCTCGCGCAGGCTGCTGCCGTCGTACTCGGTGGTAAACCTGAGGGCGGCGAACGCCCCAAAGCCGTGCTGGGTCGCGACACTCGTGCTTCGGGAGAGATGCTGGAGTCAGCGCTCGCGGCGGGGCTGAATTCGGCTGGGGTGGATGTCATCCTCGCTGGTCAGTTGCCCACCCCGGCGGTCGCCATGCTCAGTGCGCAACTGGGTGCAAACTTCGGCGTCATCGTTTCCGCTTCACACAATCCATTCGCGGACAACGGCATCAAATTCGTCCATGGCGACGGCCACAAGCTCAATGACAAGACCGAAGTCGCCATCGAGCGCCTCGTGCTCGGCAATGAAGACACGCCCCGTCCAGAAGGCCGTGGCATTGGCCGCATCACCAAACTGAGCGATGGCGTGGACCGTTACGTCGCCCACGCGATTGCCTCAATGGCAGGCGTCCGCCTCGACGGCATGCGTGTCGCGCTCGACAACGCGCACGGTGCCTCCTCTTACACCAGTGCTCTTGCGCTTGAGGCGCTCGGTGCGGATGTGCAGCTCTTCCATTCCGAGCCGGATGGCTTCAACATCAACGAAGAATGCGGCTGTACGCACGCCGATGAAATCGAGCGTATCGTGCGCCAGTGCCAGGCGCAGGCAGGCATCGCGCATGATGGCGACGCTGACCGCAGCGCGCTCTGCGATGAGGAAGCCATCGCGCTCGACGGCGACGAACTCATGGCCATCGCCGCTGAATCCATGCTGCGCAAAGGTTCGCTCAAGCAGAACACGCTCGCTGTCACCGTGATGAGCAACTACGGCCTCGACGATCTCGTTTCACGCCTCGGCGGTCGCGTCATCCGCACCGGTGTGGGAGATCGCTATGTGCTCGAAGAAATGCGCGCGCGCGGTTTGAACCTCGGCGGCGAGCAGAGCGGCCACATCATCTTTGGCGACTGGGCCACCACCGGCGACGGCCTCATCGCGGGCCTGCAGATCCTCCGCATCATGAAGGAAACCGGCGAGCCGCTCAGCGAACTGCGCAAGTGCCTGAAAAAATTCCCGCAGTGCTCGCGCAATCTCCGTGTGCGTAACAAGCCACCCATCGACCAGCTCGTCGAGGCGCAGAAGATCATCAAAGAGACCGAAAAGAAGCTCGGCGACTACGGCCGCGTGCTCCTGCGCTACTCCGGCACCGAATCGCTCATTCGCCTACTCGTCGAAGGCCGGGATGTGGAATACCTCGAAGCGCAGGCCGACAAGATTGCCTCCGCAGTTCTCGCCCAGATTGGCTAAACTCATCTCAGTATGAAAGACCAGTTCGAATCGGCCTTAGCTCTTGGTGCCTGCATCATCATCGGATGTGGCGTGGTCGCCATGGCTTTTGGCACGGTTTCAGGTCTGATCGGAGCATTCATCGCGATAGCCATCGGAGGACGCTTGCTTCTGCAGGCATGGAAGCTCTCAAACAAAGAGTGACGTGAGCCATTACTTCATCACCGGCACCGACACCGACGCAGGCAAGACCTACGTCACCTGCCTGCTGCTGGAGGCCTTGAAGCGCAATGGCAAAACCGTCGCTGGCTTCAAGCCCTTCGTCTGTGGCGCGCGTGATGACGCCATTCATCTGGCCAATGCGAGCAGCGAAGGCCTGACCGTCGAGGAGGTCAACCCGGTGTGGTTCAAAGTGCCCGCTGCTCCCTATGCCGCCGCGTTGATGGAAAACCGCCGCTTTGAGCTCAACGAAGTCATCGCCCGTTTTCAGGAAATCGCGCAGCGCCACGATCACGTCCTCGTCGAAGGTGCTGGCGGCTGGGAAGTGCCGCTGAACGAGTTTTCCACCATGGCCGACTTCGCGCAACGTCTGGCACTGCCGGTGATCGTCGTCGTGAACAACAAGCTCGGCTGCCTCAACCACACCCTCCTCACCGTCCGCAACATCCAGGCCCGTGGCCTCACCTGCGCTGGCATCCTTTTGAATTACGTCCAGGAGGAGCGTGACGCCGCCAGCATCAGCAACCGCATGGTTCTAGAGCATTTCCTGGATGTGCCAGTCCTCGCCGAAATCATGCACGGCGAAACGGAAATCGAGTGGCCGCTGTAACGGAGAGTAGCCCTACTTGTCGGTATCTTGATTTAAGCTTGGGCCGCCTTTTTCACGGCCTTGCGCCGCTTCCGCGGCTTCTCTGACGTCAGCGGCAGGCCAAACTTCAGGCGGCTACCCACCGTGGCGGCGGTTGTGATTGTGGATTTCTTTTTCATAGCTGTGACGCGGTGAGTTTCCTTTGGAGAGAATCAACTATACGGCCGCGCATCACTCTTTTTCATTTTGAGGAGGAGGAGGGCTTTGGACGATTGGAAATGCACATCAGTGTCAATGACTTGGTAGTCTTCCAGGCTCATCACATTGCATGGACAGAAAGCGAATCCCCTCTCCCCACCGAGGAAGTGGCAATGACCAAGACGTCCTTTGGGGAGAGGCAGGGTGCACTGCCATTTAGTTAAGATTTCTGAAATAATCTTCACTGTGGGTTGTA
>CAINGK010000108.1 GCA_903848465.1 uncultured Verrucomicrobiota bacterium
ACGCGGCTGGCTAAGCACCTGCCGCTCCAGCACCTGGGTGAAGGTGCTCAACAATTGGTCGAACTCACCTCGTCCCATGCCAATGAGGGCTTTGAGGGTGCGGGCGTCCTTGATAATCCGGGTGAATTGCAGCATTCACCATGTACGCCACCCAACTCAATTAACTTATCTTAATTATCCGGCAACAAGTCTAATCCCGTTGGCTCTAGAACGTCCTGGCTATGCGTGATTGACGATTGATGCACAAGGATTTTTGATTTTTGAAGTTCCAAGCCGCTGTTACTTCGCCGCGCCTCAAAATCAGGACACCTCCAACTTGCACTAAGCAGAGGTGGCAGAGATTGAATCATTCCTCCCGAATAACATCCGCGCACTCTTGAGGCTCTTCTGAGTACGTTGTTCGGGGTTCGCTTCGCGGCCTCGCAGCAGCCCGTTCCGGAAGCTCCACATCGCCCCAGATCTGAAACCAGCCAGCGCACGTTTTGTAGTACCGGCTTTAGCCGGAATCTGGGAAGCTTACTTCGTGCAAACCGCTCCCAAATACCTCCGGGTTACCCTCCGTTCCACAATCAAGCTGCCTTGAGTTCAGATGCTCTGCGGCAAAGCGAACGTCCTCATGCCCTCCATGAAGGAAATGCATTTTGAAAAGCAGCAATAGCAGGCAGGTTTCTTCACCGCCACCGCCGTCCAAGATTTTGACATCATACCCAAGCTTGAGCCGGAGCGTAGTCTGTGGTTAGAACCCTCTCTGTGGAAGACCTCTTCGGCCATCGCATCTCCTACCTGCGCGTCTCCGTCACCGACCGGTGCAACGAACGCTGCCGGTACTGCATGCCCGAGGAGGAGCAGGCCTGGTTTGCCAAAGATGAAACCCTCAGCTACGACGAACTGCTGCGCACCGTGCGCGTAGGGGCCACGCTGGGGATTAAAAAAATCCGCGTCACCGGCGGCGAGCCCCTCACCCGCCCCGGCGTGGCCGGTTTCTGCGCCGATCTCGCCCGCATCCCCGGCATCGACGACATCGGCATCTCCACCAACGGCACCCTCCTCGCCAAGCTCGAAGACGGCGTCACCATGGCCGAGCGCCTCGTCAAAGCCGGTGTCCGCACCGCCAACATCTCCCTCGATTCCCTCGACCGCGCCACCTACCAGCGCACCACCAGCCGCGACCTGCTGCCGCGTGTGATCGAAGGCATCGACGCCGCCATTGCCGCCGGGTTTCAGTCCATTAAGCTCAACTGCGTCCTCATGAAAGGCCAGACCGAGCGCGAACTCCCCGCCCTCATCGACTTCGCCCGCCAGAAAAACGCCCTGCTCCGCTTCATCGAGCTCATGCCCGTCAGCACCCAAGACGTGCTGAGCGAGGACAACTTCCTCCCCATCGCCACCGCTAAGCAGCTCGTCGAGCAGACCACTGGCCCGCTCACTCCCCTGCCCGAGTTCAAGACCAACGGCCCCGCCGCCTACCATCTCATACCCGCCACCGGGCAAAAGATCGGCTTCATCGGCGCGATGACGAACCTGCACTTCTGCGAGAACTGCAACAAACTCCGCCTCACCTGCGACGGCAAGCTCCGCCCCTGCCTCGGCAGCTTCCTGGAGTTCGACCTCCGCAGTGTCCTGCGCGGAGGCTGCACCGACACCGAACTCGCCGCCTTCTTTCAGAACGTCGTCGCCCGCAAACCAAAGGAGCACGACTTCCGCCACAACTACCAGCCCAACCGGCGCATGATCGCGATTGGCGGTTAGAGGAAGGCTTAATCGCCGCTTTGCAGCCTTATTTTCGGAGGGTTCGCACCGCAGCCGTATTCATCGAAACCCACAGCGGCTCTAGCGGCACCTCAGCCTCCACCTCATCTGCGGTACGATAGGTGGTACCAGAGCCCCCAAGTTCCACATACGTACCGGAAGCGACCGCCTCAGCTCTCCAGATGAGCTTGTAGGTCCGGGCGTCGGACAAGATATAATCGGCTATCAAAGTGCGCTTCGTCACCTCCCGCCGCGAAAAGCTGGAGTCGCTGGATCGACTCCATCCGCCAAAAGCACGAAATCCTGGATCGCGAAAACTAGTCAATCGACCGGTGAGAATAGTCGGCCGCTGGCTGGGAATATGCGAAACAGAGTCGGCTCTCAGCATGATCCTAAAAATATAATCAGGCTCTTTCGACAGCGTTTGGGAGGAGTATTGGGCAGCGTTTTCAGGGCTGCTGCCCGCCTCGCTCAGCAGGCAGACGCGTGCCCCCTTCAAACCACGCTGCAGCACTTTCTCCGCATTGTATAGAATCGGCGTGTCAATATCCTTGCCTGGCCAGTTGGCGGCGGTGATCACCATCCCCTCAACCCCAACCGTCTTTCCCTTCAGCTTCTCGGATTTTAATCGGTTCACGACCACCGTCACCTGGGGGCCTTGGCAACTGGTGAACAGGCACAGGGGCAGAAGAGGCAGCACCCAACAGACGAAATGCGCGGTTCTCATGGTAGTTCACAGGTTGTCTTAGTCCGTTGCAGAGCGTTTCGTGCTTGGAAACGAAGCGCTCTGCTTCAATCTAGCCACTCAATCATGGAACTTTACCAACTCGGCTATTTCCTGGAGATCGCCCGCCAGCGCAGTTTCACCCGTGCTGCAGGACGCCTGCACATGGCCCAGCCAGCGCTGAGTCAGCAGATGAAAAACCTCGAGGCAGAGCTGGGCACGTCCTTGTTCAACCGTGGCCGCAAAGAAGTACAGCTCACCGCCGCAGGGAAGACCTTCCTGCCGCGTGCCGAATCACTCCTGGCTCAAGCCGCAGCCGCCAAAGCAGCCGTCTCCGATGTCGCAGGTCTGCGCGGTGGCAAGCTGACCATCGCTGCCATCCCCAGCGTCAGCGCCTGCCTACTGCCGGAGGTAGTTCGCAGCTTCCACAAGCAGCATGGCCAAGTGGCCTTGCAGTTGATCGAGGACAGCTCCGAGCGTGTGGCCGACTGCGTGGAATCCGGCCTGGCGGACATCGGCTTTCTCCAACTCCCCGCCAGCAAGTCAGCCTTCAAGGCGCAGACCATCCTCACCGAGCCCTTCGTCCTCCTCGTCGGCAAATCGCATCCGCTAGCCAGTCAGAAAGCCGTGCTGCTGCGGCAGTTGTCCACCGAATCCTTCATCTTCTACAAAGGCCGTGCCCGCGACACCGCCCTGGAATCCTGCCGCAAATCCGGCTTTGAACCTCGCACCGTCTGCGAGAGCGGAGAGCTAGAAACCGTGCGCGCCCTGGTCGCCGCAGGTCTCGGTCTGGCTATCGTCCCCCGGCTCGCTGCGGGGAATCTGCCCAACTCTATTCGCAGCTTAGTCATCCGCGAACCCAAAATGCAGCGCCAGATCGCCGCCGTCTGGCAAAAAGGCAGTGTCCTCTCCCCTGCCGCCACCGAACTTCTGCAATTGGCCACCCGCCTACTAGAACGGGAGAACCCACCTACCGTAGCAGGCTAGGCCTAGCTGCCTGCCTGCCGCCAAGTCAAGCGGCGACAAGAAGCTCACGGCGTAGCTCCAACCAACTGCTCCCTTACAAATCAGGATTTGGCAGCCGCCGTTTCTGCGGACGGTTGAGCGGTGGGCTTGGCTGGCGCGTAGTAATAGCTAGCGTAGTTGTAGTACGTGTACTCTTTCAGGTTCGAGCTGGAGCGGTTGAGAATGACCCCGCCAATGTTCACCTGACGCTCATACAGCAGATCCAAGGCCTTGCCGGAGAGACGGGCCATGGTCGAGGACATGCGCACCACAAAGATCACCGAATCAAGCTTCGGCGCGAAGCTGGCCGTGTCATCCGCCACGAGCACTGGAGCACTGTCGAAGATGACATAGTCGTATTCCTCACCCATCTCACGCAGCATCTCCTCAGCGGTTTTGGAGAGCAACATCTCGGAGGTCTGATCGAAGACATCACCACGAGCCAGCAGATCTAGATTCCGCGTGCTGGTTTCCTGCACGGCGTCACGCCAATGCAATTTCCCACGCAGCGCTTCACTCAAGCCCGGTGAGGAGGGCAGCTTGAACAATTCGCTCACACCGCCACGGCGCAAGTCGCAGTCTGCCAGCAGCACACGTGCGCCAGCCAGCGCCATGGTGACAGCCAGATTGGAGGTAACTGTGGTCTTGCCTTCGTTGGGCACCGCACTGGTGATCAGAATGGTCTTCGGCGGCTTGCCCTGCCAGTTTTTAAACAGAATGGAAGAACGGACATTGCGGAACGCCTCGGCGTAGAGGTGGCGGTCATCATTCGGGCGCAGCAGCGCTACATCACCGCGGTTCCTCTGCTCAGGCACCTGGCCCAGTACTGATTCCCCAGGAAACAATGCCTGGAACTCGCTGTAGGAATTCATGCGATCATCCAGACGGTCAAACAACAGCAGAATCACGATGCCAGCCCCCATGCCTACGACCAAGCCGATCACGATGGGCATCACCCAGTCCTGCACATCTTCAGAGGCAGGCGTGGCGCGTTCCTGAACCGCCACGTAGTCCGCCTGGGAACTGAAGGCGCTCTGAATCTGCTCCACTTTTTCAAACAGCTTTTCATGCGCCATTTTTGCCGCCTCAGCCTTCTTCTCGAGTTTGTTGTGCTCGGCGATTTTACTTCCCAGATCGAGAGCCTCTTTGTGCTTTTCCGCAATCTGCGCATCCAGCACCTGCACGCGCCGCTGAATGTCCGCCATCTGCGTGTGCATTTCCTGCCCGATCTGCTCGGCATAGGAACCGAGCAGCGCCTTTTGCGCCGCCAGTTCTTCCGTCACATCTTGCACCATCGGGTGCTGCGCCTTAAACTGGATGAGGAGAGAATCGAGCTTGGTCTTCAGTTCGGTGATTTTCGACTTCGTGCGCAGGTAATCCTGCTCCGCCATGGTCATGCCATTACGCCCCGGCGCGGTTTCCGCGGTTTTAACGCTACCGGCAGGCTGCGTGCTTTCGCCAACTTTGGCTGCTCCTGCACCAGCAGGCGCCCCTCCCGCTCCAGCGGCGCTCAGCATACGTTCACGTTCTGTCATGGCCGCATTGACGTTGGCAATCGCCAACCGCAAATCTTCCAAGGTCGTGCGTTGCGCCTCCCGCTGCGATTCCAAGTTCCCAAGAAACTGTGCTGCAAGATTGTTGCCGTTGGTGATGGTGAGGATGTTGTTGGCTGTCTTGAACTTGGTGAGGTTTTCGAGGTTTTCGTCCATGAGCTTCTGCTTGGTCACCACCTCCGAAAGAAACTGCTGAATCACCTTGCCCTGAGCCTGCTCACGGATGCTCTGCCGGAAGGAGATGAATTCGTCCAGAAGTGCGTCCAAAAAGATTCTTGTGTATTTGGGCTCCGAACCGGTCGCCAGGATGTTGAAAATGGCCGACCCCTTGGTCTGTGCCACACGGATTTCCACATCAGAATCCTTCACGTCCGGATTCAGCGCTCTCACGCGCTCCAGCGCGCGGCGCTTCATTTCGGCGCTCTCCACGGTTTCAATAATCGTGCCGTAAAAGTCCGCCTGCTGTTCACGCCAAGAAACGCTATTATCCAGCACCATCTGGCCACCAGCCACGAGTTTTGCGAGGGAGCGAAACTCCTGCGGGCGTCCGGTGATGCGCAGTGCTTGCACACAAACACCAATGCTGGCCGTCAGCAGCAGAAACCACCAGCGGCGGCGCAGCAGAATTTTGTAACGTTGAAATTTGGCAGATGCCTCGTGAATACGGTTCAGCGTACTTGACTGCGCTGGGCCTGGGAGGGTGAGGTTTTGTTCCATGATTTCGAAAATCCAAATTTGTTCGGTCGGGTTACCAGGCATGCCTGCTACCGCCGTCATTTTTCGGGCTAGCAGACTCGCTCAAAAACACAATTAGGCCATTGGATTTATTTGGCCTCTCCGCTGTTCGATTTTAACTCAACGTTCACCCCACTTAAATTCGAATTAAATATGGGAACTATCGGCATTTTTAGAAATTAACAGTCTTTTCCTCAACAATGATCACATCATCTTTACGGATGAACACATCCTTCTCGAGGTCTCCCTGCCGCATGATACCATCCACATTGACCAAGATGGTCTTGTTCCCCTGCGGAGTCTTGCGGATGATCTTCACCTTTTCCTTGTTGGCGAACTGGGCAAACCCGCCCGCACGCAGAATGGCCTGGCTGATGGAGATGTCTTCATTGGCTGGAAGATCGTATTTTCCCTGCTTGGCCACAATGCCAAACATGACATAAAAATCCAATTCCTGCTCCCGCGTTTTAATCGCATCTTCAGGATTGATCTTGTCGATCGCGATCACCACGGTGGCATGCTGGAAGAAATTCTTCTCGAGTTCTTTTTTAATCGTGAAGGCCAGATCCCGGCAGGTTTTACCTCTGGCTGTGACCAAGCCCACATACGGAGCCTGCACCTCTCCCGTCACAGCTACCTGCTGCTGCAGGGCTTCCCGGCGGTCTTCAAGAATTCGAATGCTGATGGTGTCCCCTGAGGCGATGATCTGGGTAGTATCCAGAACATCCATGGAAGACAGCACCGCCGCCCCTGCATTGACCGGGCCAGCACCTGTAGCCGCCGCCTGCCGAGAAGATCGGGATGACTGCTCCGGAATCTTAAATCCAGCGTCCTGAGCCTCCAGACTTGGGAGAATAAAGGCAAGCAGCAGAAACGAGAGAGAGAGCTTTTTCATGATGGTGATGAACGACGTTTAATACCTCGATAACCCAAGATGCCCCAGGTTGGTCGATGATCAAGGTTCATAGACCTCTTGCGATCCGTTTCGTTAGAAATTATAGTTCAGACCCAGAATCACGCGTGTCTGGGTGGAGCTATTGGGGGATTGCTTGTAGTTAGTCACGAAATAGCGGTAACCAAGGTTGATACCGGCCTTGGCGGTCAGGGCGTAGTTCAAGTCAAACGAGAACCCGTCCTGGTCCGCATTCCTTCCGACTACTCCTGAGTATTCGGCGCGACCGAAATGGTAGCCAGTGCCTGCACGCAGCTTGGAGGTGATCTGGTGCGTGTAGTACAAGTCAAAACCAAACTGAGTCAGCTTGTAGCCAGTGCCCGCAAACAAAGGGTTGGTAAAGGAAGGCTTGGCGTTTTCATAGTAACCTGAAAGTGAGAACCGGCCACCTTTCCAGGCCACCATCGAAACCCCATAGTTGATGAAATCAGCCGTGATGAAGTTCGAGGCCAGATTGATGGAAGACTCATGACCAATGGTCAGGGTGTGGCTGAAACGAGCATTGAGCTGGTTGGTGATGCTGAAGTTGTAGTAATAGCTGTTCAAATTCGAACGATCTCCAGGGCCGTTTGGCGCAAATATAGTCGGTGCATTGAAGTCAAATATCTGCGTACCGCCCGAGAGCTTGGTAACCGTCGATTTGCCAATCGGGACACTCACAAACGCGCCCCAATTGAACAACGTGCCGCCATTCAAAGTAGGTTTGATGTAGTTCAGGAATGAAACGCCGCCTTCGGTTCCCAAAATCCAGGTCGCGGTAGGACTGTAAGTCAACGAGGCATGCAGGGTGTTCATCGTACGGCTAAACTGGCTATTCTGGCTACCCAGCGCATCGGAGATTGTGTAGGAGTAATTGGTCGCAAGTGCCCAGGCTGAATTGATCTGCCAGTTGGCGGCGATACCCGCATCGTTCTGGAACACGCCGAAGCTCGAATTATTGTTCGTCCCGACAAAAGCATTGTTGAGCGCAGGACGCATAGACATGCGGTCATAGAAGGTAATGTTCACCGGCCCGGCCTTGACATCAAAGGCAAGCGTGGTGCCCGGAAGAACGTTAACGAGGTAGCTGCCGTTGCCATAGGCCGCCAGTTCTGGGTGGTTGAAATAGTGGTCCAAGCCAATGCCGCCTGTAAAGCTCAGCACATTGTTGGCAGACACCCGGTAGTTAGCGCTAACGTTGAGCAGCGTGCTGCTGATGACATCTGACACCGGGACAGCAGTACGACGAATATTGCTATTGTACTCCAAACTTTGATAAAGACCCACGCCAACGTTGACCGGGCCAAGCATTAGATTCCGCTTACCCGAAAGGAATGGGTCCGAAGTGTAGGTCGGCGCAAAGTAGCTCAATGATTGGGAATACTGGCCGGAATAAGTGGTGTAATCACCCACGGAACGTGCCGCAAAGGCGGAACTACCGCTTCGAATTGAAGGCTGCGAAATCTGACGGTCAGATTTCAGCAACTGCTGCAGGCTTTGATAACCCTCCTGATCGTCTTGGCTTACATAAGCCCCTTTTTCATAATCATAGACCACATCACCACTGCGGGCCGCTGTTTGACTGGACTTCTTCAACTGCCCGTTGCGTGAGCGCAAGTCGTTGAAAAAGTTGCTGGTCTGGGACGGCGAAACCCCAAACTGCGCATTGGAATTCTGTGGCAACATGCAGCCAACAGTGAGTGTCAGCACCATCAAAAGGGCGTTGAAAGAAATATGTCGGGAGAGGTTGATCAGCATGACGAGAGGTTGTGGATCGTGAATTAAACACGATGAAAGCAATTTAAATAGCCTTTGTCCATACCAAAATTCTCTCGTTTTTGCCACATTGCGCCCCTGTATTGTTGCCCAAAAGCTCAATACACTTAATTTTGACGCCATGATTGGCCCTCCTCACCGCCTCTTTTGCCCTGCATGGCAACAGGTGAAACGGTCAGCAATTTGACCCCCTTCCGCCTATTCCGTTCAAAATCAAATTCGAGCTGAATCTCCCGCGAAGATGCCCGGTCCCACGACCTGTGCGGCGCGTCTGCCTCGTGTGCCACAGCGATCAGGCTGCGCAGCTTGCCAAAGAGTTTCCAGAGAGGTTCCCGCTTGGAATTGGTCGAATTCATGGGTTTGGCTTTTTAATATTTGTCGATAATTTTCATTAAAGTGATACATGTTCATATAAACATGTTCAAATGAATTTTCGTTACGACGCAAAAGTAATTGAGCGCCTCTCGTGATTGACGCCGCCGCTTTCAAAGTGGATGTGCCAGCATGTCTGTTGAAGTCCCTCCTGTCCCTGCGGCACGGCTGACCATCCCGGAGTATGCCATGGCGCTTGCTCATGTTGCTAGCCTGCGTTCGGAGGATCCGTTTCGTAAAGTCGGGGCCGTGGCTATCGACTTCGACAATCGCGTCATCGGCACCGCCTACAATGGCCTCGCTCCTGGCTACAATGCCGACCCGGATTTTTGGGCGGATCGCGATGCCAGACGTAAATACATGCTACATGCCGAGGTGAACCTCTGCAGCCTCTTCACCCGGGGCAATGTGAGACTCGTCGCCTGCACCACCAAGCCCTGCACCAGTTGCATGCAAATGCTGTGCGCTTACGGCGTCAAAGAAGTCTATTTCCGCGACGATTACCCTGAGTCCGAAGCAGATGCTATTGCCGTGCGTTATGGCATCCTGCTGGTCCACCTCCCCGACTATCCGCAGGTCATCCCGGCAGGGGAAAAGCTATAAAACGGGCAACAATTCCTCCGCGTCGGCGCTGCTTCACAGCGCTGTCACCACACCCTGCTTGTGCGAGGCCAGCGCCGCCGCAAAAATCTCCTGCGTCGCCACCGCCTCCTCCACCGTGGCACAGCCGCAGCGCTCAGCCAGCAGACCCTCACGTTCCATTAAGTAAGCGGCCCACATCTGCTGAATCATGTCGGGAAAACCGGGTTCAAAGATGCCCCCAGTCACTGTCTTGAAAGGCATGCCGAAACCTAGGTCCGTCTTCTTCCAAAACTGCTCCTTGCCGTTCTCAAACAACCACAGCGTCTTCGGTTCCTTGGTGCTGTAGCGCACCCCGCCTTCGGTGCCCAGCACCTCAAGGTGCCACGTATTGGTCTCCCCTGGAGCCATGCGCTTCATTTCCAGACGCAGCGGCACCTCATGCTCGCCTATTTGCGTCCAGCAGCTCAGCAGCGCATTGTCCCAGGTATCGCACTCGGTCATGCCGCCTTTGCCATCGGGCCGCTGTGGGTACCCTTTCTGCAACTGCGCAAACAAACGACTCGGCCGCCAGCCCAGGCGCAACGGAATGTGGCAGGCATGCATGCCCAGATCTCCCAGCACGCCGATCTCCCCGCAGGTCGCCGCCTTGCGCTTCCAGTTCGCGGGCTTCGTCGCATCCAGGTCACTGCTGTGATGAAACGCCGCCACCACCTCCAGGACGCGGCCCAGTTTGCCGTGCTTCACCTGCTGCATCACCCGTTGCGCGCCTGGTAAAAAGGGGAACTCTGAGCTGCAGCGCACAAACCGGCCCGAAGCCTGCGCCGCAGCCGCAATGCGCCGCGCCGAGGCCAGATCAATGCCGAAAGGCTTTTCCGCAAACAAGTCCTTCCCTGCTGCCAGCACATCGCAGTAGATCTTCTCGTGCAGGTTGTGCGGCACCGCCACATAGACCACGTCCACCGCAGGATTGGCCAGCAGTTGGTGATAATCCCCGGTGATCTGCACACAGGAAGGAATGCGGCGAAACCAATTCCTCACGTCTTCGACGAGATCCGCCACCGCCACCAGCTCCGGCTGCACCTCGACATCCAGCAGCGCACACCAGCGCGCGAAAGCGCTGGCCATTTCCCGACCCATGAGGCCGCCGCCGATGATCCCGATGCCGATCTTTTTCATGATTGATCAGGTTAAACGAAGTCTCTCGTCCAAATCAAACAGCCGTCGCGTTCTTCACCGCCAGTTCATGCTTCGCCAGCTTCAGATCGGCCTCGACCATGATCTGCACCAGTTCCTTGAATTTCACTTTCGGCTCCCAGCCCAGCTTCTTGCGCGCCTTGGCCGGGTCGCCAATGAGGAGTTCCACCTCCGCCGGGCGTTCGTAGCGGGCGTCATACTTCACATACTTCTCCCACTCCAGGTCCAGCGCGCCAAACGTCTCCTGCACAAATTCCTTCACACTGTGCGTCTCGTTCGTGGCGATCACATAATCATCCGGTTCATCCTGCTGGAGCATCATCCACATCATTTCCACGTAATCCTTCGCGTAGCCCCAGTCGCGCTTCGCATCCATGTTTCCCAGAACCAGCTTGTCCTGTAGCCCCATTTTGATGCGTGTGGCTGCACGCGTGATCTTGCGCGTCACAAAGGTCTCCCCACGGCGTGGCGACTCATGGTTAAAGAGAATCCCACTGCTCGCATGCAGGCCGTAGCTCTCGCGGTAGTTCACCGTCAGCCAGTGGCCGTACACCTTGGCGCAGGCGTAGGGGGAGCGCGGCCAAAATGGTGTCGTCTCCACCTGCGGCACCTCTTGCACCTTGCCAAACATCTCCGACGACGACGCCTGGTAGAAGCGCACCTTGCCTACCAGCCCCGTCTCGCGGACGGCTTCCAGAATACGCTGCGTCCCCAGACCCACGATGTCCCCCGTGCTCTCCGGCACATCAAACGACACCCGCACATGGCTCTGCGCGCCCAAATTGTACACCTCGTCCGGTTTCAGCTCATAGAGCAGCTTCACCAGCGCCACTGAATCCATCAGATCCCCGTAATGCAGGAACAAATTCTTCGACGGCAGGTGCGACTCCGGCTGGAACAGGTGCTCCAGACGTCCTGTATTAAAGGACGAAGCCCGGCGGATGATCCCGTGGACTTCGTAGCCTTTTTCGAGCAGCAGTTCCGTGAGGTACGAGCCGTCCTGTCCTGTAATACCGGTGATGAGCGCTTTCTTCATGAGTCAAATCGAGCGCCGATGAGACAGTACTGGCTCCAATTCCGCAAGGGGAAAAGCAGGAACATAACAGTTGCACCCCAGCGCACCCCCTTTATTCTCTACCCCCCCAATCCCAGCCCCAAATTCTACTTTATGAGAGCTGACCTCGTCGAACAAGCCGCGCTAATCGTCAAAGATCACCCCATCCTGATCAATATGGTCTCCAAGCGAGTCCGTCAGATCGTCGCGGGCCATGCCGTGCTCGTCGAGCGCCGCCCTGGTCTCCGTGAGGCCGACCTCGCCCTCCTTGAAATCATTCAGGGCAAGATCACCATCGCCACCCCCGGCCAGCACTAGGCCACCCTGCCCTCCCGGCAGAACCGCCAGTTCTTCGTCCACCCCTGCGGTTCACCGCGCGACCCATGTCCGAGATCGCCACGAACCGCAAAGCCCCGCGCGACTACCACATCCTCGAAAAATACGAGGCTGGCATTGAGCTCCGCGGCACCGAGGTCAAATCCATCCGCCTCGGGAAGCTCAACATCTCGGACGCCTTTGCCCGCGTAGATCGCGGCCAGGTCTGGCTCTACGGCTGCGACATCCAGACCTACGAGAAGGCCAGCCACACCACCCACGAGCCACGCCGTACTCGGCGCCTCCTGCTGCACAAGAACGAGATCATGAAGCTGCTCGCCCAGACGCAGCAGAAGGGCCTCGCCCTCCCCATCCTGCGCGCCTACTGGAAAGGCCACCACATCAAGATCGAGATCGGCGTCGGCAAAGGTAAAAACCACGGCGACCAACGCCAGGACCTCAAAGACAAAGCCGAAAACCGCGAAGCCGCCCGGACCGTCGCGAACTTCAATCAGAAGAACAAGCGCTAAGCATCCGCGCGCACTGCTGCGGAATTCCATAGTATCAGTTCCACCGATCCTTGGGCTTTGGGCTGCGCCTGCACTCCCGCAGCGCGGCAATTAGCTGCCGCTGCGCCAACAACCGAGACTGCGGCATCACGCTATCGGCCAGGCTTGTTTGCGTCTTCTAGTCCCTCGGGGTTCCTTGAACTAGATCCACCTCACCACCACTCCCGGCCTACCCCGAGCGCCGCTGCGATGCCCAGCAGGAAGATGGCGGTGGGCATGCGCGTCACCAGTATAACGTGCAGACCTTTTTGCACCCGCGTGGAGTTCCTCGATTACTTCTTCACCCGATACAAATTCCCCTCCGTGCGAATCAGCAAGTCGGACCCGATCACTGCATACGAGGCCAGGCTATGCTCGCCAAGATCGTTCTTGGCGAGGACGCTGAAGGTCTTGCCGGGTTTCACGACGACGCCGAGGCCTTTTTCGTCCTGCAGGTAGAGTTTGCCATCGGCGACGAGGATGGAGGCGGAGATGGGGCCGGTGCAGCGTTCGGAGTAGTGAACGGTGCCGGTCTTGGCATCGACGCAGGAGAGGATGCCGTTGTCTGCCACGAAGTAGAGTTCATCGCCAATGACAGCCATGCTGGGATTGTGCGGCGCGGCTTTGTCGATGGTCCAAGCGAGGTGGCTGGCGGTGACATCGCCTTTGGAGTCGGCGTTCACTTTGATGGCGTAGAGCACGGGTTTGTCGTAACCGCTGGAGAGGTAGATCATGCCATGGGCATAAACCGGGCGCGGGACGACGGAGTAGCCCTGGTCGTAATTGAAGCGCCAGATTTCGGTGCCGTCCTTGGGATTGAGCGCGTTCACCACGCCGCTGCCGGGGGTGATGAGCTGCTTCTGGCCGTTCACTTCGATGATGAGCGGGGTACAGAAGGAGAATTTCTTCTTGGCCTCGGACTGGCGCGCGAAGGTCCAGCGCATCTTGCCGGTGGTCTTGTCGAGCGCGATGACCTTGGGCTCCGTTTCGGCATCGGCATTGAAGATGAGCAGGTCTTCAAACAGCACCGGGCTGCTGCCATTGCCATGCACCGGCGAGTACGCAAACTCCTGCGTGCTCCAGAGCGTCTTGCCCGTGAGGGCGTCCAGGCAGGCGGTGCCGAGGTGGCCGAAGTGGACATAGAGTTTCTTGTCCTCATAAATCGGCGTCGGGCTGGCATGGCTGTTTTTGCGGTGCGCGCGCGGCGACTTCACCTGAAACAACTCCACGTCCCACACGGGTTTGCCATTGGTGGAATCGAGCGAGATCACTCGTAGCGAGCGGTCTGCTGTGGCCTCTTCCTTGCCGCTGAGCGAGACCGCCGAAGTCAAAAAGATGCGCGTCCCCACCACCACCGGCGAGGACCAGCCAATGCCTGCCACGGGTGCTTTCCACACGATGTGCGAGGTCGGACCCCACGTCAGCGGCAGCCTCGTGGCCTCTGAGTGCCCCTGGGCACCCGCACCACGGAATTCAGGCCAGCTTGGGACCGTAGGCGCAGTGGGAGCGGCGGCGAGGAGGGAGGTGGAGAGCAGGAGAAGCGATGGGAGAAGGGCGGCGCGGGAGGGCATGGCGGAACGAGGGGGCAAATGACAATGAGACAATGAAATGAGAGAGACGGCGGATGGAACGCAGGAAAGCGGGGCGGTCTTTTGGAAACCGGTGATTTGATGCTGAATTGATGCTGGTACGCGGTTGGAATGCCAGAGATGCAAATACGCGATTGTCATTTCGACACGGCTACGATTAACATCCGGCATGAAAATGCTTCACGGGTTTCTTTGTCTAGCCACGCTACTGGCTGGGCTGTTCGCGGGTAAGTGGATTTCGGGCGAGGCGGTGGCCCGGGCCGAGGTTGCGCGGGCCTGGCAGAAGCAGGATGTGGAAGGATGTTTCAAGGCGCTGGCACGAGTGGCACAATCCAGCCCCACCCATGCCTTCGAGCTGCTGTTAACCCTGGAGGATGAATCTCCTGAGAAGGCACTGCTGCTGCGGCTGACAAAGGAGTTCCCAGATGCGGCCGCTGACTTCATGGCGGTGTTTCTTCGACACCCAGAAAATTTTCATGATTATACGCTGGGCGATGCGGTTTTCTGCGGCTTCGCCCGGGCTGACCCAGAACGGGCCTGGCAGGCCATGATGGGGAATGCCGTGCAGTTCATGCCCGCCTATCTGCCAGCCATTGCGCGGGGCATGGCGCAGAGAGCGCCTCTGGAGGCTATGCGATACGCAGACAAAATTCAGTGCCCGATGCATCGTGAGAGCTTTCTGCATGAACTCATGCAGGAATGGTCCACCCGTGATGGCCAGGGCCTGCTGACCTGGCTGCGCGCCCAGCCGAACGCCCGGACGCTGACCAGGCACGTCGCTTGGTTCCAATTGAAGATCACGGATGCCGCCCCGCTGACTGACATCGCGGCACTGATACCGGAAAGCTCAGCATTAAACAAATCGTCCCATCTCTGGCTCTCACGCCCGGAGGCCGAAGGAGCCTGGATGCAGCATACCGACTGGCTGCTGGCCCTGCCTGCGGGAGAAGCGCGCGAGCGTTTGTGTAATGCCGCAGGCCAAGGGTTGGTGAATCTGGATCCTGAGGCAGCGCTCAAGCTCCTGCCGGAAATCAAGGACGCCGAAATTCATCGACTGGTGACGAGCGCTGTCTCTGCGTACCGTGCCGCAGTCTCGCCGCAAGACGGGCTGGCCTTTGCCAATGCGCTCACCGATGCCGGGGAGCGCCGAAAGGCCAAAAACTCTGCCTTCTTCACCTGGGTAGAAAACGATCCGGCAGGCGCGGCTCATCACGCTCTGGAATCCGGCGATCCAGATGCCAAAATCATGCTGAGTTCCGCCGGCACTCATTGGGCGATGTCCGACCCCGAAAACGCCTGCCGTTTTGCCCTGGAGCATGAGCCGCCGAATGACGGCAAAAGTGGCAGAAAAAACGAGATGCTGAACTCCACCGTGAACATCTGGGCAGGAGTTGAACCCGTGGCAGCCACGCAGTGGGTGAAGGCGCTGCCCGAAGGGGAGGCCAAAGACACAGCCGTTGCGGCGGTTGCCAGGGCCCTGTCCCTCCGGCTGCCGGAGGAGGGCATGCGCTGGGCACAGGACATCAAGGATGCGGAGATACGCAGGCAGGCACTGGGTTTGTGCTTCCAAACCTGGTTATTTAAAGACCAGGACAAGCCGGGGAAATGGCTGCAGCAGGCCAGCTTAGATGAAGAGACCCGGAAATCCCTCGAATCGCGTCTTAAATACGTCGTGCAGGCTCATCAGTCTGGACGGGCAGAAAGTGGCGGCACGAATATCACGGATGCCATCACGACCTTTCGTTAAACCAAATTTCTTATGAGAATCATTGTCTGGTGCATGATCACTTTCGTGGGCGGCCTGTTGGGCGGCGTACTTTTTTCCTGGTGGCCTCTCCTCTTCACTGGCGGGCCGTCAGTGGCGGATGAGCCAGCTTTCGTCCAGTGGCAGGAGGCGGCCTCGGTGGCGAAAGGACCGGTGGATTTCAAGACCCGGGAGAAGCTGCTACCGCTGATGGCACAGAGCGACGGGCCGCGTGCCTGGAAGATGCTCATGCAGAGTGGCGGGAAACCGCGCAGGGCAGACATCGAGCAAGTGGCCCGCGAATGGGCCAAACAGGATGGGCGTGCAGCCGCCGTTTTCGGGACGGCCATTACTGATTCTATTGAACGCCATATTTTTCTCACCGTGGCCTGGTCCTGCTGGTTTGGCAGAGAACCCCAGGTGTTTTTGGAGTGGTTGAAAACTCAGCCCGACCGCGAGCCGGTCGTGGGATGCATGACCTATTCGGAGTATGGCAGGCTGATCAAGCCCGAGGTGGCTTCGTTGGACGACTTGGTGGCCCTTTATACGGGGAGTCAGGGGCGCCAGGCCCAGCTTGGCAATCTGGTCATGCGCGTCTGGCGGCATGGGAATCAAAAGGAGGCAGTCATGGCCTGGCTGCGTCGCCAGCCGGAGTCTGAGCAGCGCGATTATGCTTGGAGCAGCATCGCAAGCGATTTGGCCTACACGGATGCTTCGGCTGCTGCCGCATTGGCTGGGGAAGTCTCCTCTCCGAAGATCAGCCGTGGCCTTACCAGCACAGCCGCCGCCTGGATGGCCAAGAAAGATGTCACGGCGGCACTGGCCTACGCTGAAAGCCTGCCGGATGACGACAGCAGGAACTCCGCTTGGTTGAGCGTCTTCGGCACCTGGCTGCTCAATGATCCTGTCGGGGCGCTGGGTCATGTGCGTCAGCACCTTGACACCATCACCACAGACAAAGTCCAGTCAGTGCTGGGCAGGGAGGCGACGATAGCGGCGGATGAACTCGGCCTTGTGCGGCTGATGAAGGGGTCTGAACAGAGCCGGGATTCCATTGTGTTTAACCTCATGAGTGCCTGGAAAAGTTATTCGCCGGAGAACCTGCGCCGCTGGCTGTCCAGTCCGGAGGCTGAGTGGCTTGGTCCTGAGAAATTGAAAAGATACCGTGAGATGGCCGAAAAGCCCTGGCCGTTGTCCGGCGGCAGTCGCACGATCCAAGGACGGCGCGTCAGTGTTGTTGGCGGTTGAAGCAGGGCTTGCGGGAACCTGAGGCGCTGCATTTGCGTGCGCACGAAGCGTCTTGGAGCACCTGCGGTTCATACGCAGACTGAAGCGTCTGACGATCTCGAAAATCACACCCAGTCGGGCCGCCTTTAGGTTCCAGCCAAAAGGCTGCGAACTGAAATATCTTCGTCGATTTCCTCCCAGTGGATGCCAACGCCACGGCCAATCAAACATTAGACTTGTTCTCGGATAACAAACTGGATGAGCGCGAGCAGAAAGTGGCAGGGGCGCTGCGCTCAGGATGGGTTGCAGGCTTGGGTGGCTAGGTGGTGATTCCACAAGCCTGCGCTCACGAGGGCCACCCGGTCATCA
>CAINGK010000109.1 GCA_903848465.1 uncultured Verrucomicrobiota bacterium
TCCCTCCTGCGCCTCGTCTCCGCCCTGCTCTGCGAGCAAAGCGATGAGTGGAGCACCGGCAAAATTTACCTCAACATGAACTCCGCTGAACCATCCCAAACCTGATCGCCACTTTTACAGAATAAAATTTGCGCCGCCGTGCGGATTGTGGTCTTAAACTTGCTTAAATGAAGGTTTAGTTCACGTTAAAACCTCGTCAGTCATACGAATGAAAGACAGTCTCAACGCCTGCCTCCTACCCCTGCACACTCATGCTTGATGTGCAGCGCAATCGGGGCCTAAAGCATCGCGAAGAAATCGACTTCGCGCGCAAGTTCATGTGGGGACACATGATTTTCGGTGCCGTGGTGGTCTTGATGTTCTTGTTCCATGAATTCTTCAAATGGAGCGCCGGTGCGATGGCTTGGTATGCGGTTAGTCTGGCGCTGGTGTATGGCTTCATCAGCCAGCGGAAGTGTTGCCGCTGGTTGCTAGCACTGGTGTTTTTTGTCGGCACGCTGGCAGGGGTGTATTTCATCAATCGCGTCTTTCCTGTGAGCACGCCGCCAAGAGTGCCGCTGGTGCCCCACGCATTCATTCCGCTCTGGCTGGGACTGGCCAATTTGGCCTACGGGATTGGGGGGATGCTGATGCTCTTCAATGCACGCATCCGCCGTGCAGGGCAGACGGGTTTTTTGCTGTGGTGAGGGATGCAAAGAAAGTGGGCGTGCCAACTTCACGCGTGCCCTTGCAGGCTTGCATTGCTCCGTATCAGAAGCAACATGACTCTGGCCAATCCAGCCCAGTCTCATGCTTGAATCCTTATCACTAAGAAACCTTGGTCCTGCGCCAGAACTCGACTTCGAGTTTGCAGAGAGAATCAACGTTCTCACGGGCGATAATGGGTTGGGCAAAACGTTCGTCCTTGATGTTGCTTGGTGGGCCTTGACCCGCTGCTGGACTGAGAGACGTGTCATTCACCCTGCCGTCGGAGTGAACGAAGCTGACATCCGTTATCATGTCCACGGCAAGGGAGGACCCAATACTGAAGTGGAATGCCATTACCGCCGAGAGACACTCGACTGGTCCCCGCTCCCAGTGAGGCGGCCACCCGACCCAGGTCTGGTGATTTATGCGCGGATAGACGGCGGGTTTTCCTTATGGGACCCAGAGCGCAATGGCGGTGAGAGGCCTGAGTCCTTCCAGTTTACGCAAAAAGAACTGTGGGAAGGACTGCGGGACGAGAAGGACACCATCGTCTGCCGGGGACTGCTTGAGGACTGGGAGACTTGGAGCCTGAAGGCCAACGGAGCCTTTACCACTCTCCGTGAAGTGTTGAGCAAACTCTCCCCAGGCGGTCATGAGGCTCCATTGGTGCCAGGACGTTCCGTACGTGTGCCAGGCATGGGCGTGCGGGATGTGCCTACGTTGCAAATGCCCTATGGGGCCGTGCCCCTGCCGCAGGCCTCAGCCGGTATGAAGCGAATCCTGTCACTCGCCTACATGCTCGTATGGGCATGGAGCGAGCATGTGGCGGCGGCGCAGTTGCGCAATCGTGCCGCGACCCGGCGCATCGTGCTCCTATGGGATGAAGTGGAGGCGCATCTGCATCCACAGTGGCAGCGGACCATCCTGCCTGCTGTGGTCACCGTTTTGAATCATCTCCTCGCAGCAGATGACGGGCCTCAAGTGCAGATCATCGCCACGACTCATGCCCCCTTTGTGCTGGTATCTCTGGAGACAATTTTTGAGATGAACCGTGATCGCCTCTTCAACTTGGAAATGTCCCTCGAAGGTCGTGTGTTGTTGGAGGATGTGGAGTGGGCACGTCGAGGCAGTGTGGTGGAGTGGCTGCGTTCCCCAGCTTTTGATATGAAGAGCGGTTTCTCGAAGGAAGCGGAACAGGCATTGATCGCTGCGAACCGCTGGATCCGAGGGCAGCGCGATGGCGTGGACATAAAAGAGATTCAGAAGCAATTGGAGCGAACACTGGCAGACTCCGATCCATTCTGGCCGCGTTGGTTGGTTGCGACAGGGGGTGTTCAATGATTCATGTCCCTTCACCAATCGATGAACCGACTGCCTTTGATGTGGAATGCCGTCAGGCGGGCCTGACTTATCTGCAAAACCAGGAGGCATTGCCGAAGCGTCCGAAAGACTTTTGGTCGCCCTTTCGCCTCGACCTGCGCCGGGGTTTCGGAGGGTGCTGTGGCTACTATGCCATGTATGTTCACGATGGGCATGTAGATCACTTTGTCTCGTGGAATACTTGCAAGAACAACAACACGCCCCATCTCGCCTACGAGTGGAATAACTTCCGTTTTGTCGATGGCGCACTCAATAGCAGCAAGCGCACGTTGGATGGCCTGTTACTCGACCCTTTTGAAGTGCAGGACGATTGGTTCGAATTGGAACTGCCAACACTGTTGCTCCGTCCGGTAAGAGTGCCTGCCGACCGCATGGATGCAGCTCGGTTGACTTTGGAACGGCTGGAACTGGACCAAGGTCTCCGCGTTCTGGAACTGAGGTGGGAATGGTATGACCAGCATCGACGCGGAGATTTGCCTCTAGGAGGGCTTCGCAGGGTTGCGCCTCTTGTGGCTCGTGCCATCGAGCGCTGGAATGCTGATGGTCGGGGTGCTTTGCCTGACATTGCTCGACCTGTCCCCGAGCCATATGCGAACCTCGTGTGACCGGGTAGCCACGCCAAAACGAGTTGGATGATGGAATCCTGTTCGAAAGCTCCCCAAAAACAACAACGCCGAAGAGGGGCACTCTTCGGCGTATTGATAATCTAAGTCGAAACTCGCGAAACCCTTCTACTTCTTCCGGTCCCGGATGGCACCGGTCTTGAGGCGCAGGCCGTTGAGGCGGATGAAGCCGGTGGCGTCGTCTTGGTTGTAGGCCTTGGTCGGATCGGCTTCCATGGTGGCGATCTGCGGGTTGTAGAGGCTGAAGACGCTCTTGCGGCCGGCGGGGATGATGTTGCCTTTGTAGAGCTTGATGCGCACGGTGCCGCTGACCTTCTTCTGGCTTTCGGTGACGAGGGCCTGGAGCGCGAGGCGCTCAGGCGCATACCAGAAGCCGTTATAAACCAGTGTGGCGTATTTGGGAATGAGGCTGTCACGCAGGTGCATGACCTCGCGGTCCATGGTGAGGCTTTCGATCTGGCGGTGCGCGAAGTGCAGGATGCTGCCGCCGGGGGTTTCGTAAACGCCGCGGCTCTTCATGCCGACGAAGCGGTTTTCCACCATGTCCACGCGGCCGACGCCGTGCTTGCCGCCGAGCTTGTTGAGGAGCTTCATGACGGCGAGCGGGGAGAGCAGCTTGCCATTCACGGCGATGCAGTTGCCCTTTTCGAATTCGAGGATGACGGTCTCAGCTTTATCGGGAGCGTCTTCAGGGAAGACGGAGAGGGTGTTGAAGTAGCCTTTGTACTTCGGATCGCTGGCGTCGAACCAGGGGTCTTCGAGGATGCCGGCCTCGTAGCTGATGTGCAGGAGGTTGCGGTCCATGGAGAAGGGCTTCTTGGCGCTGGCCTGCACGGGGATGCCTTTCTTTTCACAGTAGGCGATCATTTCGGCACGGCCGGGAAACTCGGTGCGGAAGCGCTCGTCACGCCATGGGGCGATGATTTCGATCTCGGGGGCGAGGGCTGCGGCGGTGAGCTCAAAGCGCACCTGGTCGTTGCCTTTGCCGGTGGCACCGTGGGCGATGAAGCCGGCCTTTTCAGCCTTGGCGATCTCGACCATGCGCTTGGCGATGAGGGGGCGGGCGATGCTGGTGCCGAGGAAGTACTCGCCTTCGTAAATGGCTCCCGCCTGGATCATCGGGTAGATGAAGTCGGTGGCGAACTCTTCCTGCAGATCGTCGATGTAGATCTTGGAGGCACCGGTTTTCTTGGCCTTGGCGTTGAGGCCCTTGAGTTCGTCGTCTTGGCCGACGTTGGCGCAGAAAGCGATGACTTCGGCGTTGTAGGTTTCCTTGATCCAGGAGAGAAGGACGGAGGTGTCGAGGCCGCCGGAGTATGCTAGGACGATTTTTTTGCTCATGAGTGCCACTTTTTTGAGGGGGGTGCGGAGAATAAGGGCAATCGAAGGTGTGTCGAGCCTTGGAGTGCGCCTTTTTTGCGAAATTGAGGGGGGAGAAACCCGGTCATTAAGAAAAGTTAAATAAATCAGTTCTTTTTATTGAAATTATAATCGGTATGGTTACCTTGATCCAATTCAAAAATATTACATGGATTTTACTCCGGGACACAGCGGTCAACCCTCATCGTTTCAGACGACTGAGGCTTTGATGGCAGTTTGCCCCCGTGCGTACGCACGGGTGGAGGGATTCCGTGCTTGGTGGCGGCACCCGGTTTTGGCATGCGCGGTTTGGTTTCTGGCGGCAGCCAGTGCCGCCAGTGCTGCGACGGATTTCAGCGACTACTCTGCTTTCGGCAGCGCCAGCAGCACCACGGTGAGCACGATCAAAATCGGTGCCCTCACTGACAGTGAAACGGTCATCACGGCCAACACCACCGCCACCGGAGACGACATCACGAACCTCGCCGATGAAGATGGCGTGACGCTGCCAGTCAGCCTCGTGACCGGGGCCAGTGGCAGCTTCACCGTCAACGTCACCAACACCAGTGGGGCTTCGGCGTTTCTCAATGCCTGGATCGACTTCAATGGGAATGGTGTGCTGACCGATGCCGGTGAGCAGGTCGCGGCAAACACGGTGATCGCCACCGGCACTTCCAACTCGAACAAGACCGTTAGTTTCACCGTTCCAGCCACGGCCACGAGCGGCAAGGTGGGCGTGCGCGTGCGCCTCACCTCCACCAGCACGCCCGGCTCCACAGGGTTGAGCGGCAATGGCGAGGTGGAAGACAATCTGGTCTTGATCTGCCCCGCCATCACGATTTCTCCCACCAGCCTGCCGAGTGCGGCGGTGGGAGCGGCTTTCACCCAAACGCTCACCAGCAGCGGTGGTGCGTCGCCCTACACGGCGGCGCAAATTTTATTCTGTAAAAGTGGCGATCAGGTTTGGGATGGTTCAGCGGAGTTCATGTTGAGGTAAATTTTGCCGGTGCTCCACTCATCGCTTTGCTCGCAGAGCAGGGCGGAGACGAGGCGCAGGAGGGA
>CAINGK010000110.1 GCA_903848465.1 uncultured Verrucomicrobiota bacterium
ACGCGGCTGGCTAAGCACCTGCCGCTCCAGCACCTGGGTGAAGGTGCTCAACAATTGGTCGAACTCACCTCGTCCCATGCCAATGAGGGCTTTGAGGGTGCGGGCGTCCTTGATAATCCGGGTGAATTGCAGCATTCACCACGTACGCCACCCAACTCAATTAACTTATCTTAATTATCCGGCAACAAGTCTAATCCCTTCCGCGAGAAATGGGTCTTCAGTATCAAGAAGAACACCGCACGCGGTCGCAGCCGCAATTACTTCGAGAGCACCGATTTTCTGAAAGGCGCGGACTGGAAGAAGAGCGTGTATTGGACCAATGCCGACAAGCTCGACGCGCCCGAACCCGCTGGTCGCTACCCCGGCGCTGGCGATACGCCCCAACTCTATAGCCTCAATGCTGTGGCCTATGAAAGCCTCATGGTCGGTATGCACTACATCCATCGCGGACCGAAGAATGAAATCTGTGAAGCGGGCAAGTTTCCGAAGCTGGTCGATCTGGAACTCGGCTTCAGCCGGGATGGTTTCCACTGGGATCGCCCGGATCGGCGGGGTTTCATCGTCGGCTCGCGCACGGAAGGCTCATGGGATCGCGGCTACCTCCACAGCACGGCAGGTGTCTTTGTGGTGCTGGATGACCAGCTCGTCTTCCCTTACATGGGCACCAGCGGCATCGCGCCAAGTGGCCATCGTGGGTTATATACGGGCGGCAGCATCGGCCTAGCCACGTTGCGACGTGATGGCTTCGCATCGATGGATGGCACGGGTACCCTCACTACGCGCCCTGTGAAATTCAAAGGTGATCATCTCTTCGTGAACTTGAACGGTGAACTGCATGTGGAAATGCTGGATGACAAAGGGGTGGTTCTCTCCGCCTCCCCCGTCGTCTCCGGTGATTCCACGAAACAGCGCATCGAGCTGCCGGACCTTTCCAAGTTCGTCGGTAAGCCCGTGCGCTTTCGCTTTCATCTCACCCATGGGCAGCTCTTCGCATTTTGGGTCACGCCAGATCCGAATGGCGCGAGCCATGGCTACGTCGGCGCAGGTGGGCCGCAGTATTCAGGAACCATGGATACCAAGTAACCAACTCATCATGCAACGCTGCATCTCCTGGTTTACCCATCTCCAGCGAAACAACATCTCGTCTATGTCACTTGCTGCTGTGCCCGCTGTGTTCAATGCCTTCATCCCAACACTCGTCGGTAGCGTCATCACTACCTGGTGGCGCTTGCACCCCGTCGAGAAATCCAGCGAGACCAAGAACGCATGAGCCGGCGCGATATTTACTATTGGAAATGTGATCGCCCGGCGGCGTTTCATGGCACGCAGACGCGTGGTGAGGCGAATACCAAGATCGAAAGTCAACTGCGTGAGTCTATGCAGCGGGAGTTGGGTGCTCAAGCCGTCGAACTGAGTCCCGGAGCCGGTCAGGGCAATCATCTCACCTGGAATGCCGAAGTGGATGGCCAGGCGATGTTTGTGCGCGTCGAGAACGGACCCGAGAAAGATGATCATCTCGCCATCGAGTCTGCGGTGCTGGATCGTGTGCGCGAAATCGGCGTCATTACCCCCAAGGTTTTTGGCTGCGATGCCACGCAGAGCCGGGTGCCCTTTGCCTGGCAGGCTTTGGAGCGGATTGCGGCTCCTGATCTGAATCATTGGTTCAAGCTCGGGAGCCTCGATGCATCCGGCATTGCCTTCGCCATCGGGCAAGCGGTGGCGAAGTGGCAGACGATCACGCTCGAAGGATTTGGCACGTTAGAGTGGTCCGCAAGGCACGAAAGCCAAGTGACGCTCGAAGCGCACAGGTCGCTGTGTAGGCCACTTTTAGGCTCGCGCAGTTCCTACGCTGACTACTTCCATCTGCGACTCGACGAGCACCTCGCCTTCCTCGTTTCGAGTGGTTTTCTCACTCGTGAGCAACGCGCCGAAATCGCCGCCGAAATGGCCAGCCACCAGGCATTGCTCGACCTGCCGCAGGGCTGTCTTGTCCACAAAGACCTCGCGCTTTGGAACATTCTCGGCACTCGCGAGCAAATCGCTGCCTTCATCGACTTCGACGATGTGATCAGCGGAGACCCGATGGATGACCTCTCGTTGTTGGCCTGTTTCCACGATGCTGGCTTCCTCGAACGTGCCTTTGCGGGCTACGCTAGCATTCGCCCGCTGCCTACGGCTCATCTGCGCCGCTTCTGGCTGCATTTGCTACGCAACATGATCGTGAAAGCCGTCATCCGCGTCGGTGCGGGCTACTTTGAGCGCAGCGACGGATTCTTCCTCATCCCGCGCGGCGCGTCCGGCGGTACGTTGCGCGAGTTCACGTACGCACGACTGAGGGCAGCCTTGACCGGTCTGCGCAACGGCAGCGGTATCGAAACTCTTTGAGGCATGAAAACACCTCGAACTAGGCTTCACCCAGATCGCCATCGACTCCGACCTCGCGATCGTGCGCAAAAACTGGCAACAAACACTCTCCAAGTTGAATGTCTAAATCAGCCTGGCATGCAGTCTCACAGACTTGAGGTGCGTTCACCGCCGCACCAGAGCGGGTTCGGGATACTCGAAGGTCTTGCCTTCGTAGTTGCGGATGACGACGCGTTGTTCGTCACGAACTAGGACGTAATCAGGATTGAGGGGGACTTTGCCGCCGCCTCCGGGGGCGTCGATGACGAACTGGGGGACGGCGTAGCCGGTGGTGTGGCCGCGGAGTTGCTCGATGATGTCGATGCCGTCGGCGACGCTGGTGCGCAGGTGGGAACTGCCCTGGATGAGATCGCACTGATAGAGGTAGTACGGGCGCACGCGGCACATGAGGAGCTTGTGCACGAGGGACTTCATCACCTCGGCGTTGTCGTTCACGCCGCGCAGGAGGACGCTTTGATTGCCGAGCGGCACGCCGTGATTGGCGAGCAGGGCGAGGGCATCGCGGACTTCGGTGGTGAGTTCACGCGGGTGGTTGGTGTGAATGCTGAGCCAGAGCGGGTGGTGCTTTTGCAGCATTTGGCACAGTGCGGGGGTGATGCGCTGCGGCACAAAGATGGGCACGCGGCTGCCGATGCGGATGAATTCGATGTGCTTGATGGCGCGCAGGCGGGTGAGCAGGGCATCGAGCTTGGCGTCGGAGAAGAGCAGGGGATCGCCGCCGGAGAGCAGCACGTCGCGCACTTCGGTGTGCTGCTCCAGGTAGCGGAAGGCGGCCTCAAATTCGGTGTGCAGCTCTTGTTCGCCCACGCCGGAAACGACGCGGCTGCGGGTGCAGTAGCGGCAGTAGCTGGCGCAGCGGTCCGTCACCAGAAACAGCACGCGGTCCGGGTAGCGATGCACGAGGCCAGGCACGGGCATGTGGCTGTCTTCGCCGCAGGGGTCGCTCATTTCATCGGGGTCTTCCCAGGTTTCTTCGATGCGTGGGATCACCTGCCGGCGGATCGGGCAGCCCGGGTCTTCGGGATCAATGAGGTTGAAATAATGCGGCGTGATGGCCATCGCCAGTTTGTTGCCGGAGAGCAGCACGCCGGCGCGTTCCTCTTCGGTCAGCGTCAGGTGTTCTTCGAGCTGTTTGAGCGTCGTGACCCGGTTCTTGAGCTGCCAGGTGGCGCTGTTCCAGTCGGAGGGGGAGACGTTTTTGGCGTGCCAAAAGCCTGGAGCCAAGGAGCGGAACTCCTTCTCAGGCAGCGGGTAGGTGTCGTGCATGTACTGCGGGATCGGTGGGCGCGGAGGTTAGGCGCGGTTGTGTTGGAATGTCAAACGTCCCCTGCGGTCGTTTGGGTGCATTCCTTGCAGGCCACCTGTGGAGCACCGGAGGCTCCGGGCGCGACGGTCGTTTCTTAGGAAAGGGGCAAGTGCGAATGGCACTTGGCAGACGCCCATTCTCCGCGCTGGGCGCTACGAAGCGCCTGAACTCAGGGCGGCTTGACTGTGGAACGAAGGGTAACGTGGAGGTATTTGGGAGCTGTTTGCACGAACGAAACTTCCCAGATTCCGGCTAAAGCCGGTACTACAAAACGTGCGCTGGATGGTTTCAGGTCTGGGGCGGTGTGGAGCTTCCGGAGCGGGCTGAAGCCCGAACAACGTACTCAGAAGAGCCTCAAGAGTGCGCGGATGTTATTCGGGAAGTCAGGCTTGCTGGTGAGCTTGGTGTGTCACGAGTACACTGGGTTTGCTTCCCGGTCGTTTTGCCGGAAACCCTGGGAGGCGTTCGCTGAGGCTCGCTTGCCCAGGGCTACGTTATGCCGCCCTTTCAGGGCTCATGAAGACTGCGGAAGGATGACCGCAAACGCGCTAAACTGCGTCTTCATTAAGTGCCATTCGTGCCAAGCACCATATCCATTTACCCAATCAGCAAAAGACATCGAAGGCAGGAAAGATGCCACCACCGATGCTGCTGAAGCTGGTCATTTTAATCGAGGAGTGCGACCACGATGTAGATGCAGAGGATCAGGGCCGTAAACGTGAAGATATGACTGGGCTGCGGTTTCATAAATGATGCGTTTTGTTGCCTCTCGAATATGAAAATTCAGGAGATAGCTATTGCTTAGCAACGTGCGTGCCAGATGTGGGGGTATCCTGGTTTTGGGACCCACTTAATAGGGGGCATAGGCTACCCGAAGGAGCTTGCGCAGGGGGCAAGCGCAGTTCTGCGGATGTAGCAAAGATGTTTGCTGCCCGCCCTCAACTCAGCCACACTTGGAGCGATGCCCGACATCGTCCTCGCCACGCTCAACGCCAAATACATCCACAGCTCTTTCGGGCTGCGCTACCTGCTGGCCAATCTGGGGGCGTTGCGGGAGCGGGCCTGCATCGCGGAATTCCAGATCAATCAGGCTCCGCTCGAAATCGTGGAGGCGGTGTTGGCGCTGGAGCCGCGCATCGTGGGCTTTGGGGTGTACATCTGGAATGTCGTGCAGACGACGGAGGTGCTGGGAATGTTGCGGCGGTTGCGACCGGAGATCCGCATCGTTCTCGGGGGGCCGGAAGTGTCGTATGAATGGGACGGCCAGCCCATCGTGGCGCTGGCGGATCATGTGATCACGGGCGAGGCAGATCTGAAGTTTGCCGAAGTGTGTGGCGTGCTGCTGGGGCAAGATGCGGCGGCGCAGGCGGCTCTGCCGAAGGTGATGCCCGCCGGACTGCCTGCGCTGGACCGCGTGGTCCTGCCCTATGATCTCTACACGGAGTCGGACTTGGCGCATCGCATTCTGTATGTGGAGGCTTCGCGCGGTTGTCCTTTTACCTGCGAGTTTTGCCTTTCCTCACTGGATGTGCCGGTACGGGCCTTTGCGCTTGAGGCGTTTTTGCAGGCGATGCAGGGGCTGCTGGAGCGTGGCGCGCTGACGTTTAAATTTGTGGATCGCACTTTCAATCTGCACCTGCCCACGAGCATGGCGATCCTGCGCTTTTTTCTGGATCGCTGGCGTGATGGGATGTTCCTGCACTTTGAGATGGTGCCGGATCGGCTGCCGGAGCAGTTGCGTGACATCATCCGCGAGTTTCCCGCCGGTGCGGTGCAGTTTGAGGTGGGCATTCAAACGTTTGATGAGGCCACGTCGAAGAACATCAGCCGGCGGCAGAATCTGACGCGGCTGGAGGACAACCTGCGTTTCCTGCGCGAGCAAACCGGCATCCACGTGCATGCGGATCTCATCGTGGGCCTACCGGGAGAGGACGTGGTGAGCTTTGGACGCGGCTTTGACCGGTTGGTGAAAATGGGGCCGCAGGAGATTCAGGTGGGCATTCTGAAGCGGCTGCGTGGGACGCCGATCGTGCGGCATGATGCGGAGTTTCAGATGAAGTATTCACCGGTGCCGCCCTACGAGATGCTGGAGAATCGCGACATTCCGTTTGTGGAGATGCAGCGCATGCGGCGCTTTGCCCGCTACTGGGACCTGGTGGCAAACAGCGGGAACTTTACCGCCGTGCTGGCGCTGCTATGGCAGCAGGGCGATTCGCCTTTTGCTGCCTTCATGGCCTTTGCCGACAGCCTTTATGTGAAACTGCGGCGCACGCATCAGATCGCGCTGCCGGTGCTGGCGCAGGCGTTGTTTGACCACCTGACAAGCGAGTGTGGAGTGCCGCTCGACCTCGCGGCAGCGACTATGATGCAGGACTGGAACCGGCTGCCTGGGCGGGAATCCCTGCGCCTGAGCGGGACGCAAGCCGCAGAGCGTGAAGCCCCGAAACGCAGCACGGCAGGCAGCCGGCAGGCGCGGCATGTGGTAGCGGGGTAGGCGCGAATAGTGCGATGACGATGGCTGCTTCTCCATTTGCTCTTCTTCAAGACTACCCGCGCATCCAAGTGGTGGGTAGTTTTGACGAGTTGTTCATGACGCCGATGCGCGACGGCATTAACGCCATCTGCTGGGAGCGCACGCTGGCGGGTGATTTCGGCGAGATCGTGGAGAAGCTGGGCGCGGGCAAGGGGATCACGAGCATTGATGAGGCGCGTCTCCGAGAGCTGGATTTGAGTGATGCGGGTCAGGTGGCGCGTGAGGTTCTGCTGCAAGACCAGGAACTGCTGCGTCAACGCGAGCTGCAGCCGAGCCTCGACTGCGTCAACGGTTATGAGAACGAGATTGAGGCCGAACTGCTGCGCACGGATGTGCAATCCTGGCATGTGGACAGTGCTACCGTGGCGGCGGACACCTATCTGTGTACTTATTTTGGCCCCGCCTCGGAAGGGGTGTGCAATGAAGAGGCAAGGCGGCGGGTGGATGTGCCTGAATTCCGCGCGGAACTGCTGAAGCTTTACGGCGGGGAAGATGACGCAGGCTTTTGCGACTACCTGAACGAGAACTTCTTGGATTTGCATTACGCGCCGCTGCCAGATGCCCGGTCGTTTTCCTTTGGCCTGGGGCATCTCTGGCGCATCGCTATTGCGTATCCAGACAGTCCGGTGCCCCCGTGCATCCACCGCGCGCCGGCGACCCTGCCTGGAAATCCGCCGCGTTTGCTGCTGATCAGTTGAAGGTGGGGAGCGGCGTTGCTTCTGGCGCGCAGCGGCGCTAGTCTGCGGTCAGCCCCACCATGCTGAACCTGCTCCGAGAAATGCTGCACTCGCCGGTACTGGACATTGTCCAGCGCCTGAAGCATTCCACGGGCATGACGGTCACCGAGCTGTGTACGGCGATGAAGATGAGCTACATGGGGGTGAAGCAGCACTGCGTGGAATTGGAAAAGGCGGGGTTTCTGGACACTTGGCGTCGATCCAAGGCGGCCGGGAGGCCTGAAAAACTGTACCGACTCACGTCCAAAGCAGACGTGCTGTTTGTCAATTGTGGGCCGACCCTGACGCTGGATCTGCTGACGACAGCGGAGCGAGTCTATGGCGAGAGCGCTCCGCCCAAGCTGCTGTTTACCTATTTCCAGTCCAAGGAGGAGGCCATGAGTGCCAAACTGACCAAGACCACCACGTTGGAGGAACGTGCCAAGCTGCTGGCACGACTGCGCAGCGCGGAAGGCTGCATGAGCGTCTGTGAGACGGATGCGCAGGGCCATCTCGTGCTCGTGGAGCATCACCGGCCGCTACGGGAACTGGCGGCGCGTTATGACATGGTGGATGAACTTGAATGCGAGATGATCGAGCGCCTCATGGGCTGCGAGGTGCGTCGTTCGGTGGAAGAAGTGTCGGGTTTGGTGCGTGTTACTTTTCAAATCAAGACAACAGCGCATACAGCATGACTTCAGGGAACGCAGGTAGGACATCGGTATGGATTAAGGCCGTGGTAGCAGCAGGCATCAGCCTATTCGCATCGTGCGGTAGCACCATTGCACCGCTGCGGCCGGCTTGGCAGCAGGACCCAAATCTTTTCCATCAGGGCTTTCCGGCGCGTGCCGCGCAGACGACGATGCAGCCCCACATGGTCGCCCGGGTGGTGTATGCCGCGCCAGAGCAGATCGGACAGATGGTGGAGGCTCAGGGCGATGTGCCGGAAAAGCAGCGCGGGTTTGCGCGCATGGGGGATGGCACGGTGGATCTCGCCCTGCTCGACGTGGCGTCGGGCCGGTGGCTCGAATCTTATCTCTGTGGAGGTATTTTGTTTGTGGCCGGATCGCCCCACCAGGCCTACCGAATGGTGCTGAAAAACCGTACGCCGATGCCGCTGGAACTTGGTGTGGGAGTGGATGGCAAAGATGTCCGGACAGGAGGTGCCGCCTCGCTGGGGCGTGGCGGTCTGCGCGTGGAGCCGCGGGGCACTTTTGTGCTGGATCATGCGGTGTATGGCCCGCTAGTATTTAAGGCCGTGAGCGGTAATGCGGCGCTGTTTGACGCGAGTCCGCAGGGACGCACGGGAGTGATGCAACTGGCGGTGTTTTTGGCAGGAGATGCCCCGAGCATCGGGCCGGAAAAGCTACGGGCCAGCCAGATCGCGCCGCTCGGACTGTTTCCAATCGGCAGGCCGGAGCAGTATCGGTAGGGAAGTTGACGGTCGTTTACAGTTGTTGACGATGGTTGACGGTTGTTTATCCAGAGCTTGTGAAGTTCGGAGAGCTTGGGTAACTTTGTAAGCTCATGCTTCGTTTTTTACGCCGTCTTCTCCTATTTCTGGCCGCCAGTTTTGTGCTGGCAGGCGGCGTTTATGTGAACACGCAGTCCTTTCATGAGCGCTGGCATGGGTTTGTCACCGGTGAGCTGGCGCAGCATGGCGTACACCTTGATTTCGAGCACCTGACGGTGAATCCGTTTGGCGGGCTGGTGGCGCAAGGTGTGAGGGTGTTTAATGACACGAGCAAAAAGCATCTCGTGGCGGCGGTGGATCGGTTGAATCTGGATGTGGATTTTGGCAGTTTGATCGAGGGCAGAGTCAAGATTGATGGGCTGGAGCTGCTGCATGCGAGTGTGGCCCTGCCGGTGGACCCAGAACGCCCAGAGCTGACAGTGATCGAGTTGAAGGATCTCAGCGCGCGCGCCTTGCTGGAGGGACGGCGGCTAGAAATCCGGCATGCGGAGGGACTGCTGTCTGACGGTCTGCGCATTTTGATCAGCGGTGTGCTGGAACTCCCTCAATCCAATCCAGATGACCCAGGCATGAGCGCCCAGGAACGATTGAGCGCTATGCGTGAGCATCGTGCGCAGATCCAGCATGGGCTGGACTGGCTGGCACGATTTCGCGCCCCGCATATGCCGATGCTGAGTGTGAAGGTGTCTGGCGCGCTGGAACGACCGGAGGCACTGAAGGCGGAGCTGCTATTCCAGGCGGATGGTCTGGAGTTTGAAGGCTACGTCTGGAAGGAACTGGTCGCGGAGGCGGAGTATGATGGCGGGTTTATTGATCTGAAACGACTGCATCTGCGGGATCATCTGGGCACGCTGGAGGCCACCGCCACCTGGCGCATCGGGGCAGATCATCTGCGCTTCCGACTGACGTCCAGCGCCGATCTGCCTGGGCTGGCGCGGGCATTCCTCAGCAGCGAGCAATTGCGTGAGGTGGTGTTTTATGAAGCACCGCAACTGGCGCTGGAAGGCAGCATCTTTTTGAACAAACCCAAGGAGGAGGATTTTCTGCCCGCCGAAGTGACCGGAAGGCTGGACTGCGGGCGTTTTGGCAGCCGCGGAGAGGTGTTCAACGCACTCAGCCTGACTCTTGGTGCGACTCGTGAAGGCATCTTTGTGCGTGATGCGATGCTGAAGCACAAGACCGGCACGCTGGTGCTGGATTTGATGCATCACCGCACGCAGGGCTTTAAATACAATCTGGGGCTGCGCATGGACCCGAATGTCTTTCTGCCCTTCGTTCTGCTCCCCAAGACGCGTGAGATCATTCAACGCTTTGAATTCGACGAGACCTCGCAGATTGACGTGCATCTGGCCTGTGCCGGACCTTCGCCCAACTTGCACGAATGCCCCAGCTCAGGTCACGGGGTGCTGCGCCATTTCCGCTACAAGGATGTACCGTTTGATTCCGCAGAGATGGATCTGGCGCTGTTCGGTGACATTCAAAACTATGCCAACGTCAAGGTGCAGCGTCCTGATGGCCCAGCGGAGGCGGAGCTGGTCTTTGTGAACGATGATGACAACGAGAAGTGGCTGCGGCTCGTCAATGTTCACACGGTCGCGGACGCAGCGGGCATCGTGCGTGCGTTTGCCCCGAAAGTGGCCGACCAGATCGCGCGCTATCGCTTTTCTCCTGGGACTGACGTGACCGCCAATGGCACGATCGGTTTCAAGAACAATCCGCAGTACAACAACTACAAGGTGGCCTTCAAAAACCCGGTGGGAGGTGCGCACTACGAGCTGTGGAACGAGGACTACCCGATCAACGCGCCCTACGGTGACATTCACATCGTCGCCAGCATGTTGAATTTTGATTTCAGCGGCCGCCTGTTTGGCGATACCCTGCATGCGAAAGGTGCGGTCAATCTCACGCCCGGCGTGAAAGGCTATGACGTGGATGTGCGGGCGGGACGTTTCCCGTACGGTGTGTTTGGCCGCAGGCTGCCGTTCGAGGAAGTGCGGGCGCAAGTACACAATCGTGAAGGGCTGGCGCGGATCGACATCGCGGCGGACGTGCTCGGCGGCGGCATGACCTTGAAAGGCACTTTGAACGATAACCGTGAGCCGAGCACTTATGACGGTGAACTGCGCATGAATGCTCTCAGTTTCCAGCGCTTTGCGCAGGTGTACTCCCCAGGCAATGAAAGCGTGGGCGACATCAGCGGTCATTTCAAATTCACCGGACGCATGAACGACTGGAAGGCGCTCAAAGGCGGCGGTGCGCTGATCATCGTCAATGGCAACCTCCTCGCCCTGCCCGTGCTCGGGCCGTTGACCCCTGTCATCGGGGCGATCCTGCCTTCGCCGATCAAGGGGTACAACGTGGCCAAGAAGGCCGACTGCACCTTTGAGGTGTCCGACGGTTTCATCGTCACCGAAAACGTCGAAGCCGAGTCCAGCGCCTTCCGCATCTTCAGCCGTGGCAACGTGGACTTCGTGCGCGATGACATCGACTTCAACGCCGAGGTGCGCATGCGCGGACTGGGCATCCTGCTATTTCCGGTGACTCAACTGATGGCTTACAAGGGCTCAGGCACGCTCAAAGACACGCACTGGTCGCCGCGCATCTTTGGCGGTGGCAACAAGGACGAACGCAAGCCGCCCTCGGACAAGGAACTGCGCGAAGCGCAGCGGATTGGGGGCAGCCCGCCCAAGGCGAAGGCAAGCTCCGCTCCGTCCAATCCGCGGCCGCTGTTTCGGAATTGATGGCAGCGGGGTGCAAGATTCGCTGTCTTCAGTGGGCGGACTGTGGCACGGAGGCTGCATGAAAGTGGAACGACTCAAAATAAGTGCGCCGTTGTAGGAGTGCCGCCGGATCTGCCTGTGCGTGGCGCAGTCCCTACCAGCAGTAAGGCCGCTGATAAGCTGCCATTTTCCAAAGGGGAGGCGGCTGAACCAAGTGCTGATCCGCTGACAATCACGCGCCAAATACGGACGGCGTTAGGAGAGTTGTTATTGATTGATTATCAGTGACTTGTTTTGCTGATAGGCGCCCATCATGCCCGGTATCTTTTTCTCACAGATCATCCAGCGGGCTGGTGATCTCCCCGCGCATCGCTTTGGCGAGTGCGGTGTAAATCTCCGTCGTGCGCACGTCGGAGTGGCCGAGGAGCTGCTGCACGCTGCGGATGTCGATCCCCCGAAGTACGAGATGGGTTGCGAACGAATGCCGCAGCACATGAGCGGTGACACGCTTGCTCAGTCCCGCCAGCTTCGCCGCACGCTCCAGCTCGCGCGTGACGGCGATCTCGTGCAGGTGGTGCCGCCCATGCAACCCTTTGGCCACATCTTCATAAACGCGGGACGAGGGGAGAAACCAAAACCACGGCCAGCTCTCTGCGGCCTTTGGGTGCTTCACATCATACGCCTTCGGCATCGCCACACCGGGCACGCCTTCTCTCCGGTCGGCATCGAACACCGCCCGCACTTGCTTCAAATGGTCTTCAATGGGGTGCCGCAGGGATTTCGGCAATGTAATGACTCGATCCTTGTCACCCTTGCCACCCCGCACCTCAATCTTCCCACCGCCTACATCCACATCCTTCACGCGCAGCGCCAGCACCTCCGCCACTCGTAACCCGCAGCCATACAGTAACTTCACCGCCAGACCTGCATCTCCTTTCACGCCTGCCAGCAACAACTTCACTTCTTCTTGCGTGAGAACCACTGGCAGATGCTTCGTCCGCTTGGCCCGCACGGCGTCGATCCCCTCCAGTTCTATCTTCAGCACCTCCCGGTATAAGAACACCAGGGCATTCAGTGCTTGATTCTGGGAAGCAGCGGCGAGGTTTTTGTTCACCGCCAGATTTGTCAAGAACGCAGTCACTTCCGCCGTCCCCATCTCTTGTGGGTGCTTCATCCGGCCTGTCACCTGTGCTTGGAAGAGGACGTAGCGTTTGTACCATTGCACGTAGCCCTCCTCCGTCCGCTTACTGTACTGCTTCAGCTGCATCACGCCGCGCAGCTGTTCCTCCAGTTTGGGTTGAGGGTTTGGAATATTCACACATGGAATTTACCCTCCTATGCCGTTGAAAAGCCACATTTTTGTTGCCAAGCAACGGCATAGGAGGGTAAAATGACACCCATGAGCGCCACAACCCGTACTTTTCCGACAAAACCATTGGCTATAAAGCTGGTGACAAACCTCGCAATCTGTTAACCATCCACACTGTTCGGCTAAGAAACAACCACCCTTGGCGGCGCAAATTTTATTCTGTAAAAGTGGCGATCAGGTTTGGGATGGTTCAGCGGAGTTCATGTTGAGGTAAATTTTGCCGGTGCTCCACTCATCGCTTTGCTCGCAGAGCAGGGCGGAGACGAGGCGCAGGAGGGA
>CAINGK010000111.1 GCA_903848465.1 uncultured Verrucomicrobiota bacterium
ATGAAATGCCGCAGGCTCAACCGCGATCATGAACGCAACCCGCGTCATCACGAGTCCTTGGTCTATCTTGCCATGATCAATCTCAACCTCAGGGCTCTCACCCATTTATAGCAGCTCATGCTTTTTGCCGGACAGGCTCTGAGTGATCCGCAGCACGACAACATCACGGGCTATCGTGACAAGGCGCGCAAGCTGCTGGCCGAGAAGTGGGAGTCGTATTGGGCATGGGTGCTGGCAGGCCTCGCAGCGGCAGGCGCGGGCTTCAGTGCAGCGGTCAGTGCGGCTGTGGGCACCGCCATCGCATCTCCGCTCGTGGGCTGGGTTATATTCATCGTTTTGGCTATCGTCATCGCCGCAAGTGTGGCGCGGAAAGCGGGCCAAGCCAAAGCCGCAGCAGGTAAAGCCAAAGCAGGCAAAGCTGCGGCAGATAAAACAGACACAGACAAGACCGACGCAGCACTGGCTGCGGCCCCCCAACCGATCAGTGTGGAAAGCATTTTCCAGCATCCGCTGATTTTCTCGCTCTCGAAGGGAAACTCCGATCCGGCTTACATCCGTGCGAGTGCGTTTTCAAAGGCGATGCTGGACCTGCTGATGCCTGCGCCAGGCCAGGCGGGCGGCGCTGCCGCGAGCATGACTGCGCTGAAGCAGGGCGACCTCAGCCAGGCGATCGCGAATATCAATAACCCCAAGCTCCAGCGCAGTCTGGCCGCGCTGCTTCGCTCGGTGAACGGGGATGTGGATCAATTTAAGACCGCGCTGGAGGATTGGTTTAACCACAGCATGGAGCGGGTGACGGGATGGTACAAACGCCATGCGCAAACCTGCCTGCTGCTGCTGAGCTTCGGCCTGGCCGTGGTCTGCAATGTGGATGCCGTGCGGATCATTCAGACACTCTCCAAGACCCCCAACTTAGCGCACTCCGTGGCCGCGCAGGCCGAGGCCTATGCAAAGACCAACACCACCGTGCAGCTTGCCGGTGGCACTCCCGCCGCCAGCATGGATGCGGCGCTCACGGATTTTAAGCAGGACCTGCAAACGCTGGGCAATGCGGGCATCCCCATGGGCTGGACGGAGAGCCAGTTCCAGGACTTGGGATTCTTGAAAGCGCCCGACACAACTTCAGCTAAGGCACCTGCCACTGCTAACGCGCCCGCCACTGCCTCGGGAATCTGGAGCAGGCTGGAGAAAAACCCCAGCAAGTGGTACTGGATCGCGCTCATCCCGATGCTCTGCGGTTGGGGCCTGACGACACTGGCAGCCTCACTCGGAGCACCCTTTTGGTTCGACATGCTCCAGCGCATCATGAACCTGCGCAACAATGGCCGCGCACCGGATGAGAATGCCCTGAATTCGAAGACGAATAATCAAGCTGCACCTCCGCCGCCACCACCAGCATCCGCGCCAACACCTGCTCCTACGCCTACGCCGGCAGATGGCCGCGTCTAGTTGCAGATGGGATGAACGGAGCGCGACAGCGTCGTTGTATGTTGTTTTCAGGTTCCCGCATTGAGCTGCATTGCATAAGATGCGGAGCTGGTTTTCGCAGGGTATAGAAAATGCTTCCTTCAGCCCTGACCACCGTCAGCCGATTCGTTCTTGCTTGAAGTGCCAGAAGACTCTTCTTGTGCTTCCCCTGCCGAAACAGCTCCCAAACAATCCTCCTTCCCCATGCCTCGACTCCTCTCCACTGTCCTGATCTGCGCTCTTACCGCTTTCCATGTGCCGACCGAATGCCAGGCGGCAGATCCCGTGCGCGTGGCCTGCGTGGGAGACAGCATCACTGAGGGCGTCGGCACACAGAATCCCAAGACAGACAGCTATCCGGCGAAGTTGCAGGAGATTCTCGGCGCAGGCTGGAACGTCCAAAACTTCGGCGTGGGCGGACGCACCATGCTGAGAAAAGCCGATCCATTTGATCATCATCCGGCACTCAGCTCCAATCCAGCCATCGTCATCATCGCCCTCGGCACCAACGACTCCAAGACTCCCATCTGGTCCGGCCATAAGCAGGAATTTGTCGGCGACTACGTGGCCATGATCAAAGAGTTCCAGGCGCTGCCGAGCCACCCCAAAGTCTGGGCCTGCCTGCCCGCCCCCGCCTTTCCAGGCAACTGGGGCATCACCGAAGACGTCATCCGCGACGAGGTCATCCCCGCCATAAAACAAGCCGCCCAAATGACCGGCATCGGTTTAATCGACCTGCACACACCGTTGCTGGAAAACAAAGCACTGTTTCCTGACACCGTGCATCCCAATGGCGAAGGAGCCAAGCGCATCGCTGAGCTCGTGGCAGCAGCGATCAAGACGCGGTAATACTGCCCATGTCGCCGCGGCCCAGCCTGAGGAGAGGGATATTCTTGAATGCATGGATACTGGGGATTGACTGCCCTGCGCGGCTGTTACCAGCCCCATAAATGCCAGGCGGGAACCCCCTGAGATTCAGCGAACTCGGCGGTTAAAAGCACTTTAATGACGCTTTAATGACGGGATATTGACATTTTCATCACGGGTCTTTAGGCTGCCTTACGGAGTTTCGATGGCGTTCAAACCACAATACTGCATTACCCCTGAGACCGCCAAGGCATTGATGGCGATTGAGGCATCACGGGCGGCAGTGGACAGGCTGCCGATCAGCGCGCAGCTCATCGCTTCGCTGAGAGACTCGGCGCGACTGCTTTCGACTCACTATTCCACGCAAATTGAGGGAAATCGGCTGACGCTGCCGGAGGTCGAGAAGGTCATTGCAGGGCAGGGCGGCTTCCCTGGTCGTGAACGGGACGAAAAAGAGGTTCGCAACTACTACAAGGCGGTGGACAAGTCGGAAGCGCTAGCAACGCAGAAGCGCCAACTGAAAGAGGAAGACATTCAATTGCTGCATGGACTAGCCTTTGAGGGCAAAGCGAAGCCGACACCCTACAGGGACGGCCAGAATGTGATTTGCACCAGCGGCGACGGAAGCATTGTTTACATGCCACCGGAAGCCAAGGATGTGCCTGCGCTGATGCAGGAACTCATCGAGTGGATCAACGATGAAATCGAAGAAAAGCGTCTTCCTGTGCCGGTGATTGCGGCGCTCGCACACTACCAGTTTGCAACGGTTCATCCCTACTTCGACGAGAACGGCAGAACATCGCGACTGCTGGCGACGATGATTCTGCATCGCTGCGGCTATGGTCTCAAAGGCATCTACTCGCTCGAAGAATACTACGCCCGCAACCTGCGCGGCTATTATGACGCGCTTTCAGTCGGGCCGAGTCACAACTACCACATGGGCAGAGCCGAAGCAGATGTGAGCGGTTTTGTACAATATTTCTGCGAGGGCATGGCGGATGCATTCTTGAATGTCCGTGCTCGTGCCGAATCGGTCGGCGGTGATGTTCATGGGGACAAGGGCGCACTCATGCGCGAACTCCGTCCGCTTCAAAGACAAGCCCTCGGTCTGTTCGTTCAGAGCAAAGTGGTGACTGCTGGGGAGCTTGCAGATTATCTTGGCATAGCGCCCAGACAGGGGCGTGACTTGTGTACCAAGTGGATTGAGGAAGGGTTTCTCATGGTCGAGAATCCGTCCAAGAAGGCAAGAAGCTACTGCCTCGCAGAACGCTATGAGGAGGGGCTGGTAGCTGATCAGGACGCGTTAACAGTGCCCATGTCGCCGGAGGCAGCACGCCTTGGAGGAGAGGGATCGTCCCGCTCCCTCACGCGCACGCATCGCCCAGCGCCCTCCGTACGATCCAAGCCCAGGGGATCAAGATGATCCCCCTCCGGGACGTGCCTTACGACACCAGCGGCAGCAGCTTGCCCAGCAAATCGCTGATCTTCACGCGCTCCTGCTCGCCGCTATCGCGGTGGCGCAGGGTCACGGTATCCAGCAGTTCGGGGCCTTTTTCGCCGCAGGTTTCGAAGTCGATGGTCACACCGAAGGGCGTGCCGACTTCGTCCTGGCGGGCGTAACGGCGGCCGATGGAGGCGGTTTCGTCGTAGAAGCAGTTCATGTGCTTCTTGAGCAGCGCATAGACCTCGCGCGCTTTGGCGACGAGTTCGGGCTTGTTCTTGAGCAGCGGGAAGACGCCGACCTTGATCGGGGCCACACGCGGATGCAGGTGCAGGACGGTGATGACTTCCTTCTTGCCCTTCTCATCGACCTTCTCGGTTTCGGAGAAAGCCTTGGCGAGCACAGCCAGCGCCATGCGGTCGAGACCGGCGGAGGGTTCGATGACGTGGGGGAGGTAGTTGCCTTTGAAGAGGCGCTCGAACCACGCACGCACATCGGCTTCGGGCATCGGCTCGCCCTTGGTCTTGGCGGCTTCGGCGGCGAGGCGCTTCTGAATGTGCGCTTCCTTCTGCTCTGGCGTAAGCTTCGCAGCGGCGGTCTTGAGTTCTTCGTCGAAGACTTCCAGCGACTTGGTGCTGTGCTTCTGGTGCTGCGACAAATCGAAGTCGCCACGAGCGGCGATGCCTTCGAGTTCTTCGGTGCCGAAGGGGAATTCGCACAGAATGTCCACGCAGGCGCGGGCGTAGTGGGCCAGGTCTGCTGGCGTCTGCCAGTAGTATTCCAGCACGTCGCCGAGGCCGATGCCTTCGTAGAACTTGGTGCGTTGATCGACCCAGTAACGGTGCCACATCTGCCAGCCCCAGTTGGGCTTCGGCTCGCTGAGGTCCGCGCCTTCGCTCCAGGCAGCGACTTCACCGCTGATGATCTCCACGGCTTCATCGGGCTTGATGAAGAATTCGAGCTCCATCTGTTCAAACTCACGGCTGCGGAAGGTGAAGTTCTTCGGCGTGACTTCGTTGCGGAAAGCCTTGCCGATCTGGCCGATGCCGAAGGGCACCTTCACGCGGCTGGAGTCGAAGACGTTCTTGAACTGCGCGAAGATGGCCTGCGCGGTTTCGGGGCGCAGGTAAGTCACATCAGCCTCGGTCGCTGTCGGGCCGAGGTAGGTCTTGAGCATCAGGTTAAACGGACGCGCCTCGCCGAGAGCACCGCCGGTTTCCGGGTGGAAATCGACACTGCCATTCACGGCGTCGATCTTCTCTTCGTTGAGCAGTTCGATCTCCTCGGGCTTGCCTGCGGCGGCACCGGCGTTCTGCGCGATCAAGGCGCGGATGCGCTTGCGGAAGCTTTCGATGTGCTCGCCATTCTTCAGCAAGCCGGACACGGTGCGGTCCCAGCGCCAGCCGGTGGGAGAGGTGGCACCGCTGTATTTCATGACCACGCCGTCCTGCGGCTCCACATGGTCCGCACGCACGCGCTTGTTGGTTAGCGAGCACTCACGCATGAGATCGGCAAAGGTGTCCACGTGGCCGCTGGCCTTCCAGATGGCGGGGTTCATGAGGATGCTGGCATCCAGGCCCAGCACGTCTTCGCGCTCGCGCGTCATGGTGTTCCACCAGGCGCTGCGCAGGTTGCGCTTCAGCTCCGCACCCAGCGGGCCGTAGTCCCACACGCCGCCGCAGCCGCCGTAGATCTCGCTGCTTTGATAGATGAAGCCGCGGCGCTTGCAGAGGGAAACGATCTTCTCCATTTGCGCGATAGAGTTCTTGGCGTCGGTGGACATAGTGGAATGACGAATGAGTGAATGAGGAATGCCGAATGACTGGACTGCCACCGGCGAGGGGGGCGCGAAAGGAGCACTGGCATGGCTTTGTTGCAACGCATTTCAGGGGTGGGCCCAATCCTACTCGTCCTCCTACTCCTACTCGTCCTCGATCATTGCATGCCGCAACAAACGACGCCAACGAAGCGTCCAGACGGCAACTCTTTCTCGCCTTTTCTCGGGGCTGAGGACTGCTGAGATGCCCGGGGAACATTCGGCTCTGCCGCAGAGGGGCAGAGAGGCAAAGGGAGCAGAGATTGGATTCCATCTCTGCCGCCTCTGCACGTTTGCCCCTCTGCGGCAAACCGAACATCGACAGGCTGGCAATACCATCAATGAGTTCTACAAATCGCTCTATGCTCGCGACGAAGCGCAGTGATCGAGGAGGAGTAGGAGGAAGAGGAAGAGAAGGATTCCCGCGCTGCCGCCTACCCCCACAACTCCCCACTGCGCAGCCATTCCTTCACCAGATCCCGAAACGCCAGCACCGCCGGATCATCGCCCTCTTTCGCCCACACCATCACCAGCGGGATGGTCTGCTGCGGCTTGAGCGGAATGAGGACGAGGCTCTTGCTCGCCGTGCTTTCCGGCACGACGCCGATGCCTGTGCCCGCTTCAACGTATTGCAAGATGGTGCCAATGAGGCTGGGCGTGTGCTTCACACGCGGCGCGAAACCGGCGGCAGCGCACGCCGCCTGGATGGCATCGTGCGAGCCTGCGCCCTCGCGCCGCGCCAGAATAATAAGAGGCTCGCCCGCGAGCTTTTTCCAGGGCAGCGAGGTCAGCTTGGCCCAGGGGTGGTCCAGCGGCACGGCGGCGCAGAATTTCTCCTCACGCAGCAGCAACGTCTGCAACCCCATGACCTCATGCGCGAAGACGGGGCGGGTCAAGCCGACGGACAGGCGGCCTTTGGACACCATCTCCCACACGCGCTCCGGGGTGCGCTCCTCCAGGATCACGGTCACACGCGGGTAGCGTTTGCCGTATTCCTTGAGCAGACGCGCCAGAAACAACCGCGTGGGCGGGCCGATGTAGCCGAGGCGCAGCTCGCCTTCCTCGCCCTTCGCGGTGCGGCGCACGCGGCGCAGGGCATCGTCCAGGCGTTCGAGAATCAAAGCGGTCTCGTGCAGCAGCACGGTGCCCGCCGGGGTCAGGCGTGGGGAGCGGCGCTCGCGCTCAATCAACTGCGCACCCAGCTCCCGCTCCATTTCCTGCACCGCGCGGCTCAGGGCGGGCTGGGCGATGCGCAGCCGACGTGCCGCGCGCGAGAAGCTCAGTTCCTCGGCCACGGCTTGAAAATATCGCAGATGTCGCAGTTCCATGATGGGTACTGTCCATACCGTATCGGCATCAAACAGATAGCGAAACTCTATTTTCGTTACCGGTAAATTTGCGTCATCATCGACTATCGCATGACCAATGTCTCCCTCGCCGTCCAGTTCTTCCTTCAGATCGCCGTCATCCTACTCGCCTGCCGGGTGGTCGGGGCCATCGCGGCGCGGTTTGGCCAGCCGCAGGTCGTGGCGGAGATGATCACCGGCGTGTTGCTCGGCCCTTCTTTGTTTGGCCTGCTGGCCCCTGAATGGCAGCAGTGGCTCTTTCCCTGGGACAAGGCGCAAAAGCTGCGCGATACCTCGTGCTACCTCTTTCCAGCCTCACAGCTCGGGCTGGCGCTGTACATGTTCATCGTCGGCATGGAGTTCCGCGTGGACATTGTCAGCAAGCGCTTGAAGAGCAGCGTCGCCGTCTCGGTGGCTGGCATGGTCACGCCCTTCCTGCTGGGCGCGGGTCTGGCCTGGGTGCTGTTTCACCACACCGAGCTGTTCCCGAAACGGACCTCACTCATGGAGGCGATGCTGTTTCTGGGCGCTTCCATGTGCATCACTGCCTTTCCGATGCTGGCGCGTATCATTCACTTCAAAGGACTGGCCGGCACGACCATGGGCACGGTGGCCATCGGCGCAGGAGCCATCGACGATGCCACGGCGTGGATTCTGCTGGCCGTCGTGCTGGCGAGTTTTGATCACAACATCAGCCACGCTCTCTACAACATCGCCGGTGCCATCGGCTTCGTCACTGTGACGCTGCTCATCATCCGGCCACTGCTGGCGAAGTTCTCCACGCTGCTGATCCAAGACGAGAAGCTTACGGATGCCGGGCTGGTCATTGGCATCGCCATGATGTCGCTCGGTGCCTGGTTCACCGACATGATCGGCCTGCATGCGGTGTTCGGTGCCTTCATCATGGGCGCGGCCATGCCACGCGGCCTGATGGTGCGCGATCTCTGCGCCCGCATTCAACCGCTGGCCGTGGCGCTGCTGCTACCGCTGTTCTTCACCTACTCCGGGCTGAACACCAAGATCGGCCTGCTCAACACCTGGTACCTCTGGGGCATGTGCCTCGCCGTGCTCGTCGCTGCGGTGATGGGCAAATGGCTGGCCTGCACCCTGGCCGCACGCGCCACGGGCATCTCCCCGCGTGAATCCATGGGCATCGGCATCCTCATGAACGCACGCGGCCTGATGGAGCTGATCATCATCAACATCGGCCTCCAGCGCGGCATCATTTCTGAGGGCTTGTTCGCCACCCTCGTCATCATGGCGGTCGTCACTACGCTCATGGCCTCGCCCATCTTTGAGCGCCTGGTAGGTTCTGGCACTTACCAGCCAGAGCCAGGCGGCGAGGCGGGGTTGGAGATGTAAAGCAGGGAAGGGGCGATCACTCATGCGCCCCCAAGTACGATGGGCATTGCCTCACTGCGTTCGCCCTGCGGCTGGCTATCTGCGCTGCGCTCCGGTTCCTGCCCGTCGATCAGCGCACCCTTTCCCAATGTGGGATGGGTGTGGCGACAGCCCTGGTCTTTATACACTTTTTTCGCACGGAATTGTTGTTTTGGATTTCGGAAGGCTGCTTGGGTCGAAAACCGCGCGGCGACATTTGTTTTG
>CAINGK010000112.1 GCA_903848465.1 uncultured Verrucomicrobiota bacterium
CCCTCCTGCGCCTCGTCTCCGCCCTGCTCTGCGAGCAAAGCGATGAGTGGAGCACCGGCAAAATTTACCTCAACATGAACTCCGCTGAACCATCCCAAACCTGATCGCCACTTTTACAGAATAAAATTTGCGCCGCCGCGAGAAGTTTGAACTGCACAGCTTCATGATGCTGCGGCATGGCAAGGTGATCGCCGAAGGCTGGTGGGAGCCGTATGGGCCGGACTTTGTTCACACGATGTACTCGATGAGCAAAAGCTTCACCTCCACAGCCGTCGGATTCGCCGTGGCCGAAGGTAAACTGAGTGTGGAAGACAAAGTGGTCTCGTTTTTTCCCGACGATCTGCCGGAAAAGATCAGCGACAACCTCGCGGCGCTGCGGGTGAAGGATCTCCTGACCATGTCCACCGGCAATGAAAAGGAGCCGACGCAGGTTTGCGTGAAGGAGGAGAACTGGGCACGCACCTTTCTGGCGCAGAATTTCGCGCACGCACCGGGCACGCAGTTCATGTACAACAGCGCCGCCACGTACATGTGCTCCGCCATCGTGCAGCGGCTCACCCACCAGACGGTGCTGGACTATCTCACGCCGCGTTTGTTTGCGCCGCTGGGCATCAGCGGAATGCGCTGGGAGACCTGTCCGCATGGCATCAACACCGGTGGCTGGGGGCTGAGCCTCCAGACGGAGGGCATGGCGAAATTTGGCCAGTTTCTGCTGCAAAAAGGCCAATGGAATGACAAGCAACTGCTGCCCGCCAAGTGGATCGATGAGGCGACCACGTTCAAGATTCAGCAGCCCGGCGGCGATAAGAAGGACCGCCCCAAGGCTCAAAACGACTGGCTCCAGGGCTATGGCTACCAGTTCTGGCGCTGCCAAGGTACGGCCTTCCGTGGCGACGGTGCCTTTGGTCAGTACACCATCGTGCTGCCAGAGCAGGATGCGGTCATCGTCATGACCAGCGAAAACAAAAACATGCAGGGCCAGCTTGATCTGGTGTGGAAGCACCTGCTGCCTGCGATGGATGCCCAAGCACCGCAAGCCGCCGATTTGAGCAGGCTCAAGACGCTCAAACTCACCCCGCAGCAAGGCAGCAGAACAACACCCGCAGCCATCAAAAAGAAATTCAAACTGGAGACCAACAGCCTGGGTCTCAAAGAGGTCTCCCTCACCTTCCAAGATAACACCTGCAGCTTCACCGCCGACGATCACACGATCACCTGCGGCCTCGGAACCTGGCAGCGCTGCGAGGCCACCTTCCCAGGCACCCCGCCGCGCCTCATCTCCGGTGGCATGCCCAAGAAAACCGCTCTCTCCAAGATCGCCGCCAGTGCGGCGTGGACCGATGACCACACGCTGGTCATGCAGTGGCGCTACTATGAGACCCCCCACAGCGACACGGTGACCTGCCAGTTCGACGGGGACAGCGTCACGATCAGCTTCCTCAACAGCATCACCGCGATGAATCCGAAAGCGCAGGACGTGCGTAGGCCGTTGCAGGGACAAGCATCACTGTGAACCTTCGCATGACAAGCGCCCGATTCGCGTCGAGGAAAGGTCTTTTTCATGCAACGATTTACTTGTGACTGTGGCAACGTGCTTTTCTTCGGCAGCTCACGCTGTTTGAAGTGCAGCAGCGATGTGGGTTATGACCCGCAACGGGGAGCGATGCAGCGCATGCGCCCAGAAAGCACGATGAAACGCTGCCAAAACGGCGTGAAACACAATGTCTGCAACTGGCTGCTGCCTGCCAGCGCCACTGCGGTGCTCTGCGTCGCCTGCCGCATGAACCGTACGATCCCGGATCTGAGCACGGACCGCAACCGCATGCTATGGGCACGCACGGAGATGGCGAAACGGCGGCTGATCTACACTCTGCGGCGCTTGGGCATCAGCCTGCCCTCGAAAAAGGACGACCCCAAGAACGGGCTCGCCTTTGATATCGTCAGCACACTGTCCAATCCTACGGTGACCACGGGCCATCTCAATGGCGTGATCACGCTCAACCTGGAGGAGGCGGATGACAGCTACCGCCAGTTCAACCGGCAGCAGCTCGGTGAAAGCAGCCGGACCTTGCTCGGGCACTTCCGCCATGAAAGTGCGCACTATCTGTGGCAGCGGCAATTGTCAGAACTGCCGTGGGAAGATCCCATGCGGCTGGCGTTTCGCGAACGCTTCGGAGATGAATGGCTCGACTACGCTACGGCACTCAGTACCTATTACAAGCAGGGAGCACCTGCGGACTGGGAGCAGAATTACATCACCGCTTATGCGTCCTCCCATCCGTGGGAAGACTGGGCGGAGACTTGGTCTCATTATTTGCAGATTCTCGACGGCCTGGAGACCTGCGAAAGCCTGGGCATCCAGGTGCAGTTCATCGCGCTGCCGCTCGTCATGCTCCCGGCGGAATCGGGAGTCCTCCCGGCTATGCTGCCTTCTTCCTCTGCAGAGGATGGAGAATTCCTCGCCTGGCTGCAGCGCTGGATGTGCCTCTCCACGGTGCTCAACGAGATCTCACTCAGCCTCGGCGAACCGGCGCTGTATCCCTTTGTCATTTCGGTTCATGCGGCGCAGAAGTTGCGCCTCGCGCATCATTATGCCCAAACTTGGGGCCAGGATGGTAGAAAAACCGGCGAGGCTTGAGGCTAGCCTGATCTATTCACGAGCCTTCTGCTGCAAACGCCGGAAAGCCTGCGTCTGCTTCGTTGGGCTTGGTTTGAAAGACATCGAGTATGCACCCTCAGGCTAAGCGTGTTCGCTGAGTATCTGCCGCAGCGCCATCAGAATGGTATGGGCCGTGAAGGGCTTGGGCAGAAAGTGCTTCACCCCCATGGCAGCGGCACGGGCGGCACTGCCATCGTTGGCGAGCCCGCTGGCAGCGATGATTTTGACGTCAGGATCGAGTCGTTGTAGCACCTGGATGGTGGCCTGACCGCCCATGACCGGCATCATCATGTCCGTCACGACGACCGCAATTTCGTCACGATGCATCGAGTAGAGCGCCACGGCCTCCGTGCCGTCTGCCGCGACCACCACTCGGTAGCCATAGCTCTCCAGCGTCTGCTGCGTAATGCAGCGCACGGCGGCTTCATCATCCGCGATGAGGATCATTTCACCGTTTCCTCGTGGGTGCGTGTCTTCCTGCACTGCCACCGCCTCACCGTCTGCGGCTTCCATGGCTGGAAAGCAGACGCTGAAGGTGGTGCCATTGCCCGGCTCGCTGTACACATTGAGGAAGCCGCCGTGGCTTTTGACGATGGAGAGCACCGTAGAAAGTCCCAGACCGGTGCCTTTGCCCACTTCCTTGGTAGTAAAGAATGGGTCGAAAATTTTGTTCACCACTTCCGGCGGGATGCCCATGCCAGTGTCGGTCACTTTGACCATGAGGTACCTTCCCGGTGTGGAGCCGGAAGTCATGCCCGCATAGTTGTCGTCCACCTTTAGGGTGGTAGCCTTGATGATGAGGGTGCCGCCCTTGGGCATGGCATCGCGGGCGTTGACGCACAGGTTCAGCAGCACCTGATGCACCTGAGTGTGATCGCCGGAGATCAAGGGCAGCTCCGCATCCAATTCCGTGCGAAAGACAATTTCCTTGGGAAAGGTGTCCTGCACGAGATGTTGCATGTCCTGAATGATGTGACGGACTTCGAGGATCGTGCGCTCGCCTTCCACGCCACGGGCAAAAGTGAGGATCTGCTTGACCATGTCCGCACCACGCCTGGTGCTGGTCTCAATGGTGGAAAGCACAGAATTGGCGCGTTCATCGCGATTCGTCATCCGCAGCAGATCAATCGACATCATGATCGGAGCCAGCACGTTGTTGAGGTCGTGGGCGATGCCACCTGCCAGCGTGCCAATGCTTTCCATGCGCTGCGCACGGAGGAACTGCTGCTCCATTTTCTTTTTCTCGGTGATGTCACTGTTGATGGCGAGCACGGCCTGCGGGCGGCCTGCTTCATCACGCACCAACGTCCAGCGCGCTTCGATGAGAATTAAAACGCCTGCTTTGGTGACCTGCTGGATTTCACCGCTCCACTCCCCTTTGGATCGAACGGCCGCAATAGCCTGCTCGTAGGCGACCTTATCTCGATAAAGAAGATCACCCGTCTGACGTCCTCTGACCTCTTCAGCAGTCCAGCCGTAGAGTAGCTCGGCGCTCTTGTTCCAGTAGGTAATGCCGTGCTCAAAGTGTCGCACCAAGATGGCGTCACGCGCCTTGTCTAGCAGGGAGGCCTGCTCATGCAGTTGATCTCTGGAGCGTTTGCGTTCGGTGATGTCCTGCGCCACACCGACCACGCGGTACACCTCTCCTGCGGCATTGCGCACTGGAAAGGCGCGGCTGCGTATCCACCGCAGCGATCCATCCGGCCGGATGATCCGGAATTCCTCGTCGTAGGTGCCGTCAGTCTGCCGTGTGGCCGCCGCCTGCACCACACGATTCTGGTCATCCGGATGAATGGCCTCATACCAGTTTTGCGGCGCACCTTGGAGGCTTACACAGAAACGACCCCAGATGCGCTCATAGGCCGGGCTGACATAAAGCACCTGCTGCTTCTCAATGTCCGTGATCCAGAAGACTTCCTGGATGTTTTCTGCAATCTGGCGGAAACGCTCCTCACTCTCCCGCAGCGCGTCTTCGGCCAGCTTGCGCTCGGAGATGTTTTCATGCGCCACGACCGCCCGCAATGGACCTTCGCCCCCGAACTGGGTGACGCGCACGACAAACCAGCGCTGCTCCCGCGCACTGTGGCAGGGATATTCGAGGTGGAATTCATCCTGCCGCCCGGCCATGACCGCACGGATACCAGCGGCCACTAGCCCGGCTTCTTCTGAGAATTTGCCGGACGACGCATCACAGAGATCAAGGTAGTTGTCCCCCACGCCGCAGTGAGCGCCCTTGAAATCGTTCTCACTGGCAAACCGGTCCCAGGCAGCATTGACTTCGATGATGGTTCCATGCTCATCCAGGATCGCGATATGGGAGATCAGTGCATTGAGCGCGGACTGGAGAAACCGCTTGGATTCCAGCAATGCTGCGGCGTCTTTCCTCCTCGCGGTGATGTCTCGAAATGTCCAGATTCTACCGTAGTACTGATCATCATTACCCACCACGGATGAAGAGTAGCGGTCCAGCACGGTGCCATCTTTAAGCTCAACCTCATCGCGGCCGATTTCATGCGGGTGGGAATAGAGATGCTGCACGCGCTCAACAAAGGCCGCAGGGTTGGCAACCATTGAGGTGACCCACTGCAACTGGCCGCTGTCATCCTTGTCGTCTGCAATGTGCTGGGGGACTTGGAAAATTTCGGCGATACGCTGGTTTTGCAGAATCTTCCGACCCTGCGGGTCCACCACGAGAATGCCATCAATGGAAGCGCTGACCTGGGCTTCAAGAAACGCCGTCTTCCAGCGCAGTTCCGCCTCCGCTTGTTTGCGTTCGGTGATGTCCCGGCAGGTGCCGAGCGCACGTTTCCCCCTGCCCTTCTCATCATGAAAGACCTGCCACTGCTCCTCAACGAACTTGATCCGGCCATCGGACATCAGCAGTCGGTGTTCGAACGAGTTTACGGACTGCTGAGCGAGCGACTGGTTGAAAGCCTGATCCACCGCAGCGCGGTCTGCAGGATGCACGAGGTCCAAAAAATTCTCGTGCGTCGGCTGAAACTGTTCGGGCGTGACCTCAAAGATGCGATAGGTCTCGGCTGACCAGATCACGGCCAGAGTGGAGAGGTCGGTGTCCCAACTGCCCATTTTGGCCACGGTCTGCGCGGCAGTCAGGTGCGCCCGTTCGATTTTCAGTTCCTCCGTCAGTTTTCGCAGCTCTTGCTCGCTTTGCTTCAAAGCCTCGCCGGCCTTGGCGCGTTCTCTGCGCAACTGCCCCTGCGCCAGGGCTTGTCTGATCGAAATACCGAGCCTGATGAGTCGATCTTTGAGAAGATAATCCGTGGCACCCCGCCGCATCATTTCCACCGCCACCTCCTCACCGATGGTGCCAGAGATGATGATGAATGGTATGTCATAGCCGCTTTGCTGCAGCAGTTCCAGAGCACGCGGCCCGTTGAACGTCGGCATCTCGTAGTCGGAAAGGATGATGTCGATGTCGGGCATCAATTGGTCCAGAAAGTCCTGCTCTGTCTCCACGCGGTTCCAGTCTGGCTCGAAACCGGCCTGGCGCAGGGCACGCAGCACCATTTCGGCGTCGTTGGAATTGTCTTCTGCAAGCAGAACCCGTAGTGGCTGGCTCATGTTATTTATCCAGTTGGGGAGGTTGGTTGAGCAGCAGCCAGTACATTCCCAGCTCCTGCACAGCAGCAGTGAAGCCCTCGAAGTTGACCGGCTTGACGATGTAGCTGTTGACCCCGAGTTGATAGCTTTTGATGACATCGACCTGCTCCTTGGAGGAGGTAAGAACAACGACAGGAATGTGTTTCGTGCGCGGATCGCTTTTGATGCGCTCAAGCACCTCCAACCCGTCCACCTTGGGCAGCTTCAGGTCGAGCAGGATGAGCTTAGGCGTGTCCTCAATCCTGCGTCCAATGTGCTGACCTTCGCAGAAGATGAAGTCCATGGCCTCCGCCCCATCCCGGGCAATCTGGATGTGATTGCCCAGTTTGGCGTTGCGCAGAGCGCGTTGTGTCAGCTCCAGGTCTTCCAGGCTGTCCTCGACCAGGAGGATTTCGATAATGTTTGTGTCATTCATGGTGCGTTGTCTCCGATAAGGGTGAAATAAAAAGTGGCGCCTTGGTCCAAGGCGGCTTCCGCCCAGACCCGGCCGCCATGGCGGTGGATGATGCGCTGAACAATGGCGAGGCCGACGCCCGTGCCTTCGTAGTCTTCCGCACGATGCAGCCGCTGGAACACGCCAAAGAGCTTGTTGGCGTAGCGCATGTCGAAGCCCGTGCCGTTGTCCCGCACGAAATAGATGTTTGCAGATCCCTCCTTGTTGCAGCCGATTTCAACCACCGTTGACGCGCGCTTCTGCGTGTATTTGAAGGCATTGGAAAGCAGGTTGATCCACACCTGCTTCAGCAGAGCGGGATCTCCCTCGCATGCAGGAAGATCGGCGATGTTCAACTGGATCTCCCGCCCTTCACGCTGACTGTGCAGTTCATTCAGGGCTTCCTGCACGAGTCGGCCGACATCAATCGTCCGTTTGCTCAACGTCGCCCGGCTCAGCCGCGAAAAACTCAGCAGATCGTCAATGAGATTGCCCATGCGCTGTGCGCCGGTGCGGATGATTTGTAAATATCGCTGGCCCTCAGCCGGCAATTGAGAGCCATAGTCTTCCATCACCGCGCGCGAGAAACCATCCATGGCGCGCAGCGGCGCCCGCAGATCGTGGGAGACTGAGTATGAAAAGGATTCCAGCTCCTTGTTGGCGGCTTCGAGCTGCTTGTTGGCGGCCTGCACCTTCTGCGAACTTTGGAAGATCTCCGCCTCCATCTGCTCCATGCGGGCGTTCATTTCGGCGCTCCCGCTGGTGGCCTGTGACTTCCTGCGCACGAACTCCGTCACATCCTCCACCCGATGAATGATGTACTGAACCTGGTGGTCGGCACCAAGCAGTGGGGAGTTGATCGGACTCCAGTAGCGCTCTTCAAACACGCCATCGGGCCGCCGAATGTCGTATTTCTGGATGGCCATGGTGTGCGGCACACGCAGTTCCAGCACACGACCTAAAGACGCCCGCAGATTGATTTCGCCCGTGGCACCCAGCTCGTCCGGGTTGTCCGGAAAGACTTCAAAGAGTCCCCGCCCGATGATGCTTTCCCGTTCAGTCATGGTGGCCTGCAAATAGGCATCGCTCACGGCCACGATTTTAAAGCTAGGTGTGAGCACCAGATAGAGGCCCGGCAGAGATTCAAACAAGCCCTGAAGTTCTGCCCGGCTGTGGCTGAGTTCAGCGTTGACCGCAGCGAGCTGGGCCGTGCGCTCGATCACGCGCTCTTCCAGCTCCGCATTCAACTGCCTGACCTTCTCTTCTGCCAGCTTGCGCTCATGCACATCCAGTAGAAAGGCGGCAAGGCCGTCACCCGTGGGGAACAACCGTACATCCAGCCAACGTCCGGCAATGGGCGAGATAGCTTCAAACGAAAGCGGTATGCGCTCTGTCATGACCTTCCGGTAGCAGGCCTCCATAGGCGTACCCAGGAGCTTATCAAACACCTCCCAGATTGTATGACCAAGCATCTGCTCCCGCCGGTGCCTGAGCAGTGTTTCGCTGCGATCATTCACGAAAATGAAATTCCACCCGGCATCCAAAACAAAGCACGCCTCCGTCATGCCATGCACCACCTCCGCGAGGCGCCGGTCCGCCGCATGCAGCAGTGCCTCCTTCTCCCGCAAGGTTTCCTCGGCATGGCGGCGTCTTTCCATCTCCTGAGTGCGATCCAACACCACGGCCACATGACTCGCCAGTGCGGAGAAAAACTCACGCTCCGCAGCGCTTAACAAGCGCACTCCTTCGTCGCCAAAACTGCCCGCCCCGATCACACCCAGCTTTCTACCCGACATGGACACCGGCATATTCACGATGGTGCGGCTGCCCAGATTTGCCACGATCTGTTTGTTGGTCCGCGGGTCCGCGCGTGCATCCCCCACCACCACAATGCTCTCTGCAGCGGCGATTTCTTCGAGCATCGGATCTCCCGCAATCAACACCTCTTTGCTTTCGACTTCAGAAGCCGCATCCTTATCCCGATCATTCACCATCATCAGCCGCATCGAACGCCGGTCATCGGAGAAGAGGTAAAACCAGGCATGGTGAAAACCCAGAGTGGCTTCCAGTTCCTCCCCTGCGGCTTGCAAAATACCCGACAAGCTTTCCGCCTGTTCCAGTTTGCGGGCCAGACGCAGGAGTGAGTATGAATGCTCCTGCTTCACTCTCAGCTCATTCTGCGCCCGCTGCCGTTCGGTGATGTTACGTGCGATCTTGGAAGCCCCTACGACGCGGCCTTGGGAGTCTTTGATCGGTGACACCGTGACAGAGACGGCAATCGACTCCCCTGCCTTGGTCAATCGCACTGTCTCAAAATGCTCCAAGCGTTCGCCACGCTTGATCCGGTCCATGATCAGCGCCTCTTCGTCATGCCGTTCTGGTGGAATGATTAACGTGATCGAACGTCCCACCATTTCGCTGGCTGGGTAGCCAAACATGATTTCAGCGCCCGCATTCCAACTGGTCACGATGCTGGTTAAATCCTTCCCCACAATGGCATCAGCGGAGGATTCCACGATGGCGGCCAGCAAGGCAGCCGCTTTTTCATCTTGGTGACGTTCGCTGATGTCGCGCAGGATGACCGTGAAGATAGTCTGCCCTGCCACTTCGACCTGGGAAACGGAGCCCTCGATGGAGAACTCCTCACCATCGACTCGAATCCCGTGCAGACCTTGCTGCAGACGTTGGGAAGGCGCGGCAGCGCTTGTCAGGTCAGCGCCTGCCACAGGCTGCAAACCCTGAGAAATATACCTACTCAGAGGTTGTCCCAGCGCCAGCGCCGCTGGGCAGCGGAACATCTTCTCGGCCGCTGCATTGAATAAGACGATGTTCTGATGGCCGTCCACGCTGATGATCGTGTCCATCGCCGAATTCACAATGCCCGTCATGCGCGCCTCACAGAGGCGGGTCGATTCACGACTGGTCGCCAGTTCCTGCGTGCGTGCCTGCACCCTGGACTCCAACTGCTCGTTGGCAGAGCGGATAGCAGCCAGCGCTTCTGTCACCTGATGGGTGGATTGTTTCAAACGCTCATGCACCACCGCAAAGAGCACCCCCATGCCCATAAACATGACCACTGAGAAGAGCGAGCGAGTGTCTTTGATGACGAATGAGCCTTCCGGTGGAATGAAGAAGTACCACACAATGAGGGTGGAGAAGGCCGTCGCCCAAAGTCCGCCGCGCAACGCGCCCAGCCACGAACTGAAAAAGACTGCGGGAAAAAACAGGAACCATACGAGCGGCTGTAGCCATGACCAGCACAGCCACTGCAAGCCGAGCGCCAGCAACGGAAGCAACACCGCAGACCATGGCGGCAGCCAGCGTAAATGATTCATGGCCGTGACAACTTAGTTATACCCGCATGCTCTGGCAATAACCCATTCTGCCTCCAGGCAAGGTCAGTGCCTGGGCATTGAAGGAGCAGAGGTGTCTTCATAACCGTGTTGGGGGATGTTTATTATTGTTGCATGGCCGATCTATCTATTTTCGGCAGGCCGCAACAACAAGCAATGCGCATGTGCGATCACGTGTTGCCTAAGTTATTCGAACGGAGCGCTTCAGTTATAAATCTATATTTAGTATGGAATGTAGCTGTGTCCCGCCAGCCATGACAAAGACTTAAACTTTCAACGCAGCACTCTATGATGTCGCCAGCTCTGTTTTTCCAAAACATGTGCGGTGCAACGGAACGCATCCCCCCATGGCCAAAGGCAATACCGCTCACCAACTGGAGCAGCACCAATCGGCACCTGCTAACGTTCATCGTTGAGCCATTTAACAGTTCAACACAGAAGCGAAAGACACCCATGCCAGATAGAGCAGGCCAGCCTTCGTTGTGGCACACCCACCGTTTCTGAAAAATTCCTCGTAATCGGCTCAGTAATTGCGCTAGTCCCGCCCTAAATCGTTGTTTACGCCATGTCTGAAGAACCTGCGACACACGGGCCAACGCCAGCCAATTATCAGCGAACGACAGGTGGGCATCTGCGCTGGCAGCCGCCGACGCCGGAACATTTGCAGACGCTGCTTCCCGCTTATGAAATTCTGAGCATCATCGGCAAAGGCGGCATGGGCGCGGTGTACCAGGGCCGGCAGAAATCGCTGGACCGCCTCGTCGCTATCAAGCTCCTGCCGCCCGAAGCGGCGGACAATGACATGGAGTTTGTCGCACGCTTCAAGAACGAGGCGCGCACCATGGCCAAAATGAACCACCCGGCCATCGTGCATGTGTACGACTTTGGCGAAACCTTGGACGGCCAGCTCTACATCGTCATGGAGTACATCGACGGCACGGACGTGGCCAAAATGCTCCAAAGCCAGGGCAAACTGCCGCCGGAGCACGCGCTTGCCATCTCCGCCCACGTTTGTGATGCGCTGCAGTATGCGCACACGCACGGGGTCGTGCATCGGGACATCAAACCGGCCAACATCCTTCTCAACATGGAAGGCCAAATCAAAGTGGCCGACTTCGGTCTGACCAAGACCACCGACACCAGTCAGGCGGGCCTCACAAAGACCAACATGGCGATGGGGACGCCGGACTTTGTGGCTCCAGAAACACTGACGCCGGGCATGAACGTGGATGGCCGCGCGGATTTATACGCCGTCGGCGTGATGCTCTACAACATGCTCACCGGCCAGGTGCCGCGCGGTGCCTTCCGCATGCCCAGTGTCACCAGCGCCACGGACATGCGCTTCGACAAGATCATCGGCCAATGCATGGAGATGGATCCTGCGATGCGCTACCAAACCGCGTTCGACGTACGTCGTGACCTGGACGTGATCCTCACAACGCCACTGGCCAAACCAGGGGTGCGGACCATCTCGGTCAAACCGCGCGATCTGCCGCAGAAGCCGGTGGGCAAGAGCCCCAGCACACCCCAGCAGCAGCGTCCACCAGGCAGCGCTGGAGTGCCCGTGCGGACCAGTCAGCCACCGCCGAGCGGTCCGGCGGCCAAGCCAGCCCCTCCGCCAGCCAAAACGGGCCAGCGCGCTCAGGCACCCGCCGCGCCGCCGCAGAAATCAAAGGCAGGCATGATCTACGGCATCGCCGCAGTGGTGGCCGTCGTGGCGGCAGCAGTGGCTTTCCTTCTTTCGAGCGGGAAGAAACCAACGGCCCAGACCGCCTCGAAGCCCCGGGAAAACACCACAACCACACCTGCCAGTACCGCACTGCATTCCGGCACTTTCACGCTCGAAGCCGCCGATGGGAAGCCCTCTGGTGGAGCAAGGCCTGATGAAAAGGCCGTTGTCATCTACGACTGGGGCACCGGTTCCAATCTCGAATGGAGCCAGGATCAAGTGGACGCTGGCACCTACCAGATCACGCTCAGCGCCGGTGGTTTCCGCCCGCGCGATCATGAGATGCGGCTGGAAATAGGCAGCCAGTCTTTGAGCTTTCACCTGCGGAGTGACACTGGCAGCGGCTACAAGACCTCAGATTATCCCGTCGGTCTCATTACCCTGCCTTCCAGAGCCAGGGGCATCCGGCTTCGGTGTTTGAATGAAGGTAAGGTGGCGAAAGAAAAATATCAGGAAAACACCTTCCACCTCAGAGCGGTCAAGTTCACCGCCACCAAGCCTGCTGCACCCGCGTTAGCAGCCAGTCCGACCGCTGCCTACAAACCTAACGCCGTCCTCACCTTCGCCGGCCACCGCTACCAGCTCGTGCCAGAGAAGCTCAAATGGGACGCTGCCAAGGCCAAAGCCGAATCCATGGGTGGACACCTGGCAACGATCACCACCAAGGAGGAAAACGACTGGGTATGGGGCAGTATCATGTCGAAACTGAAGAAGACGGCGGCTGATCCCACTGGCGACCGTTGTTTCATCGGTGCCATCCAGCGCAAAGCACCGGATGGACCGTGGGAATGGATCACCGGCGAGCCGTTCTCCCTCCAGACATGGATGGGCAGGTTTCCCGACGACAAAAACAACTCCGGCAAAGTGGCCACGCTGCAATCCAAAAGCTGGGATGATGTGACCCAAAGCTACGAAGCCCTGTCCTTCCTCGTTGAGTGGAATGACGCGGCTCCCGCCAAGCCTGCACCTCTGGCACTCACCAGCCCCGTGAACCTCCTCGCTTACGTCGATGTGAAGCGCGATGCGGTCTATGGCGAATGGACCCTCAGTGAAGAAGGGTTGCTGCTGAAGCAGGCCGCAGGAATGAAACTCCTCGGCTTCCACGAAGACCTGCCGGATGAATACGACTTCGAAATCGAATTCACCCCGGCTAAAGGAGAGCGGGAGGTGATCCAGGTGCTGCCGGTATCAGGTGGCACAGCCTTGCATTGGCGCATGGGCGTCAACAAAAACGACCCGACCTTGTTCGCCTTTGGTCCTGTGCTGGATGGCAAGAATCCGGAAGACCCCAAGCGCACTGAGGCGGTGGTGAACCATCCACGGCTTCAGGCAGACCATCGCTACCGCAGCACCGTGGAAGTGCGCAAAGGCTCTCTGCGCGCCCTGCTGGATGGCAAGGAAGTGCTGAAATGGAGCGGCGACTTCAAACGCTTTCCCATGGAAAAGAGTGCTGCCCTCAAATTGCGCGATCCCTTGCAGGCAGGTGTGGGCGGACATGACAGCGGGATCATCTTCCACAAAGCCGAGCTACGGCCTCCGAGCGCAGCCCCATCTGTAGCCGAGGTTGTGAAGCCTGCGGAACCTGCCCCCAAAACCCCGCCGATGCCCGCCGCCGAGCCCGCGCAGCCTGCGGACCCACGCCTGGCACAGCTTGAAGCAGGTTATCAAACACACTACGACTCAGACGCCCAAAAGCCCTTCCTCGCTGCGGTCGCCGCCTTGAACCAAAGCTACGCCGCCAACGGCATCTCCCGCGCACGCGCAGCCGCGCAGTCGAAGGGCAGCCTCGCGGAAGTCAACGCGCTGGATGCCGAGAAGACCGCCATCGAATCCGGCGGCGGTGTGCCAGTCGAAGATGCTGCGGACGCCCCTGAATCCATCAAAACCCTGCGCAGCACCTACCGCACTGTGCTGGCCAGGCTCACCGCCGAACGCGACGCCAAAGCCGCGCCTCTCCTCCAGCTTTACCTCGGGGCGCTGGACGTTTACGTCGCCGATCTCACCAAAGCAGACAAAATCGACGAGGCCAGAAAAGTGCAGGCTCTGCGCGATGCCAAGGCCCAACAAGCCACCGCCCCACCCGTTGAGATCGCTCAGCAAAGCACCGCCACGGGGAACGGCTTCACCAACAGCCTCGGCATGAAGTTCGTCCCCGTCAAAGGCACTGACATCCTCTTCTGCATCCACGAAACGCGACGCCAAGACTACGCCGCCTTCGCCGCTGACACCCCTTCCCTGGATGGCGCATGGAAAACTGCGAACCGGAATGGCGTGCCTGTCGGCGACAAGGATGACCATCCCGTGGTCAGCGTGAGCTGGGACCATGCGCATCAGTTTTGTGCATGGCTCAGCAAAAAAGAAGGCAAAACCTACCGGCTCCCCACCGATGAAGAATGGAGCATGGCCGTCGGCATCGGACACCAGGAGAACCGCAGAAAAGACTCCACCCCCGGGTCCCTGCGTTTCGGCGTGAAGGATGAATACCCCTGGGGCGGTCACTTCCCCCCGAAGACCAAGGACAAGGCCGGAAACTACCATGACATCTCCTGCGCTGAGAAGTTCAAGACCACACCCAAGCTGGTGGAATCCAAGTTGGAAGACTACGATGACGGCTTTGCCACCACGGCTCCGGTGATGAGCTTCAAACCAAACAAGCTCGGCCTCTACGACCTCGGCGGCAACGTCGATGAATGGGTGGAGGATTGGTACGAAACCTCCCAAAAGGAACACACCACGCGCGGTATGAACTGGATCAGCGCCGGCGGCAATATGCACCAGGAAACACTCTCCTCCTTTCGAGGACATTACGCCCCTGACAAACATGAAAACACCACCGGCTTCCGCGTGGTCCTCGAAGTCCCGAAATCCGCCGCGCAGTGATGTCGCGATGCTGACAGCACGGCATGCTTCGGCATAAATCACCCAGATGCCTCTGCGCCGTTATCTGCAAAACCTCTCCACCGGCCGCACCATCCTCTGGTGTTACTTCATCTGGTGGGCGCTCAGCATCATCCACCATTTCGATCCCACGCCGCGCATCTGGCTGACCTCGCTGGGTCTCAGCGGCATCATTGGCTTCGCGCTGATCATCAGCACCCAGTCTGCATCCGCCGTCCGCGCTCGCTTGGACCTATGGGTCGTCTTCCGGCTCTTCCTCATGCCCTTCTGCGTCTCCAGCTTCGCCGCTTTGGTAAAGGACGCAGGCTACCTGCTGGTGTTCCCACCATCATGGTCTGAAAACGCCACCGGCATCGGCTTGATCGCCCTGTTTTTACTCCTGGTGTGGGGCGTCAAAAAACACGCCACTAACGACCGGGCAGGCCCCGCCGCCGGATAAAAACAAAACTTTCCATTCCAGCCCGCGTTTGATACAACCCCGCCATGAACACGCTCCACATCCCTTCGGCCAACCGCCGTGACTTTATCACCCGCAGCGCGCAGGTCGCCGCTGCAGGCCTGCTTGGCTCCGCCTTCGGTGCCCCTTCCGCCGCCACCTCTGAAACCCTCGTCCAGCAACTTTACGGCAGCATGGACGAAGCCCAGCGCAAGACGCTCTGCTTCGACTGGAGCGATCCGCGCCGCCTCAAGGTGGACAACAACTGGCACATCACCCCGCAGAAAATCCGTGACGTGCTCAAGCCCGACCAGCAGGAGCTCGTGCGCGAGATCTTCGACAAGCTGCACAGCGACGAGTACAAAGCCGAGGTCTGGCGTCAGTTTGACCAGGACAACAAAGGCGACGGCGGCTTCGGCAGCGCCTCCATCGCGCTCTTTAGTGAACCCGGCACCAGTCAGTTCGAGTTCGTCCTCACCGGCCGCCACTGCACCCGCCGCTGCGATGGCGACAGCGAGAAAGGCGTCGCTTTCGGCGGCCCCATTTTCTATGGCCACGCCGCCCAGGGCTTCAATGAAAAGCCCGACCACCCCGGCAACGCCTACTGGTACCAGGCCAAGCGCGCCAACGAAGTCTTCCAGGCTCTCGACGGCAAGCAGCGCGAGCTCGCCCTGCTCGGCGAATCCCGTGACGAAGACGGCAACAACACCGTGAAGCTCACCGGCAAAACCAAAGGCCTCGAAGGCATCTCCGTCTCCGACCTCAGCGCCGACCAGAAAGACCTCGTCAAAAAAGTCATCGCCGATTTGCTGAAACCCTTCCGCCAGTCCGAACGCGAAGAGTCCATGAAGTACATCGAAGCCAGCGGCTTCGACAACCTGCACATGGCCTTCTTCAAAAACCAGGACGTCGGCAAAGACGGCATCTGGGACGTCTGGCAGATCGAAGGCCCCAACATGGTCTGGTTCTTCCGCGGCGACCCCCACGTCCACTGCTGGGCGCATATTCGTGCGCCGCAGGGGGTGTAGTCAGTTGGTTTTGAAGGCCAACGGCCTTCCGTATTTCAGCCCAGGGGTGCCGAGCTTTAGCGAGTGCTCCCCTGGGTTGAGTCCAGCACTACCGTCCCGCTCAAGCTCGAACCCTGAAAGGGTTCCGTCCATCGCCGCCGCACCTTGCAACTCCGTGCCAACCTTCAGCGCGCAGAATAACCGGTTTGCATCATCATGTATGACCGTCATAATCACGTGCTTCCATGCTGACCTCCCTCGAGATCGAAAACTTCAAATGCTTCCGCCAGCTGAAAATCAATCCGCTGGCCAAGGTCAATTTGTTTGTCGGCACCAGCAACTCAGGTAAAACAGCGGTGCTTGAAGCTGTATCGCTTTTGCCAGGGACCGGGGCGCATCCCAAAGGGGACATCAACCTGATGCTTTTTCGCAATGGAACTTCGGACCCAGTAGTGAACGATGAGTATGCCAAATGGCTTTTTCATGATTCGTTTCTTGAGTTCGCGATAACCATAACCGCATCAAGCGATGAGAGTCCGCGCGAAACACAAACCATCCTGTCTTTGATAACAGATCCAACCATAGGATCTGATTTTTCGTTGAAGTGCACCCCTCCCATATTTGTGCGATTTGTCCCCCGCAAACCAAGTCGCAAGATCGGCGTGGTGACTACAAGCAAACTGGCCGCTGCCGATCTTGCCCGTAGTTATGATCGTTGGACTCTAAGAGCAGAGAATGATGATAGATTTGTTGGATTTCTAAAATCCGTGGACCAGCGGGTAAAGTCTCTGCGTGCGATGGAGCACACTGGACAGCGCATGCTTTATGCCGATGTCCGTCTTCCAGAGCGGATTGCACTTCCTTTGCTCGGTGAAGGGTTTAATCGACTGGTGCAAATTTATGGGGCCATCATTGGTGAAGGCGCGGACATCGTGCTCATCGACGAAATCGAAAACGGACTCCACTGGAGCGCCCTCCCACAAATCTGGACCGGCATCCGTGAAGCGGTAACCAAAGAAGAAGTTCAAATCTTTGCTACCACTCACTCTCTGGAGTGCATCGCCGCCGCTTCTGAAGCCTTCAAGGGCGAACCCAAAAACGATCTGGCGGTTCATCGTCTGGAACGCCTCGATAACGGCGACATCCGATGTGTGACGATGAACGAAGAAGAACTGGAGCGCATGCTGGAGCGCGACTGGGAGGTGCGCTGATGTCTGCCAACCGCAAGCCTCTGACCATCTCAAAGCCCGGTCTTCTGCTGTGCGAAGGCGAAGATGAGGTGAAATTTTTCAACGCTTGGTTTTTCGACCTCAACATCACCGATGTTCAGGTCATTGCGTACGAAGGGAAAGCGCGACTGGCGACGTTCCTGACCGATGTCGTCAAACTGAAAGGCTTTAACCTCGTTAACCGCGCGGGCATCATTCGCGATGCTGACGAAGACGCTTCAGGAGCCTTGCAAAGTGTCGAGTACGCTTTGGCCCAAGCTCCTGATGAATTACGGCAGCATAATCCGAAGATTTTCGTTCTCCCCGGTGACGGAAAACCTGGAGCACTGGAATCGCTCTGGCTGGCTTCGCTGGAGGGAAGCCCGATGGAGACATGCGTTGAAGACTTTTTCCGCTGTGCAGAGACCAAAGGTTGGAAGCCCTCAGACACTTTCGCCAAGAATGACAAGGCCCGCGCCCAGCTTTGGATCGCCACGAAAGAAGTGCCGAACGAGCGATTCGGCCTCGCCGCTTGGCACGGAAGAAAAGACATGGACAAGCCTTGGATGCAGGAAAAGTGGGTGGATTTCGATCACTCCTGTTTTGCACCGTTGAAGGCGTTCTTGCTCGGCACGTTCGCTTCGCCGAACTGACTTCTGCAGCGCTGATCATTTCAAGGTAGGTGCCCTGCGAGTAAGCTAACAGTGCTTGAAAAGACTCCCTCCACCCCACCGATCTCCTCCCATGCCCATCCTCGACCGCTTCAACCTCACCGGCCGCCGCGCCCTCATCACCGGCGGCTCTCGCGGCCTCGGCCTGGAAATGGCGCGCGCACTCGGCGAAGCCGGAGCCGAACTCATCATCGCCGGCTCCGCTGAACAGCACCTCCAAACCGCACGCACCACGCTGCAAATCGAAGGCTTGACCGTGACGACCCTCCAGGCCGACCTCTCCCAACCCTCAGAAGCCGAACGCCTCTGCGACACCCTCCTTCGCGATCACCCGCCCATCGACATCCTCATCAACAACGTCGGTGGCCGCCGCATCAACACACCCACCGAAGATCTCGCGCTGGAGGACTGGCAGCGCATTCTCGATCTCAATCTCACGCAGGCCTTCATCCTCACCAAACGCATCGGCGGCGCGATGATCCCGCGCCAGTGGGGCCGCATCATCAACATCGCTTCCATCAACGCCCTCTGGCCCGGCAAAGCGATGCGTGGCCGCAGCTACGAAGCCTCCAAAGGTGCCCTGACCATGTTCACCAAAGCCGTCGCTGCCGATTGGGCGGTGCATGGCATCACCGTGAACGCCATCGCACCGGGCCCGTTTTTGACGGACGCCAACAAACGCTGGATCGGCGAACGCCCCGAGTTCGAAGGCGAAGTCGCCACCAGCATCCCGATGGGCCGCTGGGGCAGCCCCGAAGAGATCGGCCCTCTCGCCCTCTACCTCGCCAGCGATGCCAGCAGCTACATGACCGGCAGCCTTCTCATCATTGATGGCGGCAAACTGCTCTGGTGATTTTTTTGGATTCATTCGTCATGCTAACTGAACCCATTCCACCAACGCGAATCTCTGCGAGCCAAGAAGGAAGCTTATCCACAAGCCCTGCGCAAAATCCTCACGCCGAAAAAAACTTCCGTGTCTTCCGTAGGCAGTCCAATCCGGAATCTCTGCGGCGTTCCCAACTCTGCGGTGTTTAATCAGTGCTTCCCTTGCCATCTCAAGCCTCCCTATGACTCCCCCCAAGCACGAACTCAGCGGCGTCCTCCCTGTCTTCCAAACCCCCTGGCTCGAAAACGAAACCCTCGATCTCGACACTCTCGAACGCGAGATCACCTGGCTCTACGACTGCGGCGCTCACGGCATCGTCATGGCCATGGTTTCCGAAACCCTGCGTCTCGACAGCGAAGAACGCGAACAACTCGCCGCCGCTTCGTGCAAGTTTGGCAAAGCACGCGGTGCCGTCGTCATCAGCGTCGGCGCTGAGTCCTCCAAGGTGGCCGAGCGTTATGCGAAGCATGCCGAAAGCGTCGGTGCCGACGCCGTGATGGCGATTCCGCCCGTGTCCATTGGCATCGGCGAAGGCGAGTTGCTTGCCTATTACACCCGCATCATCCACGCCATCCAGATTCCCGTCATCGTGCAGGACGCGAGCGGTTACGTCGGCAAGCCGATGCCCATCGCGATGCAGGCGAAGCTGCTCGCCGAGTTCGGCCCCGAACGCGTGCAGTACAAACCCGAAGCCTCACCCATCGGCCCCAAGCTGTCCGAACTCCGCGATGCGACGCAGGGCCGTGCCCGCGTGTTTGAAGGCACCGGCGGCATCGCCCTCGTGGACTCCTTCAAGCGCGGCGTCGTCGGCACCATGCCAGGTGCCGATTTGATTCGCGGCCTCGTCCCGCTTTGGAACGCTTTGGAAAATGGTGACACCGCAAAAGCCGACCGCATCCACGGCCCGCTCTCTGCGCTCATCTCCATGCAGACCAGCCTCGACGGCTTCCTCGCCGTCGAAAAGCACCTCCTCGTCCGCCAGGGCATCTTCAAAAACACCCTCATCCGCGGCCCCGTCGGCTTCAAACTCGACACTGAAACGAAACTCGAAGCCGAGCGTCAGTTTGACCGCATGATTGCCGCCACCCTTTGATTTGAACCCATGATCATCGACGTCCACTCCCACGCCTGGAATTTCCCCGCCGATTTCTCGGACGATTTCATCCATCAAGCCGGTCGCGCACGACCTGGCGTGAAGGTGGATATGAGCGCGACCTATGAGGCCTATCGCGCCAGTGCTCCCGAAGACACCCGCACCATCGTATTCGGTGGCAAAGCGAAGCTCAGCGGACTGTGGGTGAATGACCAGACGGTGGCCGACTACGTGGCGCGTGATCCCGCACGGCTGATCGGCTTCTTGTCCGTCGATCCCACGCAGGAGAACTGGGAGCGCGAGATGCAAGTCGGCCATGAGGAGCTGGGCCTGCGTGGCATCAAGCTGCTGCCCATGTATGCGGGCTTCAGCCCCGATGACCCCACACTCGAACCCCTCTGGCAGTATGCAGAAAAACACGGCCTGCCCGTGCTGCTGCACATGGGCACCACCTTCATCGCGCAGGCACCGCTGGCCTTCACGCTGCCACGTCTCATCGAACCGGTGGCTCTCAAACATCCCGGCGTGAAGATCATCCTCGCGCATCTCGGGCATCCGTATGAAGGCGAATGCCTCGTGACCATCCGCAAGCACGAGAACGTCTTTGCCGACGTCAGCGCGCTGCACTATCGCCCGTGGCAGCTCTATAATTCGCTCATGCTTGCGCAGGAATATGGCGTCTGGCACAAGCTGCTCTTTGGCACCGATTTCCCCTTCACCACCGTGAACGCGTCCATCGACGGCATCTGCAAACTCAACGACATGCTCGAAGGCACCAAGCTCCCGCGTCTCGATGTGGCGCAGATCGAAGCCATGATCCACCGCGACAGTTTGAAGCTCCTGGGACTGTGAGCGATCAGCCGTAAACATGCTGTCGAACTCTTTGCATTATGTAGGCCCGAATGGCCCTTGATTAATCGCATGGTTCGTGGATTGCGAGAGCTGGGGGCGTCTGTGCGCAACGGGTGTGCGGCGGAATTCCATGCAGACGCTGCTGGTGGCCTTGGTGTGTAGCGATGACTTGGGTTTGCTTCCCGGTCGTGTTGTCGGAAACCCCGGGCGGCGCTCGCTAAAGCTCGCTTGCCCGTGGCTAAGTTATGCCGCCCTTTCAGGGCTCAGGAAGTCTGAGGAAGGAAAGCCCCAAAAGCACGAAACGGCGGCTTATATTAAGTGCCATTCATGTAGGCCCATACTCACTAGTGGTTGAACGCTCGCGGCAGAAAGCCCAGCGACCACGCGAACGCGAAGCGTCTTTGATCCCGACTGCATGGTTACGGCATCACCCCCAGCTCTCGTCGCGATACGTCGCTGGTGACGTGTTGCGGTACTGGCGCAGCATGCGGCTGAAGTAGTAGCGGTTGGTCAGACCGCACTGCTCGGCAATGATTTCGATGGTGTCCTTCGTGTGCCTGAGCTTGCGGCAGGCTTCATCCAGCCGGTAGTCCAGCAGCACACGCATCGGCGGCTGCTGCAGTTCCTGCTGAAAGAGATGGTTCAGGTTTCGCGGACTCAGCCCGGCATGCCGCGCCACCTGCTCGGCAGTGAGCTTGAGGCCGAGATGCTGGTGCATGAACTCCATGGCCCGCTGCACGCGCTCATCCAGGTGCTGCTTCTCCCACACGCTCTCAGGCAGACACTGCACAGCGGCGATGACGAGCTGGATCGTGGTCCACGGAAACTTCACCGCCACCTTCTCTTGGCTCATCTTGACCAGCCCAGGCAGCAGACTGCGCATCAGCTTGGTGGTGGGAAAGCGGTGGATGCCCGGCGCGGCGCGATCTGCCAGCGGACCCAGATTGAAATGCGCATACCACTTGCTGAATGGGCGGCTCGTGGTGGTGCTGAATGTGGTGTGTGGCGGAATCAGATACATGAAACCCGGCTCCAGCGGCGTCATTTCGCCATCAATTTCCACCACGCCGCCGACGCTCACCGGCCAGTACAGCCGCCAGTAGGGATCGTTCAGCCGTCGCAGTTCCCACTGCTGCAATTCGATTTTGCGTGTGGTCAGGATGTCCACCGTCACCCCCGGCAGCGCCACGGTGCGCTGACCCTGCACGCGATGTGCGGAGCCAGCGGGCACGAGACTCAGGATGCTGTTTTTGGTCTGCATTGAAAGGGGCATTGCGAAATCCGACACAACTCTGGCGAGCGCGTGCATGGACGGCAAGCAGGGAGTGACTATGAATTTAAGCTCAACCAAACCGACACACACACCATGGCCGACATCCAAACCAGCGCTGCAGACAAGAAGGAAAAGGAATTCTTCACCGACATCCCCCAGGAGGCCCCCGGCTTCTTCCTCAAGGGCTGCCACCAGTATGACTGGGGCCTCAAAAACCGCCTCGCCAAGGTCTTCAATCCCAAGGACGGCCGCACCGTCATGCTCGCCTTTGACCACGGCTACTTCCAGGGCCCGACCACCGGCCTGGAGCGCGTGGACCAGACCATCCGCCCCCTCGCCCCCTACGCCGACTGCCTGATGCTCACCCGCGGCATTCAGCGCTCCGTCATCCCAGCCTCCACCACCAAGGCCATCGCCCTGCGTGCCTCCGGCGGCACCTCGATGATCAGCCCCATGGAAGAATGGGAAGGCGAGATCGACGGCAAGAAGGCCAAGTTTGGTCGCCCCGGCTTTGAGCCTCTCTCCAACGAAAGCACCGCGCTCAACATTGAAGAAGCCATCCGCCTCAACGCCAGCGTGCTCGCCGTGCAGGTGTTCATCGGCAGTGCGTATGAGCGCCAGTCGCTGAAGAACCTCACTGACCTCGTCGATGCCGCCAGCCGCTACGGCATCGCCGTCATGGGCGTGACCGCCGTGGGCCGTGCGATGGCACGCACCCCGCAGTACTTCCGCCTCGCCACCCGCATCATGGCAGAGCTCGGCGCGAACGTCGTGAAGTGCTACTACACCGACACCGAATTTGATACGGTGACGAGCTGCTGCCCGGTGCCGATCGTGATCGCCGGTGGCAAAAAGCTGCCAGAACTCGACGCACTGCAAATGTGCGCCAACGCCATCGCGCAGGGTGCGAGCGGCGTGGACATGGGCCGCAACATCTTCCAAAGCGACGCGCCCGTGGCGATGATGCAGGCCGTGCAAGGCGTCGTCCACGGTGGTCTCAGCGCCGAGCAGGGTTTCGCGTTGTACAACGACCTGAAGAAGTAAGCCGTCCCCCTGGAGAGGGATCATCTTGATCCCTCTTCCCTCGCCTCCAAACCGGGGATCAAGATGATCCCCCTCCTTCCAACCACCTCCGCTTTTTTCTTCTTCCATGGAACTCAAACCCAACCAAGTGCGGCTCATGATGCTGCAAGTCGCCGATACCATCATCGTCGCTGAACCGATGCTCTCCCAAGCCGACCGCGATCTCGGCGATGGCGACCATGGTCTCGGCATGAAGCGCGGTATGGAAGCCGTCAAAGCCCAGCTCGAACCGCTGGACGCCGCCAGCGTGGAGCAGGTCTTCGTGACCACAGGCACTGCCATGATGACTAGCATGGGCGGTGCCTCCGGCGCCCTCTTCGGCACCGTTTATCGCGCCGGAGGCAAAGCCCTCGCCGGCCGTGAGTTTTTCGATGCCGAAGGTCTCGCCCTCCTGCTCGAAGCCGCCCTCGAAGGCGTCATGAAACGCGGTGGCGCCAAGCCCGGCGACAAAACCATGATCGACGCTCTCGCCCCTGCCGCAGCCAAAGCCCGCGAATCCGTCGGCCTCTCACTCACCGCAGCATTGACCGCCGTCGCCGCAGCCGCCGAATCTGGCAAGGAAGCCAGCAAGGCCATGATCGCCCAGTTTGGCCGCGCTAAGACGCTTGGAGAAGCGTGCATTGGATTTCCGGATGCGGGCGCTTGCTCCGTGGTCATCATGCTGAGCACGATGCGGGATTATGTGACGGTGTAAGAGACAGGATCGGAAGGAAGTTTTGGTGTTCTTTTGCCTTCTTCATGGACCCAGCCTTCTTGGTCGTGTAGTTCAGAGTGACAATTGAGGCAGTAGACCTCACATTTATCGGCTTCTGCGTCTAAAAGTGGTCGTGAAATGGCGATCAATCTCATACCGCTGATATTGAACCCTTTTGTTGCTGGATCCACATGATGAAAACAAAGCGCTGAGAGAGATTTTTGGTATCCACAACTTTTACATTTTCCACCCCTCCGTTGGATAAGCTCTTTCTTGATCCGGTTACGCCGATGAGTGTGAGATTCAGACATGGATTTATTATTAGCGAATCATGACTTTAACTTAGATGTAATCTGCTCAATAGTAGAAGACCAAGCTTCATAATTCGGCCGAGATGGATGAGCAATAGATTGTATGATAAAGCCGTCTGAGTGCCTCATGCTTTCTCGAAAATGAAGAGGCGGGTTTAAGGAAGCAATTCCATTTAGAGCTGTCAGTCCTGCTTGACCTGAAACTATAATAATTTGCGGGTCAAAAGACTGTATTTCACCCCAAAGTAGAGAACCTATTAGCGAATCACCTACAGCCGCAATCGCCGCGTAGTCTTGCTCCTTGTTTGGATTCGATTCAGGACGAATGTTATAATAAACGGTTTCGTCCAAAGTGCGTTCGAGCAGATCATTATTAATGTAAATCTCTTGAAATTTTTCATATGACGGTGAATTTCCATCTATGATCCTTTGTTTTAGTGCGGCGAGAATTGCGAGTGTATAACGAACAGTTCGAGTATCTGTGCCTCCCGCGTCGTATAGCCAATCGGTCAGCATGGCTCGATCTGCCTCGCAATGTCCATCGTAGCCGTACGATTCCATGTTTATTGCTATCATTCGAATCTTTGAATTCCAAAACTGATCCGAAACTGGACCATGGAACATATGATTTTCGACCTTGTTTTCTCGGAGATAATTCCAAGTATCTTGACGTGCCTTTAAAAACTGCTCTTTAGACATGCGGATTTTCTTAGTATTTTGATTTGAATTGCGAGAGAATCAGAAAGACAGCCTGTTGTCAACAGTGCGATTAACTTAACTAACCATGCGTCCCGAAGAAATTCCCTGTCCGGTTTCCCCTTCCTGCGTGAGATAATGCCAGACGCATGAACACGCATGAGAATCAGGCTGCGCAGGTTTTCCTCGCCCATCACGATTTTGTGAGGGGGGTGGCGCTGAAGTATGCACCGTGGCCGGGGCTGATGGAGGACATCGCGCAGCAGGTGTTTTTGGAGTTCATGGCGAAGGAGTCGCAGTGGGACCTGAGCACGGATGCACGGCCGCTGCTGGCGACGATGACGCGGCACATCGCCATGCGGCAGTGGCGCGAGCGAACAAGGCAGCAGCCGGAGGTGGTGCAGAAGCTCGCAGATCACATCCGCCTCTTGGCAGAGGAACGCGAGGCACCGCCGCGTTATGAAGAGGAGATCAGCGTGCTGCGCGCCTGCTTGCAAAAGCTGCCGGAGAAAAGCCGCGAACTGGTGGAACTTTATTATTACAACGACATCGGCACACCGCAGATCGCGGATCAGATCAACATGAAGGCGGACACCGTCTGCCGCGCGCTCTCCCGTGTGCGCGAGAAACTGCGCGAGTGCATCGAGCGCTCGACAAACCAGGGAGGTGCCGCGCATGTCTGAGGTGCTTGGCACATGGTTTAGAGTATTGAGCGTTGTGGGCACCCAGCGTGCGAGGAGCGCGGACCTCCGAGTCCGCAGCACTCCGCAAACAGACACAGCTCCGAGGCTACCCTGCCGCCATCGCTCTCTCGTGCCCCCAAGCCCACGTGCTTCAGAAGTTCTGCATGCAACCACACCCTCTGCGTGGAAGCGACCTGCTGCGGACTCGGAGGTCCGCGCTCCTGAAGCGTTTTCTTCAGCGAAGCCTCATTGTCTTTCAACCGAGGACCCCCATGCCTGATACCGATACTTTGATCCAGCATTACCTCGAAGGCATACTCACGACTGCCGAGGCGGAGGAGTTGCACGAGCTGCTGCAAGCGCAGCCGGAGCTGGGCGAGCGCCTGCTCATGCACTTCGACATGGATGCGATGCTGCGTGCGACGAAGCCGCTGGTGGCGGACAACATCATCCGCCCTGCGCTGCTGCCGAAGCGGCGCTTCACCTTTGCCACCGTCACGAGCGTGGCGGCCATGGCGGCCTGCATCACGCTGCTGGGCACTTGGTTGATGACTGTGGCACTGGATCAGCGGCCCGAGGCTGAAGAGACGACGGCCTCCGTCGCGGTGCTGACGCGCGGGGTGAATCTGGAATGGGACTCTGCGGCGATCACCCCTGGCACGCCGCTCTCGCCGGGTTGGCTGAAGTTGAAGTCGGGCATCGCGCAGATCGAGTTTTATCAAGGGGCACGCGTCTTGATCGAAGGGCCTGCGGAATTGCAGCTCGTGTCTTCGGGCGAGGCGACCTGCACGCGGGGCAAGCTCAGCGCGCAGGTGCCGCCGCAGGCAAAGGGCTTCCGCATCAACACGCCCAAGGGTACCATCGTCGATCTCGGCACGGAGTTCGGGCTGGATGTGAGCGCGGCGAATGAGGAGGTGCATGTGTTCAAAGGCGAGGTGGAGCTGCACCAACCTGCTGTGACGATGAAGTCACTCAAGGAAGGTCAGGCGATGGCGATTGCGGGCAATACGGCTGTGCTCACCGCGAATGCATCAAGCTTTGCTTCGCTGAACGAGATGGATGCCCGCAGCGCGATGTCCCAGCGCTTTCAGTTTGAAAAGTGGCTTGGCTCCAGCTCCAAGCTGAACGCCGATGCGGGACTGCGGCTGCGCTTTGATTTCCAAGATGACGAAGGCTCGCGCTCGCTGCGCAATCACGCGGTGAACGGCGGCCAGATCACGGACGGCAGCACCGTGGGCGCTTCGTGGACCACCGGCCGCTGGCCCGGCAAACGTGCTCTCGAATTCCGCAATGTGAGCGACCGTGTGCGACTCAACATTCCTAGCGAAACGAAGACGCTGACCATGGCCGTGTGGGTGCGGGTGAACGGCCTCGACCGCGCCTTCAACTCCCTCTTCATGTCCGAAGGCTGGGGCGACCGCAAAGTCCACTGGCAGATCACGCGCGAGGGCAAAGTGCGCCTCGGCATCGCTGGCAGCAACGGGGCACGTCACGCCGACCATGACACTCCGGTCCTCTTTACCCCGGAACGCTTTGGCCGCTGGACGCACCTGGCCGTCGTGTTTGATCCCACCTCCAAGGAAGTGCGTCACTATGCCAATGGCGAGCTGCTGACACGCTCCACCCTCAAGGACACTGAGGTGCTGAAGATCGGCATGGCCGAACTCGGCAACTGGAATGACGGCCGCAAGACCGGCGGCGTGGCCATCCGCCACCTCAGCGGCGCGATGGATGAATTCGCCCTCTGGGACCGTGCGCTGAGCGATGCGGAGATCGCGGTGCTGGCGAAGTGAAGGGGGTGGTGGGGGCCTGTTAGAGCTGGGCCCTCCGAATGGCATAGAATAGTATGCCAGTACGGTTTGTGGTATTCATTAGACCTTAAAAGCATAAAGAGAATCCCCCTCTCCCCACCGAGGATGTGGCAAAGCCCAGAACGCTCTTTGGGGAACCGTAGCGAAGCGGAGATAGACGAAGTCAAAGGTCGGGTGAGGGGTTATCCCATGCTGGCGAAGGCTGAGCGCCGTCCCCTCACCCCAACCCTCTCCCCGAAGTATAATCTTCGTTTTTGTTGAGGGTCAGGGGCGGGGAGAGGGAGAGCGCTTTGGCTGCGCTGGATGACCCGGACATAAAATTCTTCAAAATGCGCTAAAAACCGCCGCGAATCGCTGTAATTTTCCCGCGCCCCTTTTTCCCCTCCGCCCCTGATGAACCTTCGCGATCCCCACCCCCGCTGCCCCACCGGTGAGCACACGCTGCACCGGCGGCTCTTTTTGAAGGGCCTCACGGGCGGTGCGCTGGCCAGCACGGCGAGCTTCACGGGGTTGTTTCAAAATCCGGTCTTCGCGGAGGAGACCAAGAAGGCGCAGAAGCATTGCATCCTGCTGTGGCTGTGCGGTGCGCCGAGTCAGTTTGAGACGTGGTATCCGAAGCCGGGGCGGCCGGGCAATGGGCCGTTTGGCAGCATGCCCACGAAGATTCCCGGCATTCATTTTTCATCGCTCATGCCGAAGTGCGCGAGCATCGCGGACAAGCTGAACCTGGTGCGCAGCATGAAGACGAACCAGCCGGAGCATGCGCTGGCGATCAATCTGCTGCAGCGCGGCAGCCCGGAGCGTGCGGGCTTCACGCGCCCCACGCTGGGCAGCAGCCTGGCGCAGGCGATGGGGCAACTGGATGCAAAGCTGCCGAACTTCATCTTTCTGGATCCCATCCCCGGCGGCAATGAATTCGAGGGCTTCAAGGCGGGCAACTGGGCGGGCTGGCTCGGCGCGGAGTATGCGCCGGTGCGGCTGGGCGGGGACTACTCGAAGATGCTGAACAGTGAAAGCGCGAGCATCCCGCAGCACGATGGGGAATCGCGCGAGACGCTGCGCAAATTCCTCACCGCGAAGTATGAGCGCGACCGCAGCAGTGCGGTGGCGCGCAGCCAGAATGCAGCCTTTGAGCGCCTGAAAGGGCTGAGCGCGAGTGCGGACCTCTTTGATGTGAACAAACTCCCCGCCGCTGACCGCGAGCGCTACGGGCCGGGCAGTTTTGCGCAGCATGCGCTGATGTCGCGGCATCTGGTGGAAAATGGCGCGCCGTTTGTGATGGTGGCCAATGGTATGAACTGGGACAACCATGTGTTCAATCACGAGATCCATCAGATGCTTGTGCCGGAGCTGGACCGCGTGCTTTTCAATCTGATCACCGACCTGGAAGATCGAGGGCTGCTGGACTCCACGCTGGTCATTGCCATGGGTGAGTTTGGCCGCAGTCCGTGGATGAATGCGGCACGCGGGCGCGAGCACTACCCGACGGCCTGGAGCATGATGATGACCGGCTGCGGCCTGAAACGCGGCGTGGTGACGGGCGCCACGGACATCGACGGCGTGGACGTGACGGAGAAGCCGTACAGCGAGCAGAATCTCTTCGCCACCATCTTCACCGCACTGGGCATTGACCCGTATGCGGAGTACGATCTGCCCGGCATGCCCACCTTCCACCGCGTGGAAAACAAGGTGGAACCCATCCGCGACATCCTCGCCTGAGACCGCCCATGAAACTCACCCGCATCAAGCAATACGAACTGCCCTTCAGCGTGCTCGGCCTCGCCACCACAGCGGATGGCGCGCAGGCCTACGCCACCTGCATGGACGGCAGCGTGCATGCCGTGGAAACCGCGACCGGCAAGATGGCCGTGTTTGAAAAAACGCACAGCTCCTACGCCAGCGGCTGCGTGCTGCTGCCAGATGGCAAGACGCTCATCTCCGGCGGCTACGATGGCATGCTGCTGTGGCATGACGTGGCCACGCGCAAATGCACGCGCGAGGTCAAGGCGCACACGTTCTGGAGCTGGCAGCTCGCGCTTTCGCCAGATGGCAAGCACGTGGCGAGCGTGACGGGCCAGTACCTTGCCGGGGGCTGGAAGTATGAGCCTGCGACGGAGACGGAGCCTTCCGTGCGGGTGTATGACACCGCCAGCGGCACGCTCGTGGCGAGCTACAGCCACACGCCGCCGGTGCTGAGCTGCGTCTTCAGTCCGGATGGCAGGCACCTCGCGGCGGCCAACATGCTGGGCGAGGTGCGGGTGTGGGATGTGCAGGCGCAGGGTGGCAAGCCGGTATCGCAATGGACCACGCCGGACTTCACCTCCTGGGGCACCACCAAGTCCCACCACTACTCTGGCGGCATCTACAGCCTTGCCTTCTCACCGGATGGCAATGCCTTGGTCGGCTGCGGCATGGCGCCGATGGTTGATCCCATGGCGGGCAACGGCAAGATGACCTGGCAGCGCTGGGACTGGCGCACGGGCAAGCGCATGGATCAAATCAAAGACGGCCAGCACGGCTCCGGCTTGATGGAGACGCTGGTATTTCATCCGGATGGACAGCACTTCCTCATGGCCGGACGACAGGCCCAGGGCACGTGGAACGCCGCCGTCTTCAGCGCGGCGGATGGCAGCCTGGTGACCTCCATGGACACCAAGTCCCGCCTGACCCGCGCGCGCTTCACAGCTGATGGCAAGAGCCTCGTCACGGGGGTGATCACCAGCCCCGGCAAGGTCAAGCCCGGCCAGTGGGCGGCGATGGGACGCGTGCAGGTGTACAGCGTGGAGTAGCTCGCACCGTTTCCACCGTTTCAACGGGGGTGGATGCAGGAGCACGCCCACCGGCGGGGAAACACTCACAATCTCAACATTCTCAACGGGGGGGTGTACCCGCGAGCGAACCACCAGCGAGGAAACACCCACAAACCTCACATTCTCAACGGGGGGTATACCTGCGAGTAACCCCACCGTCGAGGATTCCGCCCTGGCTGACTACCGCGACTCTGTGCGCGGCGTGTCCGAACTGACGGAGGGCCTCATCGTGGCAGCCAGCGTTACTTTTTGTGGCAGACTGCTCACGCCGGATGCGCTGCTGGACTTCGGCGGCAACAGGCCGCTGATGATGTACAACTTCATCGTTCAGGCTCACGGATTTTCGCGGATAACGGAGCCTTAACGATACCGTAGGGAGCCATGCGAGCGCGGCAGCGTCTGGACTGCGGTGACAGAGATGCACGGCGCAAGCCTGCATCGACGACACCGCTTTCGCGGGATGAAGCATGCACTGCGGACTCAGCCTGCCGTCCGCCATGCGAAAGCGGTGCCGCGCTAAAGCTTGTCACCGCACTCCAAGACGCTTCGCGTTCGCGTGAGCGCGGTGTTCAAAGGTATCGAGTATAGGTCAGTACTCGATACCTTTCAAAGCTAAGCCCAACGCAGCAGACACAGGTTTACCGGCGTTTGCGGTAGAAGGCCCATGAAGGCATCTTCCACGCCTATCGGTGGGCCAAGAACAGCATGGAGTCTCTCGACCTCTCCACCGAGGATAGATTCGCCCTGGCCAAACAACACCCAGACACCTGTCTGGACACCGCCGAATGGCTACGAGCGCAGATCAGCAAAGACCACCCTGGGCCAACACACGCCATGAACTGACGTGTCGCTTTGACGCCAATCCTGGCCACCAAGGTTCACTCACCGCCTACCGACTTCATCGAGAGGTACACGCCCAACACACAAAGCACTCGCAGTGCCGCATCCGCTCCAAGGTGGGCCAAGTCACCACCTCCACCTTCCTGCGGGAGGGACGTGCAGGTATACCCCCCCGTTGAGAATGTTGAGAATGTGAGTGTTTCTCGCCGGGGCCGGACTGGGAGTAGCGCAAGGCGGCGGTTGGCTTGGGGTCCAGGTGGCTGCGGGAGCTGCGCCCGAGCGGGGTTTCAGGCGCTGAAAGCGGGGTGAGATGATTCGTGCCGATCACTGATTTTGAATGATCTGGTGAACATATCTATAGTAATGACTAACGTTTTATCCCGTTAGTGTATAAAATATTGCGATGTAGCAACTGGGACATTTCCAAATAAAAAATTTGACGGTTTCAAAATTTTCGCTACAAGCGGACTACTACTGGTAGTGCATAGTGCTAAGCCTATTTGCGTAAATTGAGTCCGAACAACCTGGTAAATACTTCAGAAACAATAAAACTGACAGCCATGAACATTAACAAAGATTTTTCGTTAACCTCTGTCTCCGGGAAAATTAACCCTGCTCAACCCACTGCCCTGGCTCCACTTTCCAGTCTGCCATCACTAAGCTCACCTGCAGCGGTTGCTTTGCCAGCTAACCCCCTGGGGCCACTCGCCGATCTCGTGGGTGTCTGGAAGGGACGCGGCTTCAACCAAATCTGGCGTCCGTTCCACGGCTCCCAGGATCGTTTTCTTGAACTTAATGAAACCATTGAGACGCTTGAATTTGACGCGATTCCAGGAGATATACCTAACCGAGGTCTCCTTCAGGGGGATATCAATTTGCATGGCGTGAGGTACCTGCAACAAATTCAAGATGCCCATGTCAAAGGGGCAGATGGAAATCTTGCAGGTATTCATATTGAGCCCGGGATCTGGCTGAGCATACCAGGAACCACGAACCCGACAGATGGCCCAACTGTCGCGCGACAGGCTACGATTCCACATGGAACGACGCTTCTGGCACAGGGAAGCGCCCTGCCAGTGATTCATAGTGCGCCGCCAATTCTTCCAGTAAGCATCACTCCATTTACGATTGCGCCGCCGCATTCTCCAATTCAATTTCCTGAAACTAACCTCGGGGTTCCATCACAATTCCGTACGCCAGCAGCCGATATTCCTAACGTGACTCAGGCTATGGTTAATAATCCCAATTTGGCACTTTCAAACGCGCTTGCTGGCCAAACAATTATTTCGACCTCCACCTTGAAGGTCTCTACTGTCCCCCTAAATCCACCCACAACTGGCGGAGGAACCTCAAACATTGCGTTTCTACAGGGTGCAGCCGGTGGTCCAAATGCGCAGGCAGTGGAAGTGGACGCCACTTTCTGGATTGAAACAATCAAACTGGCGAACGGGACAACGAAACTACAACTTCAATACACTCAGACTGTATTTCTTAACTTCAATGGTTTGAGCTGGCCACATGTCTCCGTGGCGACACTACTGAAACAATAAAACTTAATCAGTGCGCGTACGATAGCTGACCGAAGCTTTCGAGAAGAGCGCTGGTTGAGGGTGAGAAGTGGCTTGATTTGAAGCACGATGTCCATTTCAAACACACACTCCTCTCAACCAGCGTCACCTCTTCAATGCTCTTTGGCAGTTGCCCAAGTCCTTAGCGTTACCGAGATGGGCTGAGCGATGCGCAGCCGCTTTTAATGCACAAGCTGAAAGTCAGTTTGTATAAGTTTAGGTCCGCTCCTGACGGCTTCAAATTTGGAAGATGAAAAGCCAGGCAGGAATGGCACTCAGTTAAGCATGGTAGGCGCGCGGACCGCGTGCAGAGGGATTGTAAACTGGGAACTGAAAACTGAGAATTGAAAATTAGCCGGAGGCGGAGTCGATGGAATGGGGTGTTCGCAGGACTTCCAGAGCGAGCTAAAGCTCGGAAGTACTTTTCCCCACGCCAAAATCCGCGCAGGGGAGGCGAGCATATGGGGTGAACATCCCATTTCCTTGCGGGAGAGCTTGCGTTTAGCTGGGGGAATGGAAACCAACGCACGCAGGTCATGAACAAGCTCTCCACCATTAGACTTGTTCTCGGATAACAAACTGGATGAGCGCGAGCAGAAAGTGGCAGGGGCGCTGCGCTCAGGATGGGTTGCAGGCTTGGGTGGCTAGGTGGTGATTCCACAAGCCTGCGCTCACGAGGGCCACCCGGTCATCA
>CAINGK010000113.1 GCA_903848465.1 uncultured Verrucomicrobiota bacterium
ACTAAACCTCCCGCTGTTGGCTAAGGTGACAAACTTCAATCGTTGCTCCGTCGTGGGTGTGTTGGTCCAAGGCATAGACCTCCTCCGACACTGTAACCCATGTTACCGGTCAACTTGTCACCTATGTGCCCGGTCCGAACCCAGGCAAGCCTGGGCGTGACGCCGCTTTCGCAGGCCGGACGGCGGGCTGGGGCCATGGAACGCGATGTAGCCAGCGAAAGCGGTAGCTGCGATGCAGGCTTGCGCCGTGCATCTGCGCGACCGCAGTCCAAAACGCTGTCGCGCGGTCAATCACAGCCTCTGCCATGCCGACGATCAAGCGGCGGTGACGTGATGGGTCGAAGTACCCAAGGCCGTCTATCTCAGTCTTGGCAACGCCGATGATCAAGCGGCAGCGCAGTGCGGGACCGAAGCACCAAAGACCGTCTATCACAGCCTCGGCAACGCCGATGATCAAGCGGCAGCGCAACGCTGGCTCGAAGCACCAAAGGTGCGGCCTATCGCAGCCCAGGGCAACGCCCTGGGATTGCCGGGTCGAAAAGCCGGAAGCCCTGAAAGGGCGGCCTAACTCATGCGACATCCTCATCACCACCACGGGCCGCCTCAATCCCACACATACCGTTCATCAAACTGGATTTTATGCTTGGAGAGAAACTCCCGGTACTCCTCCTGAAACGTCTTCACGCGATGGTGCTCCTCCTGATCACGGATGTAGTTCGCCACCTTCGGCACATTGGACTCACTCACCGAGAACGCCCCATACCCCGCTTGCCACGCAAAGCCCGCCAGCGCCGACTCCTGCGTTTTGATCCATTTGGAGGACGACTTCTTCACGTCCTCCACCACCTGCGCCAGGGTGACGGTGCGGCCCATGTTGAAAAGCAGATGCACGTGGTCCGCCACCGAGTTGATGAGCACCGCCGGGGAGTTCAGATTCGCCAGCACCGTGGCCAAGTACGCATGCAGGTCCGGACGCACCGATGCGGAGAGACAGGGAGCCCTTTCCTTCGTGGAGAAAATCAGGTGGATGTAAAGGTTGGCGAGCGATTGCGGCATGGGCGATGGCAGTGGCGATGCGCGTTGAGGTGGGGAGGGAATGGCAGGAGTTAGGCCGCCCTTTCAGGGCTCCCGAATAGAACCGGGAAACCGGTGATGGCAAACCCAGGGCGTTGCCCTGGGCTGCGATAGGTCGCACCTTTGGTGCTGGGGAGGGGGGCGCGAGGGAGGACGAGTTTGTTCTAATGTCTTTGGCTGCGGCAGGTTTTGTGGTGAGAACGCCAACGAAGCGAATACCCTCATTGGATCGGCATTTGCAAGGCTTCAAGCAGGAGCCGATGTGCTTGCGAGCGGAACGCAAAATCGCTGCTCATTTCTGGCAAATGGTTGCCGCAAAACACCATTCCTTTTAATGCTCGCTCTTCGCATCCCGCTCTGATGCAGGTGGCTTCGCTCTGTCCGAACTTCGCTCGATTCGCTGTCACACGCTCGGTACGGGCGATTGCAGCCAGCCTGCCATCTTCAAGCTGAGCTAGAGAGATGGCGTCCCTGATGGTCTGGGAGCGCCGCGGACGTGACCACTCGATCCAAAGACCAAAGTCGGCAACAGCATCACGCGCAGGCTGAGTGAAGGTTGGTTTTGCCAACGCATGAATGATAAAGTCCTCGGGCAGACCTACTGAATGGCAACGGAGATAATGTGAAAGACCGGCAGGCCAAAGCCAGACGCCGTCGGTCAGGTCAGTAGAGCCCATCAGTTCGGAATTATTGCCGCAAACTCTGCACCAACTGTGGCCCCGATAGCGCTCATGAATCAGCCCATGATCCAAATAGTTCGCCACCGCATGGAGTCTGGACTCATCGACAACCAACTCCTGAGGAGCTGGCAAATTGGGGTCTCGTAGCGACTCGATAAAGAATCCGATTCCGTGGAGCATGATCAGGCTGCGGCCTCCTCATAACCATAATCTTTCAGACGCTGCTCAAAGAAAGCAACCAAGTCAGGCGCATCCTGCCATTGAGAGGCGGGAAAGCAGCCCAAGTGAACTCGTATTTCTTCGAGAGTGTCAGGCCGCCAACGAGTCAACATCTGCGGCACTTCATGAACTGCCTCCATCGCATCGTTAATCATCTTCGTCGGTGCCCCTTCACGAATCGTCTGATTGCGAATGAAGATGCAAGCCCACCCCACTGTATCCAGTGCTGCTCTGAGAATGGGTTCGGGGGCAAGAGCCATGGAGTGTGGCGCGGTCAATTTTGAAAAGGTAACAGATGGTGAATTGCGGCAGAAGCTTGAAAGTGGATGCCTCACGCAAAAAAACGCCATCTCCCTCACAGGAGATGGCGTCTTAAATCATACGCTGTCCGCAGCTACTTACGCCACGATCGGATGCAAGTTCGTCTTGCACCACTCCCCATTCTGCTTGGTCACACCATCGGGGTCATCGACGGCTACATGCGCTTCGTCTTCGCAGATGATCCAGCCGGAATAGTCGCGGGCGACGAGCCATTCGGTGATCTTGTGGAAGTCGAGCTTGCCGGTGCCCATTTGGGCCCAGGGCTCGGCGCCGTTGCCGGAGTAGTCTTTGTAATGGATGTGGTTCACCAGGTGCTGCCACTTGTTGAGGGTGGCGATGACGTCCATGCCGCCACGGATGATGTGGCCGACATCAGGGGTCCAGCCGGTGACTTTGGGGTCGAGGCTGCTGAGGACGACATCGTAGTCTTCCTGGGTGCGGACTAGGGAGGCGGGCGGGGAGTTCGGGTGGTAGGAGCACTTGAGGCCGAGGTCGGCAGCGCGCTTGGAGACGGCGTTGACGTTCTTGGCGATGTTGAGGCGGCGGCTCTGCAGGTTGTCTTTGCGACCGCTGGGCAGCGTCACGGTACCGAGCATGGAGCCGGGGAAGTGCTTGAGGAAGTTGAGGGTGAAGTCAGCGGCTTCCTTTTCATTCGGCGCTTCGGTTTCGCCGTCCCAGGCGCAGACGAGGGCGAGGCCGGCGAGTTGGACGTTGTGCTTTTGCAGCACGTCCTTGAGCTTGATGGGGTCAATGAAGTCACCGAGCCAGTACTTGGAGCAGCCGAGGGCGCTCTGGGAGATTTCCAGCACCATGGGTTCGATGCCGGTGAAGCCTGCTTCGCCCGCGACCTTGATCATGTGGTCGAGCTTGTTGTCGTAGCCTTTGCCGGTGCCCTGCATGAACCAGGTGTAAACTTCGGAACCGAATTGGATTTTGCCCATGGTGTGAGTGTGGTGGTGGATTTGCGTTGGAGAAATCACGACGGCCAGTGCGGCCGGTGGTGCGGCATTGGAGACGAACGAGCGCGAACTGTCCAGCGCCAAAGTGTCATGGGAACGCCCGGATTTATTGAAACACCGCACGGTTGACAGTGTTTTTCGCAACTGGTTTTCTTCATGCGCAGGAGGAGATACTCGCTGCCTTGGCGTAGGAAAGTCGGAGGGACATTCGATTCTGCCGCAGAGGGGCGGAGAGGCAGAGGGAGCAGAGAATCGTTTCAATCGCTGCCACCTCTGCACCTTTGCCTCTCTGCGGCAAACCAAACCTCCTCATGCTCGCTCTACTGCGATTGAGTTTTGCGAGTCGCTATAAAACCTGCGGGGGCTTTGAGTTCGGCAAAGGTATGGTTTGGCAGAGGAATGTGCCGGAAAATCCAGCAGAAACGGAGATGATGGCCTACGGAATACGCTGAACAGACGGAAATCAAAACCAAGCACCTGATCGTCGCTGCACCTTGCGAGTAGGCCATCCATTCCTATTTTTCCGGTCATTCCTTTGCTCCTACATTCCTTTGCCAAATCCAGCGTGTCGCGCTGTCTGAGGGTGTGGTTCCTGGTCTTATGCAGAGGGTTCGTGCAGCCAAGGGGCTACGGCTTCTCCGGCGGCGGGGGCAGGCCGTTGGGGATCGTGGGTTTGTCGCGATCCCGGATGTCGTGCATGATTTCGGTGACGACGTTGGTGCTGTCCCGGCGCTTGGTTTTAGTCAGGGTGAGGGGCAGGCGCAGGGGGCTGCGGGTGGGGCCGCTGCGGCGCATGATGACGACTTCGGCCTCGAGGACGATGTCGCGCTGCTTTTTGGCGTCCAGTTTGATGTAGGGGCCGAGCAGTAGGCTGGCACGGGTGGTGCTGGCGGTGTGGGTGGGCTTGAACTCAGCGCGGCCAGCGAAGCCTCGGGCTTCCATGGGCGCATTGAAGGTGTCGGTTCCGGTGAGGCGCAGGCTTTTGAGCTCAAACCACTGCTGGTCTCCCGGCTGGCCAAAGGCGTGCAAGCGCACCTGGTAGGGGCCGACTTCGGAGACGATGGCCCCGCCGACGACCATGGCACTGAGGGCGATGCCCGCCTCGGTGCCTTTGGGGATGAATTCCGCCCTGAAGGCCGCGCCTGCCACCTGGGGTGCCGGGGCTTTGGCCTGGTAGTCGTAGTGCGTGGTGAAGACATGGACGCAGGACGGCAGCAGCAGGAGGCTGAGGCTGGAGAGGAGCAGGAGACGCATGCGGCCAAATTGGAGGCGCGGGAGGCGGGAAGCGAGGGCGAAATGGCGGGGTTGAAAGTTCACCTCATGAAAACAATCAGATGTATTGACAATTTTAACCGTAATGAATATAATTTCAATAACATGCTCGTTTCACGCTTCGTCGCTTTCCTTGCCGCTCTCGCCCTGCCTCTTGGCACGGTGCAGGCGCTGACTTGGGATGAGTCGATCAGTGGCGACCTTTCCGGCAATGGCGCTGCGCCCACGCTGCTGGGCACCTTGTCCTCCGGGGATAATTTCATTCTAGGCACCATGGGTTCACTCAATGGTACCGGGCCGCTGGACGCGGATATTTGGAATTTCAGCGTGCCTACGGGCTATGACCTGACGGGCATCAATCTGGTGGGCTACAAGGCCACCAGCGGCAGCCTGACCAACCAATCCTTCATGGCCATCGCCACGGGCGGCTCGATCAACCAGAACGATCCGTCCAATCACCTGAGCAATTCGCTGTGGGGCTACGGCACGGATGGCTTTGGGCATGTTTACACCGACCTGCTCGGGCTGCTACAGGCAGGCCCGGAGTTTGGTGGCATCGGCTTCAGCGGACCGCTGACACCGGGAAACTACACCTTCTGGATTCAGGAGGGGTCTGACCAGATCCAGTACAAAATCGATTTTGTGACGAGCCCGGTCCCCGTGCCGGAGCCGGGCGGTGCCTTGCTGCTGGGAGTGGCTGGCCTGTGGCTGCTGCGCCGGCGGCGGCGGTGAATGGTTTGCAAAGCGCCGTGGCCGCAGCTAAGGCGCAGGCACATGATTCGGAATCTCTTGTTCGACTGGTCCGGCACGCTGGTGGATGACCTGCCAGGCGTCATCACTGCTGTGAACGGCATGCTGCGCAGCGCCGGAGTGGCGGAGCTGACGCGGGAGGAGTTCAGGGCGCGCTTTCGCCTGCCCTACACGGAGTTTTTCGCCGAGATGCTGCCCGGCCTGCCACTGGAGCGGCTGCAGCAGCTCTACCTGGAGCACTTCACGCATGAGCATACCGCCATCGATCTGCTGCCGCATGCGCTGGAGTTCATCCAGTTCGCTGCCGCCACGGGTCGGCGCATGGTGGTGCTGAGCAGTGCGCCGCTGCCGCATGTGACTGCCCAGGCGGAGGCGCTGGGGGTGCGGGATGCCTTTGAGGTCATGCGCTGCGGGGTCATCGACAAACGCACCGAAATCCTGCCGCTGCTGGCAGAGCTGGACATGGCGGCGGCAGAGACCGCCTTCATCGGCGACATGCGGCATGACATCGACGCTGGCCACGCCGCCGGGGTGGTGACCATCGCCACCTGCACGGGCTACGAGAACGCGGAGACGCTGCTGACATCCGCACCCGACATGCTGGTGCGCGATCTGTCGCGGCTGCCGGCGCTGCTGGGGGCCTTGACCGGGGGCGACGGGGCCTACCCGGTGGCCACGGTGGGAGCCCTCATTTTAAACCCGCAGGGCGAGCTGCTGCTGATCCGCACGCACAAATGGAGCCACCGCTGGGGCATCCCCGGCGGGAAGATCAAACGTGGGGAGACCTGCGAGGCGGCGCTCATTCGCGAGATCACTGAGGAAACCGCGCTCACGCTCCAGGACATCGAATTCGTCATGGTGCAGGACTGCATCGAGCCCGAGGAGTTTCAGCGCTCGGCGCATTTTCTCCTGCTAAACTACCTCGCACGCTGTGCCGACGCGCAGCCCCAGGTGGTGCTGAACGAGGAGGCGCAGGCCTTTCAGTGGCTGCCGCTGGCCGAGGCCCTGCGCATGGATTTGAATATTCCCACGCGGGTGCTGCTGGACGAGTGTGTGAGGAGGGGGCTGCTGGGCAGAATGACGAATGTCGAATGACGAATGTCGAATGTCGAATCAATGTCGTTAAGTTAAGATTTTAAACGCGAATGGCCACGAATGACCGCGAATGCAGAGGAATTCTGAACTCTGAAATTCGTGAAAAATTCGCGGCTATTCGTGCTCATTCGCGTTGTGAACAATACACCTTCGC
>CAINGK010000114.1 GCA_903848465.1 uncultured Verrucomicrobiota bacterium
ACAGCATCATCCAAACCGCCCGCCGCCGTGCCCGTGGCTTCCGCAACTTCAATAACCTCAAAGCTATCTGCTATTGGATGGCTGGAGACCTCAACATCAAAATCCCTTCAGCGTTTACCCACCCAATCTAGCGAAGCGCCATAAAATTTCGAAGCGGACCAGTCTGACGGCAGAGTATCGCTACCGGCTGACCGATTACACCAAGAGCCCCTTCCAAAACTACCATTCACAGTACGTCCTGGGTGGAGTGGATCATGCGTGGAGTCAGAACCTGTCCGGTTCAGCACGAGCTGGTGCGGAATTCTACCAAAACGCCACGGTCAGCAAAACGCGGCCTTATGCTGAAGCCGCAGTCAACTATGCGGTCGCCAGACAGACCCAATTGCGCTGGTTTTCGATGCTGGGATTCAATGGCACACTGCTCGGCACCTACACCAGCAGCTATGGGGTAAACACCGGCTTGCAGGTGAACCACCAAGTCACCAAACGGTTCAGTGTGAACGGCGGGGTGAGTTATGCTCATTCGGTGCTTTCAGGCGGACCCATCGCAAATCAGACGCAAGACTCGGTGTTCCTGAATGCAGGCATTGGCTATCAGCTGATGGATAACCTCAATCTGAACGCCAATTATTCATTCTCCACGCAGTTGTCCAACAACCCTCTGGTTGAGTTCAACCGCAACCGTGTCTCGGTCGGAGCCACGGCGACCTTTTAGTCCCAACAGCCCAGACAACAATCCGCCGGCGGGCAGATTCGGACACCACGAATCTCCCGCTGGCGGTATTTCAAGACCACTTTCTTAACCTTTCCGAATCATTTAACCCAAGCAGTCATGAACGAGTCCGGCACCGAACTGCAAAAACATGCGATGGACACCTGGCAGGTGGTCAAAAACCGCATTGGACTCATCTCGCTTTCCTTCCTCCTCATTTTTGCAGCAGCGGCGGTACTCACTTACATCATGCCGCGCAAGTATCGTGGTCATGTGGAAATGACCATCGAGCGCATCACGCAGGACATCAATGTGTTCGAACGCAATCACAGTGACAGCGGAGCTTTCTCGCCGGAATATATTAAGACGCAGTTCGAGACGATCACCAAGCCCACCACGCTTTATCCAGTCATCGAAAAGCTGGAACTGACCAAGCGCTGGGAACTGCCTAGCCGACAAACGGCGCTGGCGAAATTGCGCGCCAATCTGGAAACGCAGTCGATGCTGCGCTCCGATTTTGTCACCATCGACTACTACGATCAGGATGCACAGCTCGCGGCCAACATCGCGAATGAAGTGGCCCAGAGCTACATGAAGCAGCGCAACAACATCGAAAGCGATAAGAAAGAAAAAGCGCTGGTGGTTCTCGAACAGAAGATTTCGGACCAGGAGAATCTGCGCGGGCAGGCTCAGTTGCGCGCGCAGGAAGCCAAGCGCAAGGCGGGCATCGTCGGCGAATGGTATATGGGCGGGGGCAACTCACTGAGTCCTGGCAGCGATCTGCGCACGACGGAGGAGAGCCAGCAAATGAGCCGTGAGCAGTTGGCCATGCAGTCGGACCAAGAGATCATGACCTTGCAGACGGAAATCGAGCAGGTGGGCAAGCTTACCCCGGAGGAGCTCATCGATCAGGCATCGGGCCTGAAGCTGGAGAATGCGAACATCGCCACGATGACTTCGAAGATGCAGGAGCTCAAAGTCGCCCGCCAAGGACTGACCAATGAAGGACGCGGCAGCAAGCATCCGCAGGTGCTCAGTGTGGACAGCCAGATCGAGGAATACAAAAGGCTCATTCTTGCGGAGGCTAAATCCCACATCAAAGGACTGCAGAGCCGGCTGGATGGAGCGAAGAAAAAACGTGAATCGCAGCAGACCTACAATGATGACGCCAAGAAGGACATCATGGGCATGCAGGCGCTCTACAATGAGTACAAGAGCGCCAAGGATGAAGTGACGCAGTTGGACAACATCATCGTGAACCTGCGCTCGCGAAACTTGGAAGAAAGAGTGGGCAAGGAACTCGTGAAATCTCCTGCCACGATTTACTCGGAGGCCGAGCCGGAAGCGAAGCCCGCCAAGCCGAATGTGGCGCTGCATCTCGCCCTGGGCGGTGTGCTAGGTCTCATGTTTGGTCTCGGCCTCGCCTTCTTCCTTGAATACATGGACACCACGGTGAAGAGCCTGGATGACGTGGAGCGTTACCTCGGTGTGCCCGTACTGGCGGTGGTGCCCAAGGATGTGGGAGTGCTGCACCGCTGCAGTGGCTACAGTCCGGATGCCGAAGCCTACCGCATTCTGCGCACCAATATCGAATTCAACCGGAAATCGCCGGACGCCAACTGCCTCAGCGTCGTCAGCGGCGGGGCGGGGGAGGGGAAATCCACGACTATGGTGAACCTAGCGTATGTCTGCGCTCAGGGCGGCTACAACGTGCTGCTGATTGATGCGGATTTGCGGCGCCCCAGCCTGCACACGCATTTCGAGGTCAGCCACGCTGCCGGCCTCACCAATTACCTCACCACAGACATCAGATTGGAGGATGTGGTGCTGCGCACTCAGGTGGAGAATCTCTTCTTCCTGCCCAGCGGCCTGCTGCCCGCAGACAGCGCCGGATTGCTGAACTCCCAGCGCATGGTGGACCTGATTGCCGAAGTCAAAAGCCGCTTTGACCTCGTCCTGATCGACTCCCCACCCATCCTGGGTGTCAGCGACGCGTCCGTGCTCGCCAATCTGGCCGACATGACGATGATCGTGGTGCAGCACCGTAAACTGCCACGCCACATGCTCATTCGCGTGAAGCAGAGCGTCGAAAACGTCGGCGGCAAAGTGGTGGGCGTGGTGCTCAACAATGTCGATCTGCGCAGCGATGCGCAGTATCAGTACTACACCAGCTACTACACGTACTACTCGCCCACCAACTCGCCCAATGGTGGCGCGGGTGGCAAATCCCGCCGCCGCAAGATCAAAGCCGAAACCACCGCCACCGCGCTCGGCACCGCCCAGTCCGTCTCACGTCTGGACAGCGACGATGTGTTTTAATCCCTCCTCAGACACACACTCTTTATGAACACACGCATTCTCTCCTGCATCATCGCTGTTTGCGCCTTGGCAACAGCGCATGCCCAGAATGGCGAACTCGCCCTCAAAGCCAACGACCGCGTCACGATCTCCATCGGGGGCATCCCGGACAACGAAGTGCCGCAAATCAGCAAGGTGTACACCATCAGCGACAGCGGCACCGTCAATCTGCTGCACATCGGTGAAGTGCGCGCCACCGGCCTCAAGCCCTCCACCTTGCAGCGCACCATTGAGCAGACCTACATCGCGCGTGAAATCTACACCCGCCCCACGGTGACCGTGACCACGGATGACAGCGCGAGCACCGCACGCATGATCTACGTCATCAGCGGTTGCGCCAAAAATGGCCCCATCGCCTACAACAACGGCATGACCATCCTGAAGGCCGTCGGTTCTGCCGGTGGCTTCACGCCATTTGCCAAACCCAGCCGGACCAAGCTGATCCGCAATGGCGTCACCACCGAGATTAATCTGAAGGACATCAGCTCCAACCCTTCCCGCGACATTCAGCTCCAGCCGGAAGATCAGATTATCGTTCCGGAATAAACCTGAAAACACCTCCTGTGATGAACACCCGTTGCCTGCTGTCCATTGCTGCTGGGTTGCTATGCCTGGCGTTCCCGGTAGTGGCCCAGAATACCGAGATGGCTTTGAAAGCTGGCGACCGTATTTCGCTCTCCATTGGCGGGATTCCAGCGGACGATGTCGCACAGATCAGCAAAGTGTACAGCATCAGTGACAGCGGTAGCATCAACCTCGTGCATGTCGGCGAAGTGAAGGCTGCTGGCTTCAAGCCTTCCGAGCTGCAACGCGTCATTGAGCGGGAGTATATCAAACGTGAAGTTTTCATGCGTCCGACGGTGACCGTTTCCATTGATGGCGGAGAAGTGCCGGCCCGTCTGATTTATGTCGCCAGTGGCTGCAACAAGAATGGCCCTGTGGCCTATAACTCCGGTATGACCATTCTGAAGGCCGTCGGTTCTGCTGGCGGCTTTTCGCCGTATGCCAAACCAAGCAAGACCAAGCTGATCCGCGATGGCGTCACCACTCCAGTGAATCTCAAGGACATCAGCGCAGACCCTGCCCGCGACATCAAACTCCAGCCCGAAGATCAGATCATCGTGCCGGAGAATTGACTCATTAAGCCGTCTGTTAAGTCAGGACTGTGCCATTGCCCATTTGATCGCTTCGCGCACTTCGACAAGGATCTTGTTGTCGCACCGGTTCACACAGTCGGGGGGGAGCAATGCGGGTCTGGGAGGACTGGGAAAAAGGGATTGGATGCCCCTGGCGAGGAGACCAAGAGGACCGGTGCATTCACTTTCATCATAGTCGGCTGAAAATTCGTGCTGCCAGACGCCAGATGATCCGCCTGGACGGGCCAGCATCACATCTCCGTCGCCTGGATAGAAGAAGGCAATGCTTCCATCCCATTCGCCCAGCCCAGGGAAAGCCTTGTTGTGCATGACATAAGGTTTGTTATTGCAGGCCGTGCAGTATTCTTCTGGCGGAACGCGGGGCGTCAGTCCGCCGAAGTGCTCGAAGAATTCAAGCATGTAGGGAGCTTGTGCGAAATCAGCCGCCACCTCCGGAGGCCACTCAAGGCTCTGTGTCAGAGCGGGGACCATGATGACATTGCCAAATTGGGTCGGTGAAAGCTGATCTTCTGCGCGTTTCAAAACGAGCCAGCAGTTCTCGCCCTGCACCATCACAGAAGAAGGAAGCATGCCATCGAACAAACGAGCGAACTCACGCACCTCGGGGGATTTGAGATCCTCCAGACGTCGGGCGAATGCTGCTGCGGCTGATGCCTGATCCCTGCCAATGCATGAGATCACTGCCGCTGGGACGCCCCTTTCTCCGACTTTACTCAACGGGAAGTCGTGTTCCCAGGCATCAGGGAAACTGGAAGAATGGGACTCGTGAACGACTGTGCCCATGTTTGGTGATGAACAAGTTTACAGCCCCAGATCCGTCACCGCGCCCTGGCTCGCATTGCTCGTGAGCTTGGCATACTTCGCCAGCACACCACGGGTGTAGCGCGGCTTTGGCTGCTTCCATTTCGCGAGGCGTGCCTTGAGTTCAGCGGCGGGAATGCCCAGGGTGATGGCGCGTTTTTCGGCGTCGATGGTGATGGGGTCGCCGTTTTTGATGACGGCGATCGGGCCGCCGACGAAGGCTTCGGGGGTGACGTGGCCGACGACGAAGCCGTGGCTGCCGCCGCTGAAGCGACCGTCGGTGATGAAGGCGACATCTTTGCCAAGGCCCTTGCCCATGATGGCGGAGGTGGGGGAAAGCATTTCGCGCATGCCGGGGCCGCCTTTGGGGCCTTCCATGCGGACGACGATGACGTGGCCTTTCTTGACCTTGTCATTGAGAATGGCCTGCAGCGCGGTTTCTTCGGACTCGAAGACGATGGCCTTGCCTGCGAACTTGAGACCTTCCTTGCCGGAGATTTTACCGACGGCACCTTCGGGGCAGAGGTTGCCTTTGAAGATGACGAGGTGGCTGTCCTTCTTGAGCGGATTGCTCAGAGGGCTGACGATCTTCTGATCCTTGGGCCAGACGATCTTGGAGTTCTTCATGTTCTCCTTCATGGTCTTGCCGGTGACGGTGAGGCAGTCGCCGTGCATGAGGCCTTCGTTGATCAGGATGCGGATGAGCGGGACGGTGCCGCCGATCTTGACGAGGTCGTTCATGAAGTACTTGCCGCTGGGCTTGAGGTCGGCCAGCACGGGGGTCTTTTTGCCGATGCGGACGAAGTCTTCGATGCCGAGCTTCACACCAGCGCTGTGGGCCATGGCAATGAGGTGGAGGACGGCATTGGTGCTGCCACCGAGGGTGATGATGAGGGTGATGGCGTTTTCGAAGGCCTCCTTCGTCATGATGTCGCGGGGCGTGATGCCCTTCTTGATCATGTTCATGACAGCGGCACCGGCGTCGAAGCAGTCGATGAGCTTTTCATGGCCGACGGCGGACTGGGCACCGGAGTTTGGCAAGCTCATGCCGAGGGCCTCGATGGCGCTGGCCATGGTGTTGGCGGTGTACATGCCGCCGCAGCTTCCTTCGCCAGGGATGGCGTGCTCCTCGATGTCGATGAGTTCCTTGTCATTGATGAGGCAGTTGGCGTGCTTGCCGACGGCTTCGAAGACCGTGACGATGTCCGCGTCCTTTTTCTCCGGGCCGACGCAGCCGGGGAGGATGGTGCCGCCATAGACGAAAACGCTGGGGCGGTTCAGGCGCGCCATGGCCATGAGGCAGCCGGGCATGTTTTTGTCGCAGCCGCCGATGGCGACGAAGCCGTCCATGCCTTCGCAGCCGACGACGGTTTCGATGGAGTCTGCGATGACTTCACGGGAGACGAGGGAGTATTTCATCCCCTCGGTGCCCATGGAGATGCCGTCTGAGATGGTGATGGTGTTGAAGATGATGCTCTTGCCGCCGGCAGCGTCCACGCCTTTGGCGGACTCGAGAGCCAGGCGGTCGATGTGCATGTTGCAGGGGGTGACCATGCTCCAGAGGGAGGCGATGCCGATCTGCGACTTCTGGAAGTCAGCCCGCTTGAAACCCACGGCGTGCAGCATGGCGCGGCTGGCGGCGCGATCCACCCCATCGACAACGATGGCACTGTGTTTGCGATGGAGGTCAGTCTTGGCGGCAGAGGCTTTTTTGGGCATAAAAGGATGGAATTTGGAACGTGCAAAATGGCAGGCGGCTCCTCGCACGCAAGCTGCTTTGCGGCAGTTCTGGCGCAGGCTTTGGCAATAACGGCGTGGTTTCCGGCGGTCAAATCGCGATAAGGAAGGGTGAACTTGTATTTCCGATGCACCTTTGTTTTCCTAGCCTTGGCCACTGCCCTGCTGGCCGCAGACCAGGCCGTGGCGCTGGACTTCAATCTCTACATGCAGGGGAAGTATGTGTATGAGCGCAACTGCATCGTCTGCCATGGTCCGCGGGGGGATGGCAACGGGGAGCTGAGCCCAACGCTGAAGCCGAAGCCGCGCTCGTTCCGGGAGGGGATGTTCAAATTTCGAACGACGCCCTATGGCATGCTGCCGACGGATGCCGACCTGCGCCGCACGATTACTGGCGGTCTGAGTGGCACGGCCATGGGCATTTTCAGCCATTTGCAGAAGGACGAGATTGATGCGGTGATCGCTTATCTGAAATCGTTTTCGCGGCGGTGGAAGAAGCCGGAGAATCATGCGCCTGCCTTGAAATTCTCTCCGCCACCGGAGTGGCTGAAAGGGGCGGCGGAGGTGAAAAAGCATGCGCAGGCAGGGCAAAAACTTTTCGCCGTGAACTGTGCTGCCTGTCATGGCGAAAAAGCGGATGGCAAGGGACCTGCCGCGATCAGTTTGAAGGACATCTGGGGCATTCCTGCGGCACCGGCGGACCTGCGCCAGCCGCACCTGCGCTGCGGCGACACCCCGGCAGATTTGTTTCGCGTGCTTGCCACGGGCTTGAACGGAACCCCCATGGTCAGCTTTGCGGCGACGCTGAGTGAGGCGCAGCGCTGGGACATCATCGCCTATCTTTTGAGCGTGCGTCTGCCATCCGTCCCGGTGCTGTGAGATGGACTGCGGGATGTCTTATGAATGATTGTTTGCCTCGGCTGATGGTTAACTTTAGCGTTGAGGCTTCATGAGCGAAACATCCCGTACTCCCGAGAACATCGAAGCATCCTTTGCCCCTTTTCGTCATAAAATGGAGGCTGAAGGGCTGAGTGAATCTGCCATTCGTGCATTTCGCGGCAGCTATGCGGCGCTGCTGGCGGGTGAGACAGGGATGATTCCTGAAAGCACCATTTCTCCGGCGAAGGACCTGCCTTGTGCGGATGCACTCGTGCCACCGGCGGCGGAGCGTGCTGCGGAATTGCTCAAGCAAACCGTGATCATCAAACTGAACGGCGGTCTCGGCACGGGCATGGGCCTGGAGAAAGCGAAGTCGCTGCTGCCGGTGCGCGGCGATGACACGTTCCTCGATTTGATCGCACGGCAGATATTGCTGCTGCGCTCGCAGACGGGTGGCGAGGTGCCGATGTTCATGCTGATGAACAGTTTCAGTACTTCGGCAGATTCGGCGGAACATCTTGCCAAGCGCTTTCCACAACTGGGCGGACGTGAAACATGGGAGCTGATGCAGAACAAGGTGCCGAAGGTGCTCGCCAGCTCGCTGGAGCCCGCGACGTCGCCCAGCAGTCCTGATCAAGAATGGTGCCCGCCGGGCCATGGAGACATCTATGCGTGCCTTGCGGGATCGGGCTGGCTGGAGCGCCTGCTCGGCAGTGGTGTGCGTTATGCTTTCGTATCGAACTCGGACAACCTGGGGGCGACGCTTGATCCGGCCATCCTCGCATGGTTTGCCGACAGCGGCATGCCGTTCGTGATGGAGGTCACACGGCGTACGGAATCGGACAAAAAGGGCGGGCATCTGGCGGTGAGATTGAGCGACGGGCGCTTCCTGCTGCGCGAGTCGGCGCAGTGTCCGAAGGCCGACGAGGGGCACTTTCAAAACATCGACCAGCATCGCTACTTCAACACGAACAACCTGTGGATTGATCTGCAGGCGCTCAAGGCCGCGCTGGAAGAGAATGACGGATTGATTCCGCTGCCACCGATCATGAACAAGAAGACGGTTGATCCGCGCGATGCGACTTCGCCTGCGGTGGTGCAACTGGAGACGGCGATGGGGGCGGCCATCGAGTGCTTTGCCGGAGCGGGTGCCATTGAGGTCTCGCGGGTGCGGTTTGCCCCCGTGAAGACCACGAGTGATCTGTTGGCGGTGCGCTCTGATGCGTACGAACTCACCGAGGACTTTTGCCTGCGGCTGCACCCCAGCCGCGACGGTCAGCCGCCGCACCTGCATCTCGATCAAAAACTGTGCAAGCTGGTGGACGGTCTGGAGCTGAACTTTCCGCACACACCGAGCCTGCTGCATTGCCGCAGCCTGCTGGTGCATGGCCCCGTTGAGTGCGGTGAAGGTGTCGTGTTCAAAGGGGATGCGGTGATTCACAACCACACGCAAGCGCCGGTGAAACTGAAGGCGGGCGTGCATGAAGGTGCGATCAGCATCGGCTGAGTAGCTGCCAGAAAACTCAGAACTGAAACGTTTCATGCTTCCCATGAAACTCTTTGCTGTACTTCTTGCCGTCCTATGTAGCTGCCTTCGCGCTGCTGATATTGAATCCCTCGAAAAACTGGGAGCGAAGGTCACGCAGAGTGCGGGCGTCATCACGCAGGTGCAGGTGAAATGTGATGCCTTCACCGAGGCGGATTTCCGCACGCTCGGCAGTTTCACCTCGATCAAAAATCTCACGATCAGTGGCAAAACGATCACCGATGGCACGCTCGCGCTGCTGACGGGTCTCGTGGAGCTGGAGCAGCTCAGCACGGACGCCACTCAACTGACGGATGCGGGCTACAAGCACTTTGCCGCCTTTCAGAAGCTCAAGTCACTCGCGTTTTTCCATCCGGCCTTCCGCTCGAAGGATTTTACCGGCAGCGGTCTTGTCAGTCTCAAAGCATTGCCGAAGCTGGAGCGGCTCACGTTCGCGGGATCGACGGCGGGTGATGTGGCGATGGAGGCCATTGGACAGCTCACGCAGCTCAAGGAATTTCGCACCTGGCACACGGCGCAAACGCAGGCGGGCAACGCCCATCTCGCGAAGCTCACGAATCTGACCGCGCTGCGCATGGGCCAGCGCCTGCCGGAGTGGGGCAAGGACACGCCGATCAGCTTTGATGAAGCGACGATGGCGGTAATCGCGCAGATCAAGACGCTGGAATCGCTGGAGCTGACGGAGGCCCGCCTCAGCGCGAAAATCATTCCGCAGCTTCAGGCGCTGCCGAAGCTGGCGAAGCTGAAGATCGAGACGGTGGACATCTCTGCTGCCGATGTGGAAGCGATCCAAGCCGCGCTGCCGAAGTGCAAGGTGGACTACAAGCCGATGAGCGATGCCGAGAAGGATGCCCTGCTGGTGAAGAAGCTGCGTTTGTGACCCGACAGAAATGGGGACGGCTGACGTTCATGGCAGAACCATGAGCCAGGCATCCGCACTCAACCGTCGTCGTTTCATCCAAACCACCGCCACCACAGCGCTCGCCACGCCCTGGCTGGCACAGGCTGCGGCGGGTCCGTATCAGGCGACGGGCACTCGTGTGGGCGAGGTCACGGACACGACGGCGATTGTTTGGACACGATTGACCCAGGCGCCGGTGCGTAACAATCAGGGGGTAACTTTTGACCAGCCGAAGCAGGGCAAAGGCGGAAAGGAACCGCAGCAGATGGTTCCACCTGCGCATGAAATTGAAGGAGCATGCCCGGCGGCATCAGGCAAAGTACGGGTGCGCTACGGACTGAAGATGGATTTGAGTGATGCCGTGGAAACGCCGTGGGCCGATGTGAGTGCAGGCAAGGACGGCATCCATCAGTTCAAGCTCAGCCGACTCAAGCCCGGCAGCACCTATCACTACGTGAGTGAAACGGCAGGCGGCAGTTTCCAGGGCAAATTCCACACGGCACCGGACCCGGCAGCTCCCACGACACTGCGCTTTTGCGTGATGACATGCCAGGGTTATCAGGATCGAGATCATGCCGACGGGCACCCGATTTATCCCTCCATGACGGCGCTTGATCCGCGCTTCATCGTCATGACGGGAGATCTTGTTTATTACGACAGCAACCCGCCGCGCGCGGTGTCGCTTGAGCTCGCGCGGCTGCACTGGGAGCGCATGTTCAGCCTGCCGCGTCTGGTTGCCGCCACGCGCAGTACCTCGACCTACTGGCTCAAGGATGACCATGACACGCTCACGAACGATTCGTGGCCGGGGATGAAGGCGGGCGAATTCACCTTCAATGAAGGCATTCGGATGTTCCGTGACCAAGCGCCCATTGGTGACCGCGATTTCCGCACCATTCGATGGGGCCGTGATCTGCAGGTGTGGTTTACCGATGGGCGTGACTATCGCTCGCCGAACACGATGCCCGACGGCCCGGAGAAGACGATCTGGGGTGCGGAGCAGAAGGCGTGGTTCAAACGCACCCTCAAAGAGAGCACCGCCACGTGGAAGGTGCTGATCAGCCCCACGCCGCTCGTGGGCCCGGATCGTGGTAACAAGAACGACAACCACAGCAACGATGGATTAGACTTGTTCTCGGATAACAAACTGGATGAGCGCGAGCAGAAAGTGGCAGGGGCGCTGCGCTCAGGATGGGTTGCAGGCTTGGGTGGCTAGGTGGTGATTCCACAAGCCTGCGCTCACGAGGGCCACCCGGTCATCA
>CAINGK010000115.1 GCA_903848465.1 uncultured Verrucomicrobiota bacterium
GATGACCGGGTGGCCCTCGTGAGCGCAGGCTTGTGGAATCACCACCTAGCCACCCAAGCCTGCAACCCATCCTGAGCGCAGCGCCCCTGCCACTTTCTGCTCGCGCTCATCCAGTTTGTTATCCGAGAACAAGTCTACTGCCATCCTTGCCTTGAGTTCTTTGAGTTCGTGCTTTGCCCCGTATGGCTATGGCCGTGGGTATGGCTACGGCGGGTACGGCGGCTCCTACTATCGTCCTCCGTTTGGTAACTACGGGCACGGCGGGTACGGTGGCTACGGCGGTGGTGGCTATCGCGGCGGCGGCTACGGCGGCGGCTACGGCGGCGGGTATGGTGGTGGCGGCTACCGTGGAGGTGGCTTTGGTGGTGGTGGCCATGGAGGCGGCTTTGGCGGTGGCGGTCACCGTTGAGCCAGCCTTGGGTGCTGCCTCATCACATCCCGTTCTTCGATTTTCCCTTCGCAGCGCCTGGACATGAGTCCGGGCGCTGTTGTTTGTACGGAGAAGTTAAAAGGGACTCAAGCGGCTGCCTCTGGCTCATAGCCAAACCAGGGATAGTCATTCTCGGGCACAAACTCCGGCTCAGGCCGCGCAGACGGCTCGGTGCCGGTGGTGATGAGCGGAACGGCCAGCGCGGCGGCGACGGTGCCTTGGAGTGCGCCCAGCAGGGCTTCGCGGCGGGTGAGGTTGTTTGGTTCCGTGTTCATGCGTCGCTGAAGGGGCCGGCGTTTTGCTTGGCGAGTGCTTCACGGACTTTCACGCCATCGAGCGTGCCGATCTCCGTTTTCGCGGCCATGGCCAGCGCGGCGGCGGTTCCGGCGGCCTCGCCCAGGGCCATGGCGGTAGCGGTCACGCGGCTGGAGGCGCTGGCCTCGCTGCTCGCGCTGTGGCAGCGACCGGCGACGAGGAGGTTGCTGACGGTTTGTGGCACCAGCGTGCGGTAGGAAATGTCATACGGCTTGGGTTGGAAACCGGAGCCGGTGAACGGTTTATCGAGCGTGACCTCAGGCGGATGGATGTCGAGGAACCAGCAGCCGGTGGCGATGGCGTCCGCGTGGCGCGTGGTCTGCTGTAGGTCTTCGAGCGTGAGGACGTTCAGGCCCACGATGCGCCGCGTATCGCGCACACCGATGAAGGGGCCGCTCATGATGTAGTAGCTGTTTTCAAAGCCGGGCACCTTCGCCTTCCAGTCATTGAACATCGTCCAGGCATCCTTGCGCCCCTGCATCTCTGCGCGGGTGAAATCCGCCGCGTCCGTGGCATCGGCAGGCACGCGCGTGGCGTGCACATAGCACTCGTCTTTCGCAAAGGCGAAGATGAGGCCTGGACCGTAGAAATTGGGTAGCCGCCCTTCCTTGTGCGCGGCGATGAGCGCCTGCTTTGCCGCCTCCCGCGTCTCCTTCACTGGCACCACATTGCCGATGCGGAAGTGCATCGTCAGCGGCATGAGCGGCTTGGACGAAGTCGTCGGACAACCCGCCCAGTGCGCGATGTCGCCATCGCCCGTGCAGTCGATGACCTGCCGCGCCTCCACCCGCGTGAGGCCGTCCTTGTTGGCGATGATCACCGCCGCCACGCGGCCTTCCTTCACCTCCACATCGCAGGCGGTGCTGTGGTAGAGCACGCGCAGCTTGTTCCGGTGCTGCAGGATGAGGTCGTCGGTGAGGATTTTGAACTCCTCGATGTTCGGAATCCACACGCTGCCCCAGTATTTCGTGATGAGGTCTGGGCGCAGGTCGTCGATGCGCTGCGCGCCTTCCTTCGCCACACCCAGCTTGTTCAGCAGCTCTAGTGCGATGCCCTTCACGACAAAGCGTCCGCTCGGTTTGTCGATTAGCCCATCGAAATACGGCAGCCCCACCGTGGTGATGATGCCGCCGGAAAATCCCGCCCGCTCAATGAGCAGCGTTTGTGCCCCATTGCGCGCCGCCGCCAATGCCGCCGCGATCCCCGCGCAACCCCCGCCGCAAACGAGGACATCTGTTTGAAGTGTTTTCATGAGCCGCAACGATAGCGGGTGTCGTGTGGTGACGGCGAGGACAAAATCGTCCTGGTGTGCAAAGCAGTGCCAATGCGCGCAGGCCTGACCGCAAAGCTGGCCGCTGTCACCCGGAGTAATTTCGTCAAATTCACTGGGAAGGCGTGCGGAGGGTATGCGGTCGCATTGAGAAGGCTGACGGATATGTGGTTTCTTGGAACCTATCCAGTGAAAGGCCACAAACAGTGAAGAGCTGCCTGGCGGCGCGCGATCCATTCACGTTGCGTTGGCTGCGCCGTCAGAAAACGCAGCAGGCAAGGTTTGGATTGCATGTAGAAGCCTGAATGTGCCATGTGTGCGGATGTCTCATGATCTCCACGCCGCCCTGAAACAGCACTTTGGCCACAAGGCCTTTCGTGCCGGGCAGGAACAGGTGATGGAAGCCTTGCTCGCAGGCAGAAGTGCGCTGGCACTGTTTCCCACCAGTGCAGGTAAATCGCTCTGCTACCAACTGCCGGCGCTGCTCATGGACGGCGTGGCGCTGATCATCTCTCCCTTGATCGCGCTGATGAAGGATCAGGTGCAGGCGCTGCGGGCACGCGGCATTGCGGCGGCACGGTTGGATTCCTCGCTGTCAGCCGATGAAGCGGCGCAAGTCTTTGAAGATATGCGCAATGGCACGCTGAAGCTGCTCTACATCGCCCCAGAGCGGCTCATGAATGAAAACTTCGTCGAGCGGCTCAAACGCCTGCGCATCTCGATGATGGCGGTCGATGAAGCGCACTGCATCTCCGAGTGGGGGCACAATTTCCGTCCTGAATACCTGCGGCTGGCGCTGGTGGCGAAGGAGTTGGGTATCCAGCCCGTGCTCGCGCTTACCGCCACGGCCACGCCGTCGGTCGCGGCGGATATTCGCAAGGCCTTTGGCATTGCGCAGGCGGATCATGTGCAGACCTCATTTCTGCGGGCCAATCTGTACTTTCGCATCACTCCCTGCACTGCGCAGCAGCGCCTGCCGGTGCTCACCAAGCTGCTGCTGAAGCGCAAGGTGCCCTCCATCGTTTATGTGACGCTGCAAAACACCGCCGAGCACGTCGCCACGCATTTGCAGAAAAATGGCGTGAACGCGTTGGCCTATCACGCCGGTTTGCCGGATGAGCACCGGCACGCGGCGCAGGATGCGTTCATGAACGGCCAGACCGATGTCATCGTCGCCACCATCGCCTTCGGCATGGGCATCGACAAAGCGGACATCCGCGCGGTGTATCACTACAATCTGCCCAAGACCCTCGAAAACTACTCGCAGGAAACGGGGCGTGCTGGGCGCGATGGCAAGGTTTCAGCCTGCGAGCTGCTTGCCTGTGCGGATGACTGCATCGTGCTGGAAAACTTCACCTATGGCGACACGCCCACGCCGCAGGCCATTCGCCAGTTGCTTGATCATCTGCTGCTGCAAGGCGCGGAGTTTGATGTCTCGATGTACGATCTTGCCCATGCCACGGACATTCGCCCGCTGGTTATCGAAACGGTCATCACCAACCTCGAACTCGATGGCATCCTGCGGCCGCTCGGCTCGTTTTATGCGAGCTACCAGTTCCGCTTCATCCAGCCGGAGCAGCGCATTCTTTCCGGCCACAAACCGGAGCGACAGGCCTTCCTGCGCCGCTTGTTTCAATGCGGCAAACGCGGCACCAAGTGGATCACGCTCAATCCCGATGAAGCCGCCACCGAACTCAGCGAGCCGCGCGATCGCGTGCTCAAAGCGCTGACCTGGCTGCAGGAATCTGGCGACATCGAGCTCAAGCCCAGCGGCAGCCGCCAGAAATACCGACTGGCCGAAGACGCGCATCTGCGTGATCCGAAAGAGATCACGAAAAAGATGCAGCAGCTCTTTGCCGACCGCGAACGCCGTGATGTCGAGCGCCTTAACGAAGTTCTGGCCTTCGCTCAACATCGCGGCTGCCTGACCCGCTGGCTCCTGAACTACTTTGGTGAAGCCATGGAGGCCGACTGCGGCACCTGCACGAGCTGTAAGGAGCGCGAAAAAGGCAGCACCGACGAGGCACCACGCGAAATCCCGCAGTCCGAGCCGCCGCCAATCACCGTCGAGCATGTGGCCGCGATCCGGGAAGTCATCGCCGAGCGCAAAGCCGCGCTGCGCTCCTCCCGCCAGCTCGCCCGCTTCCTCTGCGGCCTCACCAGTCCCGCTGCGACTCGCGAACGCCTTAGCAGGCATCCCAGCTTCGGTCTGCTGGAGCGCATTCCGTTTGGGGATGTTCTCGCGCAGACGGAAACCATGCTGGGGTAAACAATTCCTTGCCAGAACGCCTCTATTTTGGAGGTATGAACACTCTCTCTTCAATCACCATGCGCATCCTTCCGTTTCTTTCCATCCTCCTTGCCGCCGTCAGCCTGCGTGCTGAATCCCTGCTGCCGCCAGACGCTCGTGTCGCCGTGATTGGTGACAGCATCACGGAGCAGAAGATTTATTCCAAATACATCGAAGCCTACCTGCTGGCCTGTACGGGACGCAGCGACATCAAGGTGTTCCAGTTTGGCTGGAGTGGCGAGCGCGCGGGTGGCTTTGCGGCCCGGCTCGAAAATGATCTCTCCGTCTTCAACCCGAATGTCGCCACGACCTGCTACGGCATGAACGATGGCAGCTACACGGCTTACACAGCGCAGATCGGCGGCGAGTATGAGAAAAACATGCGGGCGGTGGTCGCCGGGCTGCAAAAGGTCGGTGTGAAGGTCATGGCGATTGGCTCACCGGGCGGAGTGGATCCCGATTTCTTCATCCGTCCGACCATCAAGGGCGAACTCTACAACGAAAACCTTGCCCAGCTTCGCGACATCGCCAAGAAGCTTGCCGAAGAGAACAAGCAGCCCTTTGCCAATGTGCATGACACGATGATCAGCGCGCTCACCAAGTCGAAGGCGGCGCTGGGCAAAGGGTACGGTCCTTTCGGTGGCGACGGCTTTCATCCGGCACCGGCGGGCCAGCTTCTGATGGCGCAGGCGTTTTTGAAAGCGCTGGGCTTTGACGGCGACATTGGCAGGGTCACGGTCGATATGAAAGGCCCCAACACCGCGAGCACCGGTCATGTGGTCCAGGGCCTGCAACTTGGCAGCGTGACGCTGGAGAGCACGAAGTGGCCGTTTGTCTTCGACGCTGATCCGAAAGCGGCAAGCAGCAATCGCAGCATTCTGCCGTTTACCAGCTTCAATCAGGACCTCAACCGCTTCACGCTGAGGGTGCTGAATCTCACCGGTGCCAAGGTCAAGGTCACTTGGGGCAGCGAGACCAAGGAGTTCAGCCGCGAGCAGCTCGAAGGGGGGATCAACCTCGCTGCGGAATTTACCCAGACACCGTTCGACGCCGCCTTTGCAGAGCTGAGCAACGCGCTTGCAGCCAAGCAGGCCTATGAAACGCTGATGATCAAAACGCTCGTCACCAACTTCCGCTCGTTCGCGGCTGAGGCGAAGGAGGAGCCCGAATTTGGTGCTGCCTTGGAGGTGCTGAAGAAGAAGCTCATGGACAAGCACACCCGACTGGACGCCGACGTGCGCAAATTCATCAAGCCCATCACGCACACGATCAAGGTCGAGGAAGTCCACTGAGTTGGCCGCTACAGCAGATCTTCCCAGGGCAGGCAGCGGTAGAACCAATAGCGCAGCCGGTTGACCAGCGATGCACCTGGCTCAATGCGTCGCACTGTCCGCCAGCCGTTGGGAAGCTGCCCGGTCCAGCGGATGGAGCCGTCGGCAGCTTGCGTCATGCGCCAACTGTTCTCGGGATGGAAACCCTTGAGGAGATAAGATTTCAAGCGCGCGGCGAATGCCGCGCTGTGGATGATCACACCGGTCTCTGTATTGATGTATTTGGAACGGGGATCCATGTTGAAGGAACCTAGATACGACAGGCGGTCATCGACGACGAACGCCTTGGTGTGCATGCCCAGCGGCGTCATTCTGCGGGCATGGATGTAGTTTTTGCGGTCGGAAGCGCTGGCATTAAGTTCGAAGAGATGGACACCGCTTTCGAGCACGCCTGCGCGGCGGTTGGCGATCCCGGCCATGGCGGGCAGTTCGTCGATGGAAGCCAGGGAATTGGTCAGTACCTGTACGTGGACGCCGTGCGTGGTGGCCTTTCGGAGCAGCTCCAGCGTGTCATTCTGCGGAATGAAATAAGCGGCATGCATCACCACGCTGGACTTGGCCCCTCGTAGCGCGTCTTCAATGCTGTGCCATACCGGAGAGGCCGGATGTCCCCAGAGCATCATGCGCTCGGGTGGGTCTGCCACGAATTCGTACTCCGCCCAAATCATGCGGTGCACGGCCTGGTCCAAAATTTTTAACGACTCCGCCCGGCTCAGCGAGAGGGGGAAGGGGTGGCCGCTTTTCGTTGAGAGTGCCCGCTGCTTGAGCTCGATTTTCCTGCGCAACTGACGTAGCTTTTCGCGCTCATGGTCGGTGATTTTTGCCTGATTGCCCATACGCGTCAGCGGGGAGCGCCAATAGAGTTCAAAAGACTTCGCTGCTGCACCCACCACCGACCCATGGGCAATGAAATCCACATCCCGCATGTTGTGCTGGCGATGGATGCCAAAGTAAAGGTCCGCCAGATTGCGCCCGCCACCCATGACGAGCTTGCCGTCTGCAATCATGAGTTTGTTGTGCATGCGGCTTTGCATGCGGTCGATCTCGCCGATCACGGGGATGGGATCTCCGGCAAAAATGCCTTTCAGGTCCCACATCGGATTGAAGAAGGCCACCTGGATGTTCGGATGTGCCGCCAGTGCAGCGGAACGCACTTCCGCCTCTGCCTCGGCAGTGTGATCAAGCAGCAGTCGCACCTTCACACCGCGGTCAGCCGCTGCGAGCACGCGGTCGGCGACCGTGGTGCCGACCACATCATCTCTCCAGATGAAGTATTGCAAATCCAGCGTGTGCTGCGCCGCTTCCACCATGGCCAGACGTGTGAAGAAAGACTCGCGGGCATCCGGCAGCATCTCAAATCCAGACGTGCCCCGGCGGCGGACGGTATGCTGGCGGCAGGCATGCTCGATGGTTTCCTGACTGACAAAACCCACTGTGGGTAGAGTTCCAGTATTCGGGCTGAAGGTCCTGCAAGATGCAAGTATCAGGATGAGCGCTCCGCAGATCAGGAAACGGGGCCATGATTTCATAGGAAATGATCCCATCTCGGAACAAAGACGCAAGTTCATCAAAAAATGAATCGCCGCCGACGTTCTAATTCGATGCTCCTAGCTGATCTCACCTGGCCCGCTGTGGCCGCTCTCGATAAAAACACGCCCATCATTTTCCCTCTTGCCGCTTTGGAACAGCACGGGCGGCACATGCCAGTCTTTACGGACAGCATGCTGACGAATGAACTCATTCGCCGCACCGAGGTGGCGCTGGGAGAGCGCGTGCTGATCGCGCCGCTGATGTGGCTGGGGAATTCGCACCATCACATGGATTTCCCCGGCACCTTATCGGCGGAGCCACGGTTGTATCTTGATCTGCTCAACGGGCTGATGGACAACTTCATCGCCCACGGTTTCAAGCGTCTGGTCTTTCTCAATGGCCACGGCGGCAACGACATTCCCGGCAAGCAGGCCGTGTTTGAGACGCGGCAGAAATACCGTGACCGCAGCGATCTGCTGCTGCTCTTCGCGACCTACTGGAATCTCGGTGCCGAGCCTTGGACGCGTGATGCTTCCATCCAGCAACGCGTCATGGGCCACGCCTGCGAATGGGAGACCAGCATGGTGCTGCGCCTGCGCCCCGAACTCGTCGGCGATCTCACTCAGACGGGCGATGTCCCCTTCGGCAACGCCTTTGAACCCGCCTCCCGTGGCTGGATCATGACCGACCGCAGCGAGCCGGGGCATGTCGGCGATCCCCGCTCGGCCACGGCGGAGAAAGGCGAGGTGCTGTTCCAGTGCTTTAGCGAGTCGGTGGTGAAGCTGCTGGAACGCGTGATTGTGTGGGATGGAAAGAGCTGGGAGGGGTGATGATTCCGAACGTATTTGGTTTTAAGGCCACGCCGACGGTCATGTCGGCTGGTCGGGTTTAAGCAAGAATGGCCAGTTGAGCCTTGTCGAAAGCAGCTTGTTTTGCTAAACTCTCACCATGCTTACTGCGGAACTCACGCAACTTGTGACCAACCTCGACTATGGTGATCGGGCAGAACTGGCTGGCCTGCTGATCGACTCTTTGGATGGTGAAGATTTTGAAGATGAAGGAGAAGACAGTCTCACCATCGCCTTGAGTCGCAGTGCGGAAATGAAGTCTGGCGAGAATCCAGGGATCACCTTGGAGGAACTCATGGCCGGGGTGCAGGCAGGCCGGGTAAAAAATGAAGCTTCGGCTGCATACTCGCACGCGGCGTGAGATTCGACGAGTGGTGGATTGGCTGGACAGAGATTCAGACCGCGCAGGAGACGAATTCCTTTTGGAGTTGAATGCAGCGTTGGAATACATTGCAAAGAACCCGACACATTTCCACTTCGCCAGCGGCAATCTCCGACGCTGCAACTTGCAACGTTTCCCGTATCATATCTTGTATGAAGTACATCTGACCCATGTGCATGTACTCACAGTGAAGCATCACCGTCGGGATCCAGATTACGGGAAGAAGAAGTGATAAAATGATGGGCGCGCTCAAATGGACGTGTCTGCCGCCGTACTGAACCTCATGCCCACTCCCCGCTCCTCCCCCTGGAAATGGTATCTCTGCGGCCTGCTGCTGCTGGCGACGACGATCAATTACATGGACCGGCAGACGCTGGCGAATGCTTCGACGCGGGTGACGAAGGAGTTTCATCTGTCGCAGGAGCAGTATGGGGATGTGGAGTTGGCGTTTGGCTGGGCGTTTGCGGTGGGGTCACTGGTGTTCGGTTTTTTGGCGGACCGGTTTCGGGTTTATTGGCTCTACCCCGTGGTGCTGAGCGGGTGGTCGCTGATGGGGATTGCCTCGGCGCATACGCATGGCTACTGGCCGCTGCTGATGTGCCGGGTGCTGCTGGGCTTTTTTGAAGCGGGGCACTGGCCGTGTGCGTTGAAGACGACCTTCGCCCTGCTGGAGTCGAAGGACCGCACCATGGGCAACAGCGTGTTGCAAAGTGGCGCATCCATAGGTGCCGTGGTGACGCCGCCGCTGATGCTCTGGCTGATGACGGAGGACATCTCGAGCTGGCGACTGGCGTTTGAGGTTATCGGCTACATCGGGTTGCTGTGGGTGGTGCTATGGTTTGTGTCGATGCGCAAAGGCGATCTGGATGTGGTGGTGGAGGATGATCCAGCAAAGCGCGAAAGCCTGGGGGATATTCTGCGCGGTGGCCGCTTCTGGGCGCTGGCCCTGTTGATCTTCGGTGCGCAGACCTGCTGGCAACTCTTCCGCGTGTGGCTGCCGAAGTTCATGCAGGAAGGGCGCGGTTATTCGGAGGCGGAGGCGTTGTCCTTCAATTCGGCTTACTTCCTTGGCACGGACATTGGCTGCATCGCGGCGGGACTCATTTCGCTGTGGCTGGCGCGGCGGTTTGCCATCTCGGCGCATGGCGCACGGCGCTGGGTGTATGCCGGCGCGTGTGTGATGACGTCGTTCAGCGTGCTCCTCCTGTGGCTGCCAAAGGGCTGGCCGCTGATGGGGGCGATCCTCGTCGTCGGTGCCGGTGCGCTGGCCTTGTTCCCCTGCTACTACAGCTTTGTGCAGGAGCTTTCAGATAGGCATGTCGGACGGCTCACAGGCTTGCTTAGCACCTGGGTATGGGCGGTGTCATCCCCCATGCACAAGCTCTTTGGCAGAGTCGTGGATGAAACAAAGTCCTTCGATCTCGGCATGGCGATGGCGGGACTCGTTCCATGGCTCGGCGTCATCGCCATGAAGCTGCTGTGGGACAGACAAAAATCGAACGACCTAACCGCTGCGAAGCTTTGAACCCAGAAACGGAGATGGTGGCCTACGGAATACACGGAACAGACGGAAAATCAGAACCAAAACTCATGCTGTTGCTTCACCTTTTGAGTGAAAGATGCAGAGAGTTCCTTTCCGCGTATTCTGCGTGTTACGTAGGCCATCCATTCCCGTTTTTCAGTTGAGATGCGGCAAACAGCCTGCCTCATTCCAAATACTCGCCAGCAATCACTTCCTCCTCGCCTTCATTGGCGTGGATGGCCCCTGAGATGACGCGTTCGGTCACTTCATCGAGGTAGGTTTGCAGCACTTTGCTGAGTTCGAGGAACTCTGGCCAAAGCGTTTCGTTCACAAAGCTGCGCGGCACCCGGACCATGACCGTGGTGCGGCGCTGGCGGGCGTAGCGGTAGGGTTTGAGTTCATAGCGGCGCAGCAGGGCCATGAAGAGTTTTTTCGACCAGCCGTCCGAAAGGGTGAACTTGAACTCAATGGGTCGGTCCACCTTGGCGGTTTCACCCAGACGGCGTTTGATGCGGGCGATGGCATCCGCAGCGGCTTCTTTCTCACCGAGTGTAGCAGCGCCAGCGTAGAGCCGCTCAATCTTGCTGAGTTTGTCGAGGAGGTCCTGTTCGCGCATGCTGGTTCTTGCTCAAACCCGGCGCGGTTGTCAACGCTTGCTCGAAGTTACGATGCGCGGCGGATGCCACGGGTCGCGAGAATGTTGCGCACGAGGCGCAGCATGTCGGCGGGCTCGTAAGGCTTGGGCAGCACGGCGGCAAAGCCGTAGGAGGCCGGGTTGGCCATAACCGGATCGTCTGAATAGCCGCTGGAAACAATCGCAAAGACCTCGGGGTCGAGGCCACGGAGTTTTTCCATCGTCCGCACACCACCCATGCCATTGGGAATGCTGAGGTCGAGAATGACGAGGTCAAAGGCACGACCCTGCGTCATGCTTTCCTGGTACATGCGCACCGTTTCACTGCCTTCGGAGCTTTCGGCGACATCAAAGCCGTTGCTGGTGAGATTGCGGACGATCAGCGAACGCACCAGCGGATCATCTTCCAGCACCAGGATACGCGGATTGGCGGCGTTCAGTTCCGGCGGCGCGTCGAACACCTTGCTAAGGCCGAAGGCGTCGGCTTCTTCGCCGTCGGAATCCAGCGGCAGGTAGAAGCGCACCGTGGTGCCTTTGCCCTGCTCTGAACTGACCGTCAGCGAGCCGCCGTGGGCCTTGGCGATGGATTCGCAGACGGTGAGGCCCAACCCGGTGGCGTTGTCCGCCTTGCGGGTGCTGAAGTAAGGCTCAAAAATATGGGGCAGGTGCTCCGTCGGGATGCCTTCGCCCTTGTCTGAGACTTCAATGGCGAGGCCGGAGGGCTGGAAATTCGTGTCGGTGACCATTTCACCGGGGAACATTTCGGCGTGGTCGGGAGCAAAGCAGCGCACGGTGATTTCCCCACCATTGGGCTGGGCCTGTTCGGCGTTGCGGATGAGATTGCTCAGCAGTCGGCGAATTTGCGCCCCATCAATGGCGATCTGCGGCAGACCGGGCTGTACTTCGATGCGGTACTCGACGCGATTGGCACGCGTGTGATGCATGAAGAAGGTTTCAATGAGGTCGCCGAGGCGAATCTGCGTTTTGATCGGCGCACCGCCACGGGCAAAGGTGAGCAGTTGCTGCACGAGGTTCTGCGCCTGCAGCGTGGCCTGTTTGGCCGTATGCAGCTCGGGCAGCGTGATGGCATTGCGCAGGCGCATCTCGGCGAGCGAGATGTTGCCCAGCAGGACGGTAAGCAGGTTGTTGAAATCGTGGGCAAAGCCACGGGCGAGCAGGCCAAGGGATTCAAGGCGGTCGATGCGGTTGCGGCGCTCGGCTTCCTCGCGCCGGGCCGTGACATCCTGTACGAGTAGCAGCAGGCCTTCCCCAAAGGGATATCCGCGCAGTTCGAGCCAGAGCTGTTTTTCGTCGAGGTAAAGCTCACGGTTCACCGTCTCGCGGTGCAGCATGGCATGGGCAAAGGCCTCATGGTGCAGCTCGCGGGTGGCGCTGGGCATGATGTCCCACAGCGAGAGGCCCAGCATGTTCTGCAGGTTGCGGTCAAAGAGGCGCAGCGCACTGGCGTTGGCATAGGTCACGCGCCAGCGGGCATCCAGAGCAAAGAGCGGGTCGGAGATGCTTTCGACGACATCCACGAGCGGTGCCGTGCTGCGGTTGGGGATCGTCGCGGCAGGTGCCGCTGCTGGGACGGCGGCGGCACGGAAGAGAATGATGAGTCCGGTCAGGTGGCCCTGCGCATCGCGCAGCGGAGCCGTGCGGTCTTGGATCGGCACTCGCTCACCCAGCAGGGTGGTGAGAAAGACGGTGCGCTCAGCGGTCTGCGAAGGGGCCTCCGTCGAGAGAATCTCGGCGGGTTCGCCGGTCTGCTGATAGATGCGGAAGACTTCGTGCAATGAGCGACCAACCGCTTCCTGCGCATTCCAGCCAGTGGCACGCGCGGCGGAGGGATTCATGAACACCACACCGCCGGACAGATCGGCGGCGATGACGCCATCAGCGAGACTTTGAAAGGCCTCAAAATAGCTGTGCTCACGACGTTGGCGCTCATTCTCTTCAAAGTGGCGCTGTGCCGCAACTTCGACAGCCAGGCGCAGTTCGTCGTGATTGAAAGGCTTGAGCAGGTAACCGTGCGGGTGAGTTTGGCGCGCACGGGCCACGGTGTCGAGATCAGCGCAGGCCGTGACGTACACAATGGCCACGCGGCTGCGGCGCTGCAGCTCACGGGCTGTGTCAATGCCATCGAGATGCCCGGCGAGGTGAACGTCCATCAAGACGAGATCCGGGCGAAACTCCTCCAGGCGCTCCAGAGCTTCCTCCCCAGAGGCACAGATGGCGACGACGACATAGCCCAGACTGCCGAGAGTCGTGGCCATGTCACAGCCAACGAGCCCTTCGTTCTCGACGATCAAGATGCGGATGCGATCAGAATTTGTCATTTACCCGATTGTTCCACTATTCTAATCGAGATGAATTAGAAACGCCATAAGAAATCAATGTCCTTTTGTTTGACTGGTGAGAATTTATCGAATGGGCATACCTGCCCTGAGGCCGATATTTTCAGGATTCCTCACTTCGTGGAAGTGGCGGCACCATTCTTTCCAGCGGGGAAAAAGGTGACATCAATGCCCTCTTTGCGCAGGCCCTTCTTCACTTCTTCGCTGAGCTGGGCATAGCTTCGTTCGCGCAGGAGATGTTTCTTGGTGGCAGCGGCGACAGCTTCCTCATTCTGAGCATTTTCGATCTCGTGGAGCCACGCGATGAGATGGGCGGCGTCGCCTTTGTCGTCCACATGGTAGAAGAAATAGGTCAGCAGACAGGCCGAAGCGTAATTTTCATTGGCAAAACCGCCATTGCCCAGCGCGGCAGCCCAGCGTTCATCATCAATGGTCATCAATTCTTCGAGGTCGATCATCGTGAAGCCTTTGCCGCCTCCACGCCTGCCGGCGTAATTTTGGAGCTGGCGGTTGAGACCGATCAGGCTGAAGCGGCCGTTGCTATTGTAATCCAGCATGCAGACATACTCCGCACTGCCTTCGCAGTACCAGACGGGGATGATGTTTAGCCAGTGGTTCATCATCTGGTGGGTGATTTCATGGATGAGCGTGGCGTTGTCGCCACTGCTGCTGTCTGCCAGGGACACGCGGTTGCCCACCATCTGCACGCCGAGGCTGGAGAGCGGCACCATCAGGGCTTTGTTGGCACCCATATAAACACCGGCGGAGCCCTGCATGCCTCCGGCCTCCATGTAGTCGGTCTTGTTGGTGAATAACCGGGCCAGAAAGATGTCACGCAGCTTTTCAGGCCGTGGTTTCAGGTCCAGCGGCAGCAGGCAGTTGATCAGCCAGGTGGCTTCAAACATGCGGCCAAATTCACGCACCACATTCGCACCCAGCTTGGAGTCGCACTGAAACTCATAGTGCGGGGAGCGGTAGATGAACTGGTGGCTTTCAGCATCTTCCTTCACCACCGTGACGGCAGGCTTTTCATCCAGCGCGACGGTGCGCGGCCAAGTCTTGCTGGCGGCCGGGGTGCTAGACTCAGGGGCTGCCGACGAGGTGCTGGCACCACCAGCGCCTTGTGCTTTGGCAAAAGACTGGTCTGCCGCTGACAGACGATCTAGCGGCACGGTGAAGGTGTTGCCATTGGCCATGCGAATCTTGACCCCCGAACCCTCCAAGGCGACAAAGCTGGCTTCGATCTTGCGTCCATCCGTGCTAGTCCAAGAGTGCATGACCGCTGTGGCTGCCGGTGCCTGGAGCAGCAGGGTCAAAAATGTGACGAAGACACCGAAGAACTGGCGGATTTTCATGAGGCGAGTTAGAGAAAAACCGTAAAGATGTCGAGCTTTTAGGTGGCCAGCGCTGCTAAAACTCCTTGAAAAATGCAGCGTGCCGCAGATTTCACTCGCCATTCTACCTGGTAATTGAATAACTTTGGCCTGCATTTGATCCAGCTCATCCTCATGAAAACATTCATCGCGCTTTGCTCCATCCTCGTCCTCACCTTGTCGCTTTCTGCTGCTGACCCCAAGCCGGATAAGACCAGCCCTGCCAAATCGAAAGCTACGGCTGCAGAAGCGGGCAAGCCCTCTGCGAAGACGGAGGCCCTGGCCAAAACACTGACTGACCCGGAAAGAACCCAACTGCTCTCTATACTGAACACAGGTGATGAGGCCGCACTCATGGCGCTGCCCGGCATTGGGGAAGTTCGAGCCAAGGCCATTCAAGCAGGCCGCCCTTTCGCTGATGTCCCCAGTGTGGTGAGCGTTAAAGGCATCGGTGACGGGATCTTTGCTCAAATGGTCGCCTATGCGAAGGCGGGATTTAAGAAGGAAGCGCCCGCTAAAAAGAAGGCCGAGCCCAAGAAAACGGACAGCAAGGAAGCAAAATAGCCTCTCCAGGGGAGGTTTGGAGCCCTTGCCTGCCTGCGCAGATCGTCAAGGTTCATTTGCAGGTGATTGCGTGGCTCCGGCCCGACCTTGTGAAATTTTTCACAAATAGCGGTTGCCGCACTGCGGGACGTTCGGATAATCAAATCCGACTCCCCTGCGGTTCCCTGCTCATACATGGCCACTATCATTGTACAACGTCCCAAACTTGCCTGGCATGAACGCTGGTTCATTTCCACGTTGTTGAAAGGGCTGAAAATCACGGTCGGACACGGCATCAAGACCTTCCTCCAGATCGCTGGTAGCAAGCCTAAGGTCACGATGGAATACCCAGAGCAGAAGTGGGACGAACATCTGCCAGAGCACTACCGTGGCGCTCCCGCCCTTGTCACGGACGAGCAGGATCGCGAGCGCTGCGTGAGCTGCCAGCTCTGCGAGTTCATCTGCCCGCCTAAGGCCATCAAAATCATCCCCAGTGAGATCCCCAGCGACGACCCTTGGGCCAAGGTCGAGAAGCGCCCCAAGGAATTCGACATCGACATGATTCGCTGCATCTACTGCGGCATGTGCGAGGAAGTCTGCCCCGAGCAGGCCATTTTCCTGCGCAAAGACTACGCCATCACTGGTCTCTCACGCCAGGAGATGGTTCACAACAAAAAGCGCCTCTATGAAATAGGCGGCCAGCGTGTGGGACTGGTGAACAAGTGGAACGAGCTCAAGTAATGCCCCCTCTGCTGTTCTATCTTCTTGCACTGATCACCCTGGGCTTCGGCTTTCTGGTCGTCACCGGGCGCAATCCCGTGACCTGCGCGCTCGCCCTTGCGGCCAGCTTTGTCGGCTTGGCTGCGCTGTTCCTGAGCCTCGATGCCTACTTTATCGGCGTCATCCAGATTCTCGTTTATGCCGGCGCGGTGATGGTGCTGTTCCTTTTCATCATCATGCTGCTCGACATCAAGACGGAGGAGGGCAAGAAACTGAATCTGCCTGCCATCGTCTCCGGTGTGCTCCTGGCGGTGCTGCTCACTTTGCAAATCATCGCGGTAGTCGGCAGTACGTCACTGGCGCAAAAAGGCACGCAGGACACTCCGCTGGCGCTGGCTGATGCCGCCGGGAAGATCGGCAGGGCAGCACTGCCCACCATCACGAACGACCTCAAGGCGGGCGAGTTGCCTGATGCCAAGTTGATCGGCTTCACCCTCTTTGATCAATACGGCTTCCATCTGCAAGTGATCGGCCTGCTGCTGCTGGTCGGCACGATCGGTGTGGTCGTTCTCAGCAAACGCGAAAGGAGCGCCCCATGATCACCCTTGGCCACTACCTCGTTGTCAGCGGCATGTTGTTTGCCCTGGGTCTTGCTGGCGTCATCGCCCGCAGAAACATCATCATTGTCTATATGTGCCTGGAGATGATGCTCAGTGCAGCGAATCTCGCACTGGTCGGGTTTTCCCGCTTTCATCTCGTCAACGGCCTGCCGGACTACACCGCGCAGTCGCTCGTGTTCTTCACCATCACCGTGGCTGCTGCTGAAGTGGCCGTGGGTCTCGCCATCATCGTGGCTCTCTTCCGCTCCAAACAGAGCGTGGATGTGGAGTCCGTCACCAAACTTCAAGGGTAACGCGCCGACATGCACGCCAGCATCATCCTTCTGCTGCCATTCTTTTCGGCGCTCGTTATCCTGTTGGGGCACCGCCATCTCAAAGGAGCCGCCGTGCTCATTTCAGTGGGTTCTTCGGTCATTTCCTTCATTGCCTGCGTGGCTCTTCTGGCGGTGGCGGACGATAAAGACAACACCAAGCTCCTCCTGCCCTTCCTCGATGTCGGCCAGTTTCATGCCAACATCGATGTCCTGATCGACAAGCAGAGCCGCGGCATGATGTTCATCGTCAGCTTCATCGGCATGCTGGTGCATCTGTTCTCGCTCGGCTACATGAAGGACGACGATGCGAAGCCACGCTTCTTCGGGTCCCTCTCACTCTTCATGTTCTCCATGACCGGCATCGTCCTGGCTGGAAACCTGATCATGATGTTCATCTTCTGGGAACTCGTCGGTCTTAGTTCCTACCTGCTCATCGGCCACTGGTATCAAAAGGCCAGCGCTGCGGAAGCCTGCAAAAAAGCCTTCCTCACCAACCGCATCGGCGACTTCGGCTTCATGATCGGCATTCTGCTGCTCTTTGGCCTGAACAAGGGCGATGTGTCGCTCGACAACCTGCGGGATGCGTTTGTGCATGGGGGGGCTCTGTTCGATGCGCAAAAGTCGAATCCCGGCATCATCACCGCCGCTGCTCTGTGTATCTTCATGGGAGCCATGGGCAAGTCCGCCCAGTTCCCGCTGCATGTCTGGTTGCCGGACGCCATGGAAGGCCCCACGCCGGTCTCCGCCCTCATCCACGCTGCCACCATGGTCGCTGCTGGTGTTTACATGCTGGTGCGTGTGAGCTTCCTCATTGAGGCTTCGCCGCTCGCGGCGGAAATCATTGCTGGCATTGGCTGCTTTACCGCGCTGATGGCGGCGCTGATGGCCACGCAGCAGAATGACATCAAGCGGGTGCTGGCCTATTCGACTCTTTCCCAGCTTGGCTACATGGTCATGGCTGTCGGCGCTGTGGCGATGGCGGCCAAGAACGGCTATGAGCCGCATGCCGCCGAACCGGGCCATCCGGCGATGTTTCATCTCTACACACACGCGTTTTTCAAAGCAATGCTCTTCCTCGGTTCCGGTGCCGTCATCTATGCCTGCCACCACGAGCAGGACATCTGGAAGATGGGCGGTCTGCGCAAGCACATGCCCGTCACCTTTTACACGTTTGCCATTGGCACCGCTGCCTTGATGGGGGTGCCGTTCTTCAGTGGTTTCCTGAGCAAAGAAGCCGTGCTTGGCGTCGCATTTGACAGTGGCTGCAAGGTTCTCTTCATCGCGGGTGCAGTCACGGCGGCGCTCACCGCCTTCTACATGACGCGCTTGCTCATCGTCGCCTTTTTTGGCAAGCCACGCACGGATTCGGCGCATCATGCCACTGAAGCCCCGATGATCATGATCCTGCCGCTGGCGATCCTGGCCATCTTCTCGGTGCTCTCAGGCTATGACATTCTGGCTACGCCCTTGCAGGCCATGAAACCGCCGCATGTGGAAGGCCATCAGACCGTCCTTTGGGCCTCGCTGATTGCCTTGGCCGTCGGCGTCAGCGGCGCGATCTACCTCTATCGCGGCAAGGACAAAGACCCGGTCAACATCAAGCTCTTCGCCAACAAGTTCTACTTCGACGAAATCTACGCCGTCATCATCCTCATCTGTCAGGATCGTCTGGCTTGGGTCGTCAACGCCTTGGAGCGTATTGTAGTGGATGGACTTGTCGCGCGTCTGCCTACTGCCATCGTCGCCCGTCTGGGAGCCGCCACCCGCATGCTGCAGGGCGGTCATTTGCAGGGCTACACCTTCCTGCTTGGCAGTGGTGTCATTGCTGTCGTTTATCTGGTCGTATTTGTGCTACCCCGTCTGGGCCATTGATGGAGAAATTGAATGAGCGTTCTTGAACTAATCATCGCACTTCCGCTGCTCGCCGTTCTGGCGATCTGGCTCGGTGCGCCTGCCCGCGCTGCATCCCTCGGTGCCACCTTCATCAATCTGATCCTCGTGCTCTACACGGCGGTGCAATACGCGGGAAAAACGGGGCTCGCCTTCACCTATTCGCGCCCGATTCTGGAGAATCCCTCCCTCAGCTTTGCGGTCGGTGCGGATGGCATCTCGATCATTCTCGCCCTGCTCACCGCGTTGGTGATGTTGGCCGCCATCTGGCAGATTGAGGACCGCCCGCCTATTTTCTACATCGCCTCTCTGTTCATCGGCGGCGGCGCACTGGGAGCCTTCCTCACCACGGATGTCTTCTTCATCTACGCCTTCCACGAACTCGCGTTGATCCCGACCTTCCTCATGATCGCGCTGCACGGGCGTGCCGAGCCTGCCCAGCGCAAGGCCGTCGCCTGGAAGGCCACCATCTATCTCGGTGCTGGCAGTCTCGTGCTGCTCGCCGGTCTGGCTTGGTTGGTGCTTGAATTCAGCGGTGGCTCCAAGCTCACCTTTGATCTCGAAGCTCTGCGCAGCCAGGCCAAGCTGACTCCGCTGCCAGATGCGAAGCAGGCGCAGATCTTCTTTGTCCTGTTGCTGGGTTTTGGTTCGCTCGTCAGTCTCTTCCCGTTCCATAGCTGGGCCGCTCCTGCCTATGCCACCGCACCCACACCGGTGGCCATGCTGCACTCTGGGGTGCTCAAAAAATTCGGTCTCTATGGTCTCATCCGCATCGCCTTGCCACTGCTGCCACAGGGCGCGCATGTGGAGTGGGTGCAGAACGCGCTGCTGCTCATGCTGCTGGGCAATATCCTCGTCATGGGCCTCGTCACCATCTATGCCAGCCGCCTTGATGACACGCTTGCCAATTCCAGCGTCATGCACATGGGCTACATCTTCCTCGGCATTGCCGCAGGCACAGACATCTCTCTGAAGGGGGCGGTGATCCTCACGTTCGCGCATGGTATCTCCATTGCGCTGCTGTTCGGCCTCTGCGGGCGCATGCGCAATCAACTCGGCACCTTGGAATACAACAAGCTTGGTGGCCTCGCCTCCCATGCGCCGGCGTTTACCGTGCTGTTCGCCTTTGGTGCTTTTGCCTCCATCGGCCTGCCAGGCCTCACCAATTTTGCTGGCGAAGTGATGATCTTTCTCGGCAACTTCACCGAAGTCAAAGCAGGCGTCTTGAGCAATCTGCAATGGACCGTCATCCTGGCGCTCTGGGGCGTGGTGATGTCTGCTGTTTACATGTTGCGCGCCTACCGCAGCATCTTCCACGGCAGTCCTGCCACCGGCCTGTTCATGATTGACCCTGCGTTTTCTCAGCGCGTGCCGTTCATCCTGCTCGCCGCCACGCTGCTTATCACCGGCTGCTGCCCCTGGCTGCTGCTCAACCTCATGAAATCCGCGCTGTAGTCCTGCCATGAGCGTTTTCACCATCGAAGCCGGCCTCGCCGCTCTCGGATTGTTCCTCCTCCTGCTTGAGGCCTTCAAACCCGAGATCTCCCGCCACACCCTCGGACTTACCGCCATCGCTGGCACCACGCTTGCGCTCGTGCTGTTCATCTTCGTGTCGCACGACACCGCCAGCCTGCCCGGCTTCATCCAGCCTTGGCATCAGCTCGACAGCCTCGCCATCTTCTACAAAGGCTTCGCGCTCGTCATCACCATCCTCGTGCTCTGGCTCACGCTCCAGTGCGCGCCCTATCTCACGCGCTTCACGGTCGATGGCAAACTGGCCGAAATGTTCAGCCTCCCGCTCATCGTTTGCGCTGGCATGATGTGGATGGCCTCGGCGCGTGACCTCGTCACCGTCTTCGTCGCCCTCGAACTCGTCACCGTCTCGTTCTACGTCCTGGTCGCCTTCGCACGCAAAAGTTCCTTCAGCCTGGAAGCAGGGGTGAAATACCTCATCCTCGGCGCGCTTTCGACCGGCGTCCTCGTCTATGGCATCGCCTGGATCTACGGTGCTACCGGCACGATGAGCTTTGACGGCATCGCCAAGGCGCTCGCCAATCCTGCCACCAGCAAAACCACCGCGCTCTTCGGAGCCGCCGTGCTGCTCTGCGGTCTGGGTTTCAAAGTCGCCGCTGCCCCCTTCCACATGTGGGTTCCTGACGTGTATCAGGGTGCCCCCACTCCCGTGACGGCCTTCCTTTCCGTCGGCTCCAAAGCCGCTGGCTTCGTCGTCCTCACCCGCGCACTGGATGCCTTCCTCGTCGAAGGCTCCATCATCGGCAGCGAGATTCAGGCGCTGCTGCTCGTCGTCGGTTCTCTCACCGTCCTGCTCGGCAGCCTGCCAGCGATGTTCCAGACCAGCGTGAAGCGTCTGCTCGCCTACTCCAGTATTTCGCACGCAGGCTACCTGCTCCTCGCGCTCGCCTGCCGCGAAAGCGCCCGCTTCGATCTCTCCTCCGGTGGCGTCGTCGCCTTCTACCTCGCCACCTACCTGCCCATGACCGTCCTGGGCTTCCTTGGCCTCGGCCTCATGCGCGCCAACGGCCTGGGCGAAGACATCAAAGACTTCACCGGCCTCGCCAAACGCAATCCGCTGCTCGCGTTGCTGATGACCATCTCCTTCGCCTCGCTCGCCGGTCTGCCACTCACCGCTGGTTTCCTCGGCAAGCTCTTCGTCTTCCTCGGCCTCGCCGACCACGGCTACTGGGGTGCCCTGAGCTGCGCCGTCGTCGCCGCCGCCGCCGGCTTCTACTACTACTTTAAGACCATCCTCGCGATGTACACCACCGAAGGCACCGACGTCCCCGCGCTGAGCTTCTCCGTCGCTGCCAAGTCGGTCGCCGGTGCTCTCGCGCTCGCCATCCTGATCCTCGGTGTGTATCCCAAGCCGCTGCAGGGCGTGCTGACCTCTGACCCTCCAGGGGTCGCGGTTCAGGTAAAATGAGATGCCATCAGCTACGCCAGGGGGTAGGCATTTTAAGTATGGTGCAGCCGTATTCGCTAGAGAATAACGATGGTTGACATTCGAGAAGCATATCCGCTAATCTCGAAAAATGATGCCTTGGAGATTCTTCGTCGTGTGCAGCTTGGGAATTCTGCTGCCTTCAGTCAGTTTTGCAAAAAAGGATAAGTCCATTCAGATTCCCGTCGAATCCCTGTTCGACTGGAGCGATCCAATGGCTTTTGATGCTGCAAAACTGTCTGCGGCGTTTGCACCCTTGGAGAAAAAGCTTGAGAGAAAGATCCTGGAGGAGCCTGTGGATAGCCGCATTACTTCAGGCAGCAGCATTGACTGCGTTGAAAACATGTTCGTGCTGACTGCTTTTAACGGCCAATTTCGTCTCTCCAGCGCATGGTTTCATTTTGAGCCTGAGATTAGTCACACGATTGCCTTGTTGCTGAGAGTGTCGGATTACGGCCCCAGTCTTGAAAAGGACATTGGCTTGGAACTTTCCAAAGTGACGGGAGACCAGAGTCCGAAACCGTTTGTCAGACGAAGTGTGGTTGCTAGGACGCGCGAAGTCGTAGAAACTCAATTGACTCGGTGGTTGAATCCCAAATTCTGTGTCGAAACACTCCGAAACTCCACCATATTACATATTTACATCAAGCCGCGGCGGTCTGGGGATGATCAAGTTCCAGTCGCGGTGAAGCCTGCTGTTTCAGAGGTGAAGTTGTCAGCCAATCTCGATGCCCTGCTGAACTTCAGCGCTTTGTGGGGATGGACGCCGGATGAACTTGAAAAGAATTATGTGCTGAAGGCAGGGAGTCCTCAGGCGCAACAAAAACCGCCCCAGTTCGAATGGGTCAGTAGCGCCAAGGACCGCGCGCGCTTCTCCCGTCACATGTTCAGCGACACCGAGACCAATCTCACGATGTTTGGCGGTTCGATTAAAGTAGAGGAGGCGATTTTGGAGTTCGTGAATGGCAAAGCAGCACGTGCGACGATCTCCTTCTACAATCGCGGCGACTCGGGTGACATCGAAGTGAAAGAATTCGACCGCATCTTCAAAGCAATCGGTCAGAACCTGAGCCAGGTGATGAAAGTGGGACCCAAGCGGCAGTTGATGTCCTCCAATGCGGCCCTGCCTGTCACAGGGGGGGTGTAAAGTCTGTTCTGTAAAAGGCTTTAGCCTTGCAATGCACGCCCCATTGGGGGCTGCGGAGTGAGGCGAGCGTAGCGATGCCGAACGCAGC
>CAINGK010000116.1 GCA_903848465.1 uncultured Verrucomicrobiota bacterium
GGCACGCCCCATTGGGGGCTGCTGCGTTCGGCATCGCTACGCTCGCCTCACTCCGCAGCCCCCAATGGGGCGTGCATTGCAAGGCTAAAGCCTTTTACAGAACAGACTTTACACCCCCGACCTGTGGCATCTTAATCGCTCACTGAACTCCATTGTTTGATGAAACTATGTCCAAACCCAAAGCCGTACGGCCATCAAGTTCTGTCAGACCGATGGCCTGCTGCCACTGCCAGGTGCGGTGGCAGCTTTTGAAGACGAGCACGTTCCAGCCGGGGCGTAGTTCTACTTCGCGGGAAGCCTGGTGTTTTGGTTCCTGCGTGATGAGGTTGGAGTAAAGACGCTGGCCGTTGAGCCAGACGGTGAGGTGGATGGCTGAGCCGACGCCGGAGGTTTTGAGGTCGAGCTTGAGCTTGCGCGGCTTGTCAGAGCGAATCCAATGTGCACCGTAGCCTGCCTCGAAATTTTGGCCAAAGCAGATGCCTGCAAAGTCCACACTGCCAGGGTTGGCACCATCAGTCAGATTGATCGTGGATTGAAAAGGATGCCATGCCAGTGGAGCGCCACCTGCCTTGGCAGGGGACTTGGTAAAGTCTTCACCACGTTCAATGGCGAGGTCGATGGGATTGGGGGCGAGATCGGCATCGGCTGGTTTTTCCTGCCAGCCACGCAGGATGAGGCCGCTGGCAACCAGCCATGGTGGCGGGGCTGTGGGAGCTGGACCGGGTTTCAGATTGGCCAGGGTTTTGTCCAAACTCTCGGTCTTTAACCACGTGGCGGCCTTCCCCTCGCCGAGTCCGCTCAGCATGGCCTGAGCGATCACGACATGGCCGGTGGTGCCCGGGTGGATGCGATCACCTGCGAGCGAGAAATCAGGCTGTGTGCGCCGGGCCTGGTTGAGGGCGTCCCAATACATCGCATTGGTCGGCAGCAGGCGTGCCTTCAATTCGGCGGCGAGTTTGGCGATGCGCTCATTCATGCGTGACATGACGCGATTTTTGGGCGTCCCGGGGTCTTCAGTCTGGGGTGTGATGGTCGCGAGGCCGATGACTTTGGGTTTCAGCCTGGCGTTGAGGATGCTGATCAGTTCACGATAGTTCGCCAGCCATTGGTCCAGGCTTTCCTCCGTCTCATTCACATAGGGCGCGAGCACGTCGTTCATGCCGAGCATCACAACCATGACATCCGCAGGCTTCGCCAGTGCGGCAGCGACCTCAACACCTTTCACATCGAGATCATGCTTCTGTTTGTCCTCATTTTTGGCCAGATTCAGCCAGGCACCCACGCCCATGCCGCTGCCACCGAGCGGCACGAGATCTGGTTTTGCATCGGGGTACGCCGCGCTCAAAGCCTCGCGCACTTTGAATACATATCCCGCGCCCAACCAGCCGCCACCCTGACCGGTGATGCTGTCGCCGATGAAGACCACGCGTGCGTTGCCATTGAGGCTGGCAGAGTCCGCGGCAATCGCGGCTGCACTGAAAAGCAGCCACGCAAAAAGGAGATGCTTCATATTGCGGAGAGAGATGGATTACGCTGGCTTCACCGAGAAATCGCTGTCGTCGAGCGAGCGCAGCACGAGTTCGCGGGGAACGCAGAAATCGTCCATTTCGATGCAGCTCACGATGCCGTTCGCGATGTGTTCGGGCTTGAGAAAAAGCTGTTTGGGGGCCTGCCGCTGCGAGGCATCGTCCCAAAACGCCGTGTCAACGCCGCCGGGCAGGATGGCAGTGACACGGATGCGATGCGCGGCGGCTTCCTCTGCTAGGCCCTGGGTGAAGCCGCGCACGCCCCACTTCGCGGCACAGTAAACGGTCTCGCTCGGAATGCCGCGCAGGCTGGCAGTGGAGATGACGTTGACGATGTGGCCGTGCTTGTGCGGCATCATGGCCTTCAGGGCTGCTTGGGAACCGAGAATCGTGCCTTTGAGATTCACCGCCAGCATGAGGTCGATCTCCTCCTCGGTGTAGTCAGGAATCCAGCGATGACGAGCGAGACCGGCGTTGTTCACCCAGACATCGATGGGACCGAGTTGCTCGGTGATTTGATTGACGGCTGCTTGAACATCCGCAGCGCAGGAGACATCGCAGCGAATCGACAGCGCGTGCGGATGGTCGATCACGACGTTTTCGAGATCGAGCAGGGCCACCCGCGCACCGCGTGCGAGCAGGGCTTGAGAAGTGGCAAGGCCGATGCCTTTGGCACCGCCGGTGACGGCGCAGACTTGGTTGGTGAGGTTCATGGATCTTTGTGTTTGGTTCCGGGTTGCTCCACGGGCTGTGTCATGGCCTGAAGGGCGGATTCTTTGCCATAGGCGGTGAGTGCGTCGCCTGCCAGGATCATGTCGTCCCGAGCTGGAATGCCGGAATGGATGTTGCCGTCGCGTTTGATGGCAAGAATGACGACGCCACGATCCCATGGGCGCGAATCACGTAGCGTACGGCCCGCGAGATAACTTCCTGCTGGTACCTCGATCTCGGAAACGACGTAGCCGTGCTGGATGCGCAGCAGCAGTTCGTAATCGAGCGCATGCACCATCCCGGTGCGTTCAAGGGTGTGCTGGATGAGGTGGTCGAGCACTTTTTGAAACCACGTGAGGCGGGAGATAAACAGCAGTAGGATGAGTCCCCCGATGAGCCAGCCGAGCATGAGCATGGTGTCGCCACCGGAACCGCTTTGCAGCAGGGTCACAATGAGCGTGGCGAGTGCGGAGGTGAGGCCGACGTTCCCCGCGAGAATGAGGTCGCGGATGATGCGGCGGCGTACGGGATGGTTCACAACGAGTTCCGTTTCCTTGGTGGTGAACCCGACGCCAAAAAAAGCGGAGTAGGCCTGAAAGCTGGCCGTGTCCCAGCTGATGCCGGTCATCATCAGCGCCGTCGAACCCACGCGTACCACCAGCAGCGAGACAAGGGCGATGACGAGCAGTGCGATGACGGGTGCGACCATGAACTTGAGTTTAAAGCTTCAGGTTCAGAGATGCTTCTCGCTGATGGATTTGTCGTGATCGTAAATTTGCTCCTTCGTTTGGCGGCCCTTCAAGTCCCAGTAGCGGTTGAGGCCGTGGCGCTGACCATGGTCAAAGTTGGTTTCAGCAGACTGCTGGCCGTTCTCGTACCATTCCTTCATCACGCCGTGCATTTTACCGTTGATGTAGGGATATTCTCCCTTTGCTTTTCCGTTGGAATGCTTGCTGCGGATGATGCCTGTGTACGGCTTGCCCTTGTAATTTGCCTCTTTGCCCTCATTTAGCATTTCGACGTCTTTGTCGAAGAAATCGACTGTGGCGGGCTGTTTTTCTCCACAGGCGGAGAGGCTGAGTGCGCAGAGCAGAAGGATGAAGAGCTGTTTCATGCGCGCAGGTTGGAGATGGAGCGGGAGTTTTCAACTCGCAGCACGACTCACTTTGCCGCCAGTGCCTTCTTCCACTCCGCGGGTGCGCCAGGCAGTGTCTCAGCGAGGATGCGCCGAATGTGTCCGCGCTCGGTATCGCTGAGGTAGGCGTACTGGCCGGTGGTGTCCTTGCCTTCCAGGATGGTCCAGAGGCGGTGCAGGACGGTTTGTTTCAGCGGGGCAGTGAGGTGCTGAAAGGTTTGGGAGTAAACCATGTAGCTGCAGCGGTATTTGAAGAGGCGGTGCAGGAGCTGAAAGTCCTTCAGGCTGCGGCCATTACTGCTTTGCGGGGCGCGTTGGGTGAAGGCGGTCTGGAATGCGGGATCTCCCTCGATTCCACCTTCGGGCAGGGCGGCTTCGTCCTTGAAGAGCAGGGCCTCAACAACGTCCTCAGCAGAATGGTCGATGATGCGGCGCGCGGTGCCGGTGGGTTCGCTCATGACGGTTTCGCCCAGTTCACGCTGGAGGCTGGTCTGCATGTGCATAGCGCGCAAGGAAGATTGATTCGCTTTAGTGAGGATGTTTTGCACACTGGTCTGGTGTTCCAGCACCATGAGGGCGACGATGTCGCTCTGCTTGCGCTGATAGGGAGTGACATCGAAAAACTTGGCGAGGTTGGAAACGTTTGCGCCAGCTTTGAAGTCAATGGTGATGGTCTGATCGTTCTTCTCGGTGGCAGTGACGTTGCCACGATGCAGGACGCTGCCGTGTTTACCGGTGACGTACCAGCCGCCCCAGCGCTCGCTGAACGGGGTCGTCGTATCGACGACGGTGCTGCCCTGGCTCATGATGGGATGGCCTTCCGGGCCGGGGTACACCGAGCGCACGATGACGCCAGGAACCTCGGGCGTGAAGGGGCCGCCGTGGCAGCTCAGGCAACTGTTGTCGCGCTGGAAATGCAGTGGCTTGGCGGGCTCTTCATACGGATCGAGCAGGTAGAAGATGGGGCCGAGCTTCAGATCAATGGTGGCCACCTCGATCGAACCACCGAGGCAGTAGCCCACGTAGGCGTTGTCACCGAAATAGACCACGCGCGGTGTCTGCGGGCTGATGCGGTCGTTCTGCTTGCTGGTCTTGGAGAAAACCATGACTTGCGACTCCTGTGGGATGTCGAACTGCTTCATCACATCGCGCAGTACGGTCCAGGCATCGGTGCGGTCGATTTTGACTTTGCCTGCGGTCATGAGCCTTTCAAGGCGTTGAGCGGCGTCGTTGGGCGTGGTGTCGGAGTAGCGGATGGGAGCGTTCTCGTACTCATCTTCGGCATGGAGAGTGATGAATGACGAAATCAACATGACGAAGCTCAACCACAAGAGGGATAAGTATTGCGTTGGAGCACTGGAGAAAGAGGTTGGCATGGCTGGGTGTTTTGACATTCGTCATTGCTGCGGCAGCAGCCTCTCCTTCATGCCCTTGCCTGCGGAACCGGTGACGAGATCACGCAGCGTGTGGCGGTCGAGAGTTTCGTAAAAGGCGTTCACGGCCTGGGAGAGCGCGCCTTTGAGGCGGCAGGAACCGTTGATGGGGCAGGTGTTGTGCTGCTTGTCGAAACATTCGACGATGAAAGGCGTGTCCTCCGTGCGGCGCACGACCATGCCGATGCGGATGTCTTCTGGGGGCATGCCCAGGGCAATACCACCTCCTCTGCCACGGCGGGTTTCGAGGTAGCCGAGCTTGGCGAGAAAGTTCACCACCTTTACCAGATGGTGCCGCGAGATGTCGTAGGCTGCAGCGACTTCGCTGAGGGAAAACGTTTCCCCTTTCAGCGCGGCAAACATGAGCACGCGCAGGGAATAATCGGAGAAAAGACTGAGTCGCATGCCACGATTTACGAGGGCAGGGGTTTAAACTTGCATCTGGCATGCATGTTTAAACCAAGCTGCGGCAAGAGTGGCGCAGGGGAGGACAAGATCTGCGCAATGCAGTCACAAAAAAGCCCAGAGACGCCGTCTCCGGGCTTCGAGATTCAATTCTGCCAGAGCGGCAGGGATTAGTGCTTGGTGCTCTTCTTGGCGGCCGGCGCTGCACAGCAGGAGGCGGTGGCGGGCGTAGCGCAGCAGGAGGAGGCAGCCTTTTTCTTCGCGAAGATACAGTGGCCGTTGGAGCAGTTGCTCAGCAGGAGGCTGGAAGAGGCGAGAGCAAGGGTGAGAAGCAATTTCATGATGATGTTGGTGTGGATGTCTTGAGACTGGCTAAGGCCGGATGACCTGTGCCAGGTAATTAAGAGCATAAATCTAACGGGTTATTTCAGTCAATCACAAGAATAAATGCAAATTGAGCCATGCTTGGTTCCGAGCGCAGGCATGAAAAAGCCCGGAAGGTTCGCTTCCGGGCTTCTTGGGTGAAAAGATCACCACAAAATGAGATCAGCCTTCCTTGAGGGTCTCCACTTTCTTGTGGGAGCTGGTGGCGGTCACTTTCTTGCCGACGAGCTTGTCAGCGCCGGAGAGGGCGGCGGTCAGGGTGAGCTTGACTTCTTTGCCAGCGGATTCGATCACGATGGACTTGGAGTCAGCGTCAACGGACTTGAGCGTGCCGGTGGTGGTGTCGATTTTGCCGCAGCCAGCGAAAGCAGACACGGAGAGGCCGAGAACGGCGAGGGTGGTGAGGATGGATTTCATGTTGTGTTTGAATGAGGTTAGCTTTCCGTCAGGGAAGTGACCGAGCGGATTTGCACCCATTCAAAACGATGGTTGCCCCCCCTGCCAATCAAAAAATGTGGGGTTTTTGAAAAAAGCTCGTCACAGGCCCCCGGCCTGTGCCACGCTGGCAGGATGAAGAACATGGCACCCAGCCTCTGCATGCTCGCCCTTCTGGCGTTCGCCTCTCCCTGTTTGGCGCATCCGCTGCCGGATGTGGCCGTACGTGCTCATTTCGAGCAAAACGGGGACTGGATGCTCCAGGTGGAGATCGATCCGCGTAGTTTCCAGCCGGATCCCAATGTGGCCCCTTACCTCACGAATGCCGACCTGGGTGTCACGCCTGCGGAGCAGCAGGCAAAACTCAAGGCGCAGGCCCGCGAGTATGTGCTGCGGGTGGTCGAGGTCGTACTTGACCCCGTGGTGGAGGTGAAGCCCGATCTGGCCTGGGAGTTTACTGCCGCAGAAAATGTGCCCCTGAAACTGCCCGAAGACCCGGTCATGCTCACGGGCACTTGGCGCACGAAGCTCCCCGCCGGCAGCACGGGCTACTCGATCAAGGCCTTGCCTGGGGGAACCCTGAGCGTGCTGTATCACAACACCGCTCTCGGCAAAAAAGTCGAGCGCTACCAAATCCTCTTTCCTGGAGAAACCAGCTATGTGCTGGATTTGAAGACCTTCACGCCGCGCACCAAGGCACCGCCGCCCATCACCGCTGAATCCTTGGAGGCGGCCGCTGCGGCGGCTGGCGCTCCCGATGCCCTGTGTGCGTTGTGCGGAACCGATTCAAAGGAGCGTTACACACTGTCGGCGGTGGCTGCTGTGGCGGGCATCGTGGGGCTCGTCACCTGGCTGCGGAAGCGGAAGGCGGCTTGAGTCGTCGTGGCAACTTCCGTTTGCACCGCCAGCGTGTCCGCGTAAGTCCCGCGCGTGAAACAGGCATTTGTATTGGGCGCAGGCATTGGTGAGAGGCTGAAACCGTTGACGGAGCAGCTTCCGAAACCGCTGGTACCGGTGTTTCACCGGCCGCTGATCACGTATGCCTTTGATCACTTGATTGCAGCGGGCGTGTCGCGGCTGGTGGTGAACACTCACCACATCCCGGAGGCCTACGCCAGGGCCTTTCCAGATCAAAGCTACCGGAGCACGCCGATCCAGTTCCGCAACGAAAGCCCGGTGCGGCTCGAAACCGCCGGCGGCATTGCCAATGTGCGCGATCTGCTCGGCAACGAACCCTTCCTCGTCTATAACGGCGACATCCTGACCGACCTGCCGCTGAAGCCGCTGCTCACCGAGCATCGTGAAAACGGCAATCTCGTCACCCTGGTCCTGCGCAGTCATGGCCCGTCCCTGCACATTGCCTTTGATCCTCGGCGCGGCCTCGTCACCGACATCCGCAACAAACTCGGCACGGGCGATGAGGGGAAATACCTCTTCACCGGCATCTACGCCTGTGATCCGGCCATTCACGACTGGATCACCCCTGGCAAGGTCGAGTCCGTCATCCCCATCTTCCTCAACATGATCCGCGCCGGGGCCAAGCTCGGTGCCGTCGTGATCGACCAAGGCAGTTGGTGGGATCTGGGCAGCCGCACAGCTTATTTATCCGCCCATTCCGCCCTGAATGGCATGTATGGCCCGGCGATCGATCCAGCAGCGCAAGTCGAAGCTGGGGCCGTTTTGCGTGGCATCAATGTCATTGGTGCTGGGGCCGTGGTTGAAGCCGGAGCGCAGTTGGAGGACAGCATTGTCTGGCCTGGCGGTCGGGTGCAGGCCGGTGCGGAGCTGAAGCGTTGCATCGTCCGCAGCGGCATCACGGCTCCAGGAAATGCCGAGGATGTCGATTTTTAACCAATTGCGGCTTTGCATTGGACATTCGTCATTATGCATTCGTCATTCCGCATTCCCCCCCACCCATGCTCCCCGAACACGAGGCTTTGCTCATTTTTACCCGCGAACAGTTCCCTGAACTGAACGGTACGCCTTGTGAAGTGGAGGTGATTCTCAAGGGAGCCTCTGACCGCCATTTCTATCGCCTCAAGTGGCAGGCTGAGCGTGAGCCGATGATTCTCATGGTTTACACCCTGGCGCGGCGTGACAACCCCAAGTTCGTTCCCGCCACCCATCGCCTGAAGAAAATCGGTGCGCATGTGCCGCAGGTGTATGCCTTCGATCAGCAGCGCCTCTGTGTCTGGCTGGAGGATCTGGGGCGCATTGATCTACAGTCCTTCAACGAGGAGTCCTGGGACAGGCGTTTCCCTCTGTACCAGGCTACCCTGCGTGAAGCGGCCAAATTTCATGCGGTTGGAGAAAAGGCGCTGACGCCGGTAGATCTCAAAGAACTCGAACCCGGCTTTGATGAGGCGCTCTACGAATGGGAGCAGAACTACTTCCTGGAGCACTTTGTGCGCGGCTACCTGGGGCGAGATTTTTCCAATGCTGAGTACAACGCCGCCCATGAAACGCTCCGGCAGCTCCGCCGCCGACTGGCCCGCCTGCCGCGCTGTCTGGTGCATCGGGATTTCCAAAGCCAGAATGTGCTCATCCGTGGAGAGGACGCGTGGCTGGTGGATTATCAAGGCCTGCGCCTCGGCCTCGCCGAATACGATCTGGCCTCGCTGCTTTACGATCCCTATGTGAATCTCACGAGGACGGAGCGCGCCTACCTGCTGCGCTACTATGCCGATCACCGCGGTCTGGGTTTCAGCGACGTGCGTGAAGTGTTTTATCTCTGTGCCGCCCAGCGCCTGATGCAGGCGCTCGGTGCCTATGCCAATCTGAGCCGCAATCTCGGCAAACCGCACTACGAGCAGCACATCCCCGCTGCGGTGTCGAATTTGGCCGAAGTCTGCGCCGAAGGGCAGGGGCTGCACGAGCTACGGACCTTCTTTTCGGGTGGGCTGTGAAGGCAGTGGTGGGTGCTCTTGCCACTGAACGCCCCATAAAGCGTGAAATTAACAGGGCAGGAAGCAGCGCCAAATGCGAAATCGCATTGCTCTCATCAGCGGGATAGGCTCTAAATGCGCACCCCAACCCGCCGCATGTCCGAAACCGCAGCAGTCAAGCCGACCACCTCGCCAAGCAAGCGTCGCGTTTTCGCATCCCGTTTGTTCAGCACCCTGCTGCTGTGGTCGCTGCTTTCGGTGGCCTTTCTGGAATGGCAGAACACCTGGCTGGTCATTGCCATCACCGGATTTTTTGGCGTCGCGGGTGCGGTTGAGTATTTTCGGCTGCTGCGCAATGACCCGCATGCGCGCTCCTTCAACGCGCTCGGCTTCGTCATTTGCATCACCTATTGGGGTGTGGTGATCTGGTACACGACTTCCCGGCATAAAGCACCGCCCATGGAGTTCGATCTCGCGGCACTCACCGCCAGTGTGCACGGCTCTTTCATCCTCTGCTATCGTCATCAGCTCGAAGGTGCGTCCACCCTGCAGCGCATCTTCAACACTGTCTTTGGCACCGTTTACACCGTCATCTTCTTCGGTTTCATGGTGCGGCTCATGTACTTTCATGCCGACGGCAAGGGCATCACCGATATTTTTCTCGTGCTCTTCCTCATCATGGTCACGAAATTCAGCGACATGGGGGCTTACGTGGTTGGCGTGCTGTTCGGGAAGCACAAGATGATCCCGCACATCAGCCCCGCGAAATCGTGGGAGGGTTTTGTCGGTGCCTTCATCGGCTCGTTTGGTGCCGCAGAGGTCCTACTGGCCATCATGCCCGAAAAACTCGCCCCCATTACCTGGATGCACGGCATGATCCTCGCTCCGGTGCTCTGTGCCACTGCCGTCACGGGAGATCTGGCGGAATCCGTGCTCAAACGCTGCGTGGCCATCAAAGACAGTGGCCACGCCCTCCCCGGCATCGGCGGCATCCTTGATCTCACCGACAGCCTGCTTTTCACCGCGCCGGTATTTTATTTTTACTTGTCCGCCATCGCCCGATAAGCCAAAGCAAGCATTCGTGATGCGCAAAGTCCTCCTCCTCGGCTCCACCGGCTCCATTGGCACCAGTGCCCTCAAAGTCGCGCGCGACATTCCCGAGCGCATGCAGATCGTCGGTCTGGCCGCGAACAGCAGTGTTGAGGCGCTCGTGGCGCAGGTCCGCGAGACTGGCGTGAAGCAGGTCGCCCTCACCGATGCTGCGGCTGCTGAGAAAGCACGCGCTCTGCTGCCAGCGGATGTCGTGCTGCATACGGGCACACAGGGGCTGGTCGATCTCGTCAACGAGTCCGATGCGGATATGGTACTCGTTGCCATTGTCGGCACCGCAGGTCTTGCACCGGCGCTTGCCGCCATTGAGCGCGGCATGCATCTGGCCGTGGCCAGCAAGGAAATCCTCGTCATGGCTGGCGAGGCCGTTACTGAGGCCGCGAAGCGCAAAGGCGTGAACATCCTGCCCGTGGACAGCGAGCACAACGCCATCTTCCAGTGCCTCGAAGGCCACCGCCACAGCAGCGTTCAGCGTATTCTCCTCACCGCCAGCGGCGGCCCCTTCCGTACATTGCCTGCCGATCAATTGCCTGGCGTCACCGTCGCTCAGGCGCTGAAGCATCCCACCTGGACCATGGGCCGCAAGATCACCATCGACAGCGCCACTCTCTTCAACAAAGGCCTGGAAATGATCGAAGCGAAGTGGCTCTTCGACGTGCCGATGGACAAGATCGAAGTCGTCGTGCATCCGCAAAGCATCGTCCACAGCATGGTCGAATTCGCCGACAACAGCGTCATCGCCCAGCTCAGCCATAGCGACATGTGCTTCCCGATCCAATACGCGGTGACCTGGCCTGACCGCGTGACGAATAATCTCAAGCCGCTCGATTTTGCCAAGGTCGGCGCGCTGCATTTCGAAGCGCCCCGCGTGGACGATTTTCCAGCGCTCAATCTCGCCCGCCACGCCGGTACCATCGGCGGCACCCTGCCTGCTGTGCTCAACGCTGCCAATGAAGTCGCCGTGGATGCCTTTCTCAACGGCAAGATTTCGTTCCCCGGCATCTGGCAAACGGTGGAGCGCGTCATGACTGCGCATCAGGTGGTGCAGCATCCAGATCTTGGAGCATTGATCGAGGCGGATGCGTGGGCGCGACGCAAGGCCGTGGAATTGCTTTGAATCGGGCCTTTCTCAGGTTTCCAAAAACTCTCCAAAAAGTCCTCGCCCCTGCGGGCGGCGTGCTACTCTCCTGGCGAACCCACTGTTCGCCATGAAAACCACTTTCAGCCTCGCGCTGCTGCCAGCCATGACGCTGGCGTTTGTTTCAGTTTTTGACTGCTCCCACGCGGCTCCAGCTAAATCCGGTGCCCCCACCAAAACACCGCCAGCACAAGAGTTGCATGCGAACATCACTATCAATCCTGCCGAACTGGCACCCGAATCGACCATTGAGGTCGTCTTTCCAACGGCGATGGTGGCGAAGGATCAGATTGGCAAGAGCGCGACCACCTCGCCCCTGGTCGTTATACCGGAGCTGACGGGTGCGTTTCAGTGGACGAGCACCCGTAGCGGCCAGTTCCACCTCACGCAGGCACCGAAGTTTGCCAGCAGTTATGAGTTCAAACTGCGCGCCGGTTTGATCGACCTCGCTGGCAAGCCCCTCGCGGTGGAAAGGCTCGATTCGGTGAACAGCGCCCGCTTTCGCATCATCGACCAACATCCGCGCTGGTTTGACGACGATGCGCAGAATCGCACTCCACGTTTTCTCTTCGAGTTCAACGACAGCGTGACGCCTGCGGAGGTCGTCAAGCACATCAAGTTCGTCTCGGAATCATCACCGCAGCCGGTCGCTGCTAAAGTTCGCCATGCCACGGGCAAGGACTTCACCCGCATGAGCACTGAGCCGCAGGCGACCTGGGCGGAGGAAATCTCCAAGGTGAAGCCTGCCGTGGGGGATGATGCCGCCCGCCTCAGTGCCATCATCATCGAGCCCGAAGCGCCGCTTGCCATTGGCAAATGGCGTCTCACCATCGCGCAAACGCTTAGCAACGCCGCTGGCATCAATCAAATCGCCACGGGTGATGACATCCAACTCGGTGAAATCAAACCGTTCGAGGTGCGCGAGGTCGAGGCGCATACACCGTTCGACAGTGACTACTACATCGATATCGATTTCAACAAACGCCTCCTGCCGTCCTCCGGCGAGGAAATGAAACCCGAGGAGCAGGCCGCATTTGCGAAGAAACTCGCCGCGCTGGTCCACCTTGATCCGATTCCCGCAGGCGAGACGAAGGCCGAGGTGTTTTTCCGCACGCTGCGCATCAGTGGCAAATTCCCGCTGCAACAGCCGCAAACTGTCATGGTCGATCCTGCGATGACATCAGGCGATGGCATGACTCTGGGGAGCCCGGTCAAGAAGAGCGTCACCTTCATCCCCAATCCCCCTTATCTTGCTGCTCCGACTTTCATCAACGCACAGCTCGCCAAAGGCACGGCGAATTATGAATTCAGCGCCGCGAATGTGAGTCAGGTGCGGGTGCGGGCGAAGCGCCTCAATGGACCTGAACTGCTGAAAGCGCTCGATCAATACCGTGCCTACCGCACGGCCTTCTATGGCAACGACAAACAAAAAGCGGCCTACAAAACGCAGTCCATCGACGCCTACCCTGGCACGCAGGTGTTTGACCGCAGTTTCCCGGTGACGAAGCCGCTCGATCACAGCGAGATCCTGAAGCTGAACTGGCGTGAAGTGCTCGGCGATTTTCCTGCGGCACCGCTGTTCATCGAGCTCGAAGGCACTGCCGCCGCCGGGCTTCAACAGAAAGGCGTTGTCACTCAGACGCTCGTGCAGTTCACCGACCTGGGCATCATGCAAAAGAGCAACGGGCGTGAGTCGATGATCTTCGTGACATCACTGGAAACGGGTCGGCCAGTGCCTGGCGTGCGCCTCACCCTCGTCGATGCTGATTTGAAACTCATTGGCTACGGCGACACCGACGCCAGCGGCATTGCCACCGCACCGGGAGCCACGCCTTCGTTTGTGCTCGCTGAAAAGAACGGTGACTGTGCCGTTATCGAGTGCGGCGACAGCAGCATTCGCATTCCCTACGACATCTCGCAGGCCTATGAAAACGTCTGGCAGCCGCAGCGGCGCACCTTTGTTTTTTCCGACCGCCCGCTCTACAAGCCCGGTGACACAGCGCATTTCAAGGCGCACACTCGTTTGCTCATTGGCGATGAATTGAGCCTTGATCAAGCGCCCGCAGAAGGGCGTCTCGTAGTCCGCGATCCGCGCTACCGCATCGTGATCGACAAACCCGTCACGTTCACGGCGAGCGGTGCCTGGGCGGATGATGTCGTGCTGCCGACCGGACCTGCGGGCTGGTACGATCTTTCGATCAATCTCAAGGCGGCCAATCCAAACAGCCAGAGCAACGCCGGCGGCGGCATGACCTTCCGTATTGACGACTACAAGCCGAACACTTTCGAGGTGAAACTCGACACCCAGGCGATCAAGTTTCAACCCGACCGCATCCACCTGCCGCTCAGCGCGAACTACTACATGGGCAAGGCGCTTTCCGTGGCCAAAGTGCAATGGAGTGCGAACTCACAGCGCAACTACGAAGCCCCAGAGGCCTACCGCCAGTATCATTTCGGTGAAGCAGATGCGTGGTCGCACTATGCGCAGGACCGCGATGCCAATGGCGATTACGCCGGTCGGGATAATGATGCTGCGGAGAACGAATGGTTCGTGAATGGCAATCTCTTCCTGGCCGAGGACGGCACTGCCACGCTCGAAATGCCACAGCCACCAGCAGACCGTGCCGCGCTGCCACAACGCGTGCGGGTGAACGCCGAAGTCACCGACATCAACGAGCAGACCATCAGTTCTGCCGCCGAGTTTGAAGTGCCCGGCGCGGATTTCCTGCTGGGTCTCAAAGGCCCCGATTATTTCGGCACTGCTGGCAAAGCGCTGCAGCTTGAAGTCCTCGCGATTGATTCCAAAGGCGCGCCCGCCACAGGCAAGGTACACGTGGATCTTAAAATCGAGCGCCAGGAATATCACACACTCAAAATCGCCACCGCAGGCGGCGGATCGACGACCAAGGACCAAGTTGTTCTGCGTGAAGAATTGAAGCAGAGCTTTGATCTGAAAGCCGTCACCACAGGTTCGGCACCCTCGGTCACCGTGCCGTTCACTCCGGCTGGCGGCGGTGTCTATTTCGTCACTGCCGAGGCGGTGGATGCCAAGGGCACGAAGGTGCTCTCGCGCATGCCGTTCTATGCTGTCGGTGGCAACGAATTCCCCTGGGCGATGGAGGATGGCAACCGCATGAACCTGCAGCCAGAGAAAATCAAGCTCAAACCCGGCGAAGACGCCGTCATCGTGGTCAAAACACCCATCGCCGGTACCGCGCTCGTCACAGTGGAGCGCAACAAGCTGCATCGCCAGTTTGTGGCTGAACTCACGCTGGAAAATCCGATCATCCGTGTGCCGCTGGGTGAAGACGAATTTCCCAATGTCTTTGTCTCCGTCATCGTCATCCGTGGTTCGGCCGCTAGCACCAAGCAGCACAAGATGCCAGAGTATCGCGTCGGCTACTGTGCGCTCACGGTCGAGTCAGACGCAAAGGAACTGAAGCTCGCAGTGAAGCCGGATCATGATGAAGTGCGTCCTGCCGAAGAAGTGAAAATCACCACGACGATCACCGATGCCAAAGGTGCGGTGGTCTCTGGCGCGGATGTGACGCTCTACGCTGTTGATGAAGGCGTGCTGAGCCTCATGAAGCATGAGACGCCTGACCCTTCCTCGTATTTCCATGCTGAGCTGCCGCTTGCCATCGACAGCTTCACCTCCTTCGACAATCTGCTGTCTGAAGAGGCCGCCGCTCGTGATCGTGGCAACAAGGGGTTTGTTGTCGGTGGTGGTGACGGCGACGAAAACGGGCCGAACGTGAACCTGCGAAAAAACTTCATTGTCACGCCACTGTGGCTCGCATCGGGCACCACCGATGCGCAGGGCAGTCTGACCGCCAGCGTCACTGCGCCAGACAATCTCACACGCTACCGCATCATGGCCGTCGCCGCACATGGCGTGGATCGTTTCGGCCATGGCGAATCAGCCTTTAAAATCAATAAGCCGCTCATGATCGAGCCGGCGGTGCCGCGTTTCGCAAGGCTGGGCGATGAGTTCCTCGTGAAGGCCGTCGTTCACAACACCACGCCCAATGCCGGTGCGGTGGAGGTCACACTCGAACTCGATGCCACGGCAAACTTCATTCAGGAGAAGCGCGCTTTCGTTCCCGCCTCTCTCAAGGCTGACACCCGTGGCAGCGCCAAACTGCAGAAGGTCATCTTACAGATCAAAGCCGGTGAAACCGCTGCGACTGCTTTTCCGGTGCAGTTTGTGCAACTTGGCACCGCCAAATGGAAATGGGCCGCACGCGGTGTGGACTGGCCTGTGGCAGCCAGCGACGGCACGGAATCGACCTTTGAGGTGAATCATCCCGTGCCCGAGCTGCGCTACGTGAGCTACACGAAGCTCAAGGCCGATGAACCGAACGAGAACCTCATCAAGGACGTGAACCCCGCGCTGCTCGAAGGCGAAGGCTCGCTCTCACTGGGCATCAGCAACAGCCGTCTTTATGAGGCCCGCGATGCGCTCGACTACCTGCTGCATTACCCGTATGGCTGCGTGGAACAAACCACCTCTGCCACGATGCCTTGGCTCGCCCTCGGCAAATACGAGCCGCTGTTCCCGGATCAACTGGGCAGCGGCAAAGCGAAGCAGGTGGTGCAGGCCGGTGTGGACAAGCTCCTGCAAATGACCACGGATGACGGCGGCTTGGCCTATTGGCCCGGCGGCACTGAGTCCAGCTTCTGGGGCAGCGCCTACGGTGGCCTGCTGCTGCTCCGCGCACGCGATCAAGGTGCGGATGTGCCTGCCGATGCGATCAACAAGCTGGTCGAGTTCCTCTCGAAAAAACTGCGTGGTCTCGATGAGGAAAAAGACCTCTACAACATCACCGACTCCGCTCTGGCGCTTTATACCCTCGCGAAGGCTGGCAAACCCGAACCTGCGTATCAGAACCTGCTGTTCAGCAAACGCGAGCACCTCCCTGAGATCGCCAAACTCTATCTCGCGCTCTCCATGTGCCTGAGCAACGCACCCGAGCAGCAGATCAAGGACACGATTGGCTGGAGACCTGTTGAGCATCCCGCTCCAGAGAAAGCCGAGAGCAAGGCAAAGGTTGCCCATGCCAAGTCGAAAACTGAAACCAAGGCCAAGGCGACACCTGCGCCAGCACCGCATCCTGTCGTCTGGAGCCACTGGGCTGGCAACGGTGCCAATAAGGCACTGCGTTTGATCTGCTACACGCATCTCGGCCTCACCGAAGACGCAGAACACCTTGCCGTTTCGATCCTGCAATCTCGCAATGGTCGTGGCGAATGGGGCAACACCTTCACCAATGCCTGGACGCTCACCGCCCTGGCCGCCTACGAGCGCAGCTTGAAGAAAGCTGGTGAACCGCTCACCGCGACGGGTCATTGGGACACCCAGGCCGTGCCGCTGAATCTCGCCGCAGGCTTTTCCAGTACCCATGTGAACTTTGCGCTCAATCAGGCGCTCAGCGCCAAGCCGCTCAGCGTCGCACTTCCCGCAGGTCGTGAGATTTACGGTCGCATTGAAGCCCGCAGCTTTCCGCCGCAGCGCGATTTTGCAGGGGAAAACAAAGGTTATGCCATCGAGCGCAGGTACGAAGAGCTGAACATGGATGGCTCCACCTCCGGCACCGAAGACCTCCGCGTCGGCGACATGGTCGTCGTCACGCTCAAAATCGAAATCGGCGGTGGTGATCGCTATCTCGCCATAGACGATGCGCTGCCCGCCGTCTTCGAAGCCATCAATCCCGAGTTCGGTACCCAGAACGAACGCGAGGGCGAACAACTCCCCGACGGCACCCAGGCCTGGTTCTGCGACCACCGCGAAATCCGCACCGACCGCGCTCTGTTCTTCACGGACTTTGCGCCCGCCAAAGGCAAGTTCAGCCTGCAATACCTCGCCCGCGTCATCGCCGAAGGCGACACCACCGCTCCGCCTGCAAAAATTGAAGCCATGTACCAACCCGACAAATACGGCCTCAGCCCGACCCAACGCATTCGCACGCTGCCTTCGGGAAATGCAAAGGTGGCAGGTAAGTGAAGTGAGACAGATGCATTTGTCCGACGTAATCGTTCTCAATGCCAGTATCTGCCGCTGAATCGATCTCCCAAATCCGCGCTTCCTTTCCGGGGCAGGGCTTCTTTGCGGAGAAGGAATGGGTGCTTTCTCCAGAAGCGTTCGCATTGGACGCGGCGACGGTGACCTTGATCCGCCATCTGGGACCGGCGCTGCGCTCGTTTCAGCGCGCATGCAACCGGTTGTACTTTGATGAGGACTATCCTTGGGTGGCGAAGCTGCTGGATCAGGGCAAGCCGCAGCGGGTGACCGAGCTGGGGCGGAATCCGCGCTGGCATGAAGACCTGCCGCGTGTGCTGCGGCCGGACTTGGTGCTGACAGAGACCGGGGTGGCCATCTCGGAGCTGGATTCGTTGCCCGGCGGCATCGGTTTGACGGCGTGGCTGAATGAGACCTATGCCGCGCTGGATCAAAACGTTATCGGCGGAGCCACAGGCATGGTGGAAGCCTTTGCCGCCGCATTTCCGAGCGAAGACATTCTCATCTCGCGTGAATCGGGCGATTACCTTCCGGAGATGAGCTGGCTGGCGGAGAAACTCGGCCGCCGTGTGCTGCGGCCATGGGAGGTCCAGCCCTATGAACTCAACGGCGCAGCGATTTACCGTTTCTTTGAGCTATTTGATCTCGCCAACGTGGAGAACGCCGATGTCATGCTGCGCATGGCGGAGCGCGGCGAGTTAAGCTTCACTCCACCCATCAAAGCCTTCCTCGAAGAAAAGCTCTGGCTCGCCCTCTTCTGGTCGCCCGCATTGGCAGACTATTGGAAATCCGCATTAGATGCGGAGCAGCACACGCTTCTGCAGCAATGCATCCCCATGGGCTGGGTCGTCGATCCTGTGCCTCTGCCTCCCTTCGCCGTCTGGCCGAAGCTCGACATCCAGAGCTGGCACGAAATGAAATCCTTCGGAGGCAAGCTGCGGCAGTTGGTTTTGAAGATCAGCGGTTTTTCCGAACGCGGCTGGGGCTCGCGCGGGGTGTTCATTGGCCACGATCTTTCGCAGGAGCAGTGGGGCGCGGCGATTGACGAAGCCCTGGCGAGTTTCCCGACCAATCCCTTCGTGTTGCAGGAGTTCCATCGCGCCCGGGTGGTCACGCATCCAGCTTGGGATGAGGAAAAGCAGGCCACGCGGGCGATGCAGAGCCGAGTGCGTCTATGTCCGTACTATTTTGCCACGTCAGAGGAGGACAATGACCCGGCGCTTGGCGGGGTGCTGGCCACGGTCTGCCCGGCGGATAAAAAAATCCTCCACGGCATGCGGGATGCGATGATGCTGCCTTGCGTTGCGCGGTGATTTCCGCTCCATTAGCGGCACCATGAAGCTCATTCCCGCCCTTCTGTTTGTCTCTTCCTCCTTGTTTGCCGCTGAACCTATAGTGGTGAAACTCTGGCCCGGCGGCGCGCCGGAAAAACCCGGAGTGAAAATCGAGGCCGAGAAGGAAATCCCCAAAAAGTCCCCGACGGATGTGGTTCGCATCACGAATGTGACAGACCCCATGATCACGGTCTTTAAACCGGAAAAACCGAATGGCACGGCGGTGTTGGTCTGTCCTGGTGGTGGTTATGGCATCCTGGCCTATGAGCATGAAGGCTCGCAGGTGTGTGATTTCCTCGTGCAACATGGCGTTACGGGCATCCTGCTCAAATACCGTGTGCCGAAGCGTGACCCAAAAGATCCAGGCCGCGAGGCGTTGCAGGACGCGCAGCGCGCGATGGGGGTGATCCGACATCACGCCGCAGAGTGGGACCTCAAGCCAGATCGCATCGGCATCCTCGGCTTCTCTGCCGGCGGTCATCTCACCGTGATGACGGCGCTGCATGCAAACGAGCGCACCTACACCACCGATCCAGCATTGGATGTGGAGGATGCGACCCCCAACTTCGCCATTCCGGTTTATCCGGCCTACCTCGTCAGCAAAGAAGACATCACGCATCTGCTGCCTGGTTATGAAGTCACGGCCAAATCACCTCCTATGTGCTTGGTGCATGCAAATGATGACGGTTGGCCGGCCAGTGCGAGCGCACTGCTCTACCTGGAGTACAAAAAGCTCAACATCCCCTGCGAACTGCACATTTATGCCAAAGGCGGTCACGGATTCGGCATGCGCAAAAGCGGCGGGCCGGTGAACGACTGGCCGAACCGCGTGGCAGAGTGGATGAAGTCGATGGGATACATCCCTTGATCGCCCATCTCTGCGGTGGCTTGTGCGCCCCGCAGGGTTATGGTGCAGATGCTCCTACATGAAGTCACGCATGGCCCCAATTTCTGTGCTACCTGCTGCAGCGACTGCGCTGTTGACATCAGATTCCCATCGCATGGTGGTGGAGGATCTGACGGAGACGATCTGCCGCTTTCTTCCAGACGGCACCTTCACCTATGTGAACGAGGTGTACTGCCGCTTTTTTGGCAAGACGCGTGAAGAGTTGATCGGTCACTCATGGCGGCCTTTTGCAGTAGCGGAGGACCTATCATTGATCGAGGCCGGGCTGCGGGCGCTCACTCCGAAGAATCCGGTGGTGGTGATCGAGAACCGGGTTCATGACCGCAAAGGGCAAGTGCGATGGATGCAGTTCGTCAATCGCGGCTTTTTTGATGCTCATGGCGAACTCCTAGAGATGCAAGCCGTCGGCAGAGATATCACGGATCGCGTGCTGGCGGAGCAGCGGCTGCTTGAGGGCGAGCAGCGCTGGAAGTTTGCTCTGGAAAGCTCGGGCTTTGGAGTGTGGGACTGGGATCTCACGCGTAATACCATTTTCCGTTCCAGCCAGTTTAAGATGATGCTTGGTTATGGAGCCGGTGAGCCGATCGATGGTGCCGCGCTCGGCTGGCAGGCGATGGTACACCCCGAAGATTTGCCAGGAACCGAACTCGCGGTGAATGAGCATGGGGTGCAGCACGATGACGGCTTTGCCCGCGAGTTTCGCATGCGGTGCAGGGATGGCTCATGGAAATGGGTGATGGCGCGTGGCAAGGTCATCCGCTGGGATGATCAGCGACGCGCCCTGCGCATGACGGGCACTCTGGAAGACATCTCTAGGCGCAAAACGGCAGAGGAACGTGAGGCGCATAACCTACAGTTGATCGTGGAGGGTGCCCCGTGCGCCGCCGTGCTGGAGGCCATTGTGCGTAGCGTGGAGTCGGGGTATTCGGGCATGCGCTGCAGTGTGATGCTGGCCGATGCCAGTGGCACCCGGTTGCATCTGGCGGCAGCACCCAGTCTGCCCGAGTATGTGCGAAAAGCGCTCGATGGAATGCCCATCGCACCTGACATTGGTATCTGTGGTGTGGCGACTCATGGTGGCAAGCGGGTGATTTGTGTAGATGTGCTGGCCGATCCACGGCTGGAGTCCTTTCACAAACTGGCGGAAAAGGCCAAACTGCTGGCCTGCTGGTCAGAGCCAGTGGTGAGTGGCTCGGGACAGGTATTGGGGGCCTTCGCCTGCTATCGCCGGGAGGTTCATACTCCAGACCAAATGGAGTTGCAGGCGATCAGCGCCGCTGCACGACTTGCCGCACTGGCCATTGAGCGCGAGGAACGCAGACTAGCGCTACAGGTCAGTGAGGAGCGTTATGAGCGCGCTATGCGTGCCACCACGGACGGTTTGTGGGTATGGAATCTGGTGACAGGCGAAACTTATCTATCGCCGCGTTGGAAGATGATGCTGGGCTTTGCCGAGACCGATCAGTTGGGCAAAGACCAGGAATCGTTTATGTCCCGGCTGCACCCTGATGACTGGCCGAGAGTGCAAGCCGCGCGCAAGGCGCATTTCGAGCAGCGCGTCCCCTACCAGGTGGAACTGCGTTTATGTACCAAAAACGGCGACTATCGCTGGTTCCTCACCCGTGGCGAAGCTGACTGGAATGAGCAGGGAGAAGCGGTGTGCATGACCGGCACCATCGCGGACATCACCGACCGCAAGCAAGCGGAGGAGGCACTGCAGGAGAGCGAGCAGCGGTTTCGCGCGGTATTTGAGCAGGCCGCCGTTGGCGTGGCGGAGATGGAAACGGCGACGGGACGGTTTCTCAATGTGAACCAGCGTATTTGCGATATCAATCATCGTACTCGCGAGGAACTGCTGGGGATGACCTTCAAGGATATGACCTGTCCCGAAGACCTGCCGCGATCCCTGGAACGTCTGGAAGAATTGAAGGCCGGCAAGATCCGCAGCTACAATCTGGAGAAACGCAATCTGCGGCCCGACGGCAGCTACAACTGGGTGAACCTGACAGTGTCTCCCATGTGGCTACCTGGCGAGCCGCCGGTGCGGCATGTCGCCGTGCTCGAAGACATCAATGAGCGCAAACGGGTGGAGCAGGAACTCCAGGAAAGTGAGCAACGGTTCCGCGCCGTCTTCGAGCAGGCGGCGGTGGGCGTGGCGGTGATCGACACTGCCTCCGGCCGCTATCTGAGTGTGAACCAGCGCATGTGCGAGATCAACCGGCGCAGCCGTGAGGAACTGCTGCAACTGACCTTCATGGACGTCACCTATCGTGACGATTTGCAGGGTGATTTACAGCAGATGGAGGAGTTGAAGGCGGGTAGAATCGCCAGTTTTAACCTGGAGAAACGCAACGTGGCTCCCAACGGGGAACTGACCTGGATCAACCAGACCGTGTCGCCGATGTGGCGGCCTGGTGAACCGCCGCTGCGTCACATTGCAGTGGTGAAAGACATCACGGAGCGCAAGGAGGCGGAACTGAACTATCGCCTTGAACTAGCCTACAATCAGGCGCTGGTGAGCCACACCACCGCGTTCATCGTTGGGATGGATTTAGCAGGACGCTTCCTGCATGCCAATCAAGCCTTCATCGAGGCCATGGGGTACACTAAGAAGCAGGTGATCGGCAAGACGCCCTGGAAAATCGGTCTCATGGATGCCGCAGAAACGGTGCGCTCGAAGGAGCGCTTCGCACGCCTGTTGCGTGGGGAGAAAAACCCGCCTGCGGATTCACGCCTGCGGACAAAAAGCGGGGAGTGGCGGAGTGTCGAACTGCGCAGCACCGTCACTCGCAAACCCGATGGCAGTCTGGATCGCGTCGTGGTCACTGGCACAGACATGACGGAGCGCAATCGTCTGCAGCAGGAGGTGCTGCGCGTCGTGGAGCAGGAGCAGGCACGCGTGGGCCATGACCTGCACGATGGCGTGGGCCAGACCATGACCGGCATTGTCTCACTGCTGGAGGCCTTGGAGGGGGATCTGCAAGGCGATACCAAGCAACAGGCGCAGCGCATCCATGAACTGCTACGCCAGTCTGTGTCCGAAGTGCGCCGCATGTCCCATGGACTTTCGCCTACCAGCGTGAAGTATCGGGGTCTCGTCGGTGCGCTGCAACTGCTGGCTGAAACTGTGCGCACCAACTTTCGCACGCCCTGCCTGTGCGAGGTGGACGCCAGCATTGTAATTCAAAGCAACGATATCGAGGCGCATCTTTTCCGCATCGCCCAGGAAGCGGTCAACAATGCCCTGCGGCATGGCAAACCATCCAAAGTAAAACTGTCTCTACAGCAGGTGAACCAGACTGAGTGTGAGCTCCGGATCGAAGACGATGGCACCGGTATGAAAAAATCCAAAGGCGGGCAGCCAAGCGGCATCGGAGTGCGGGTGATGGATTACCGCGCCAATCTCATCGGCGCACGGCTCACGATCAAAGCCAAACCTCGGCGTGGGGTTATTGTGACCTGTCTCTTTCCATGTGATCAAAGCGGGAAATGACGGGCGCAGTTTGATTCACCTCACTGTCGAACAGGGGCTAGAATGCAAAACAGGCACGCAGCGGTTACGCTACATGCCTGTTTCGAGTGTTGTAGAGATCTAGACTGGATCAGTGTGCTAGCAACCACTCGGTCGTGCGCGGATTGAAATCGCCGAGGCATTCCCAGTGGAAGGCGTGGCCAGCGTTGTCGTAAAGGTGTAGATCGGCACCGGGGATGGCGGCGGCGACTTCTTTGCCCATCCACTGCGGTGTGAAGGTGTCGTCTTTGCCACCGATGACGAGCGTGGGGCACTTCACGTTTTTGAGTTCGTTGAGGGTGTTGTGCGTCATGGCGGCGGCGCTCTGCGCCTCGGTGGCGTGCAGGGGCTGTGGTGCAGGATTGGTGGCAGCATCTTTGAGGCCCTGCTGCATGTTGTTCCAGCAGTCGTCGTTGTCGAACCAGGGCTTGGTGAAGATGAGCATCTGAATCCACTGCATGAAGTCTTCGGGGCGCATGTTTGCCTTGGCCTTGATAAGATGCTGCCAGGTATAGAGGCCGAAGCGGTCCTGCCGTGCCCAGGTACACATGAGGATCATGCTTTTCACCTTTTCGGAATGCCGTAGGGCGAGCTGCTGGGCAATGACGGAACCGAGCGAGCAGCCGACGACCCGTGCCTGCTTGATGCCGAGCTGGTCCATCAGGCCGGCGTAATCATCCGCCATCATGGCGGTAGTGTAAGGTCCGGCAGGTTTGTCGGTTTCTCCGACGCCGCGATTATCCCCCAGGATGCAGCGGAAGTGCTTTTCCCAGGCCTGGGCATGCGCGTCCCAAACGCCGCCAGGGGCGGTGACCCCCATGATGCAGACGAGCGGTTCGCCAGTGCCGCGTTCTTGGTAAAACATCTTGATTCCGTTGGTTTCGACGTGGGGCATAGGTGTGAAGTTCTTGGTTGAGTGGTTCGCTGTTCGCAGTTCAGTCTGCGGTCGGCAAATTGTGAACAGAGATCGGTGAAAGCAACAAGCAAAAATCACCTGCCGCCACTCGAACTTCGCGCATAGTGGGGGCACCCCATGTCTGATGCTCCAACCGTAAAACCGCAAGCCGCCGTTCCGCCCTGGGAAACGAAGGTGCCGATCTCCCGCCGCAGCCTGTCGCGCAAGCTGGTGTTCTGGTTCGTCGTAGCGGCACTGGTGCTGGCGATGGTCTATGCCCTGCAGCCAAGGGCGGTGGAGGTCGAGACCGGAGTGGTCCGCCAGGGGCCGCTGACAGTGTATGTATCTGAGGAAGGCAAGACCCGCATTCGTAACCGCCACGTCGTCGCTGCCCCGGTAGCGGGCAGCATGCAGCGCGTGATATTGAAGCCCGGAGATGCGGTGAAGGCTGGCGAGACGGTGCTCACCCGGATCGAACCTACTCTCTCACCGTTGCTGGATGCACGGGCGCGCACTCAGGCGCAGGCCCATGTCGATGCGGCCATGGCAGCACGCAGCCGGGCCAATGAAAATATCGAGATGTCTCGCACGGGTCTGAAGTATGCGAAGGCAAACTGGGAGCGCGTCAAGAACAACACGGACAAAGGCACCATCAGTGATACTGACCGTGATACGTTTGAACGTGAGGCAGAAATGAAAACGCGTGAAGTGCGCTCGGCTGAGTTTGCCCTGCAAGTCGCCGATTTTGAACTGGCTCAGGCCAAAGCGGCGCTGGAACAGATTGATAAACCGAGCACCGGCGGTGCATTCATTGAAGTGCGTGCTCCGGTCAGCGGCGTCGTGCTGAAGGTGCAGCAGGAGAGTGCGACGATCGTGCTTCCAGGTGCGCCGATTTTAGAAATCGGTGATCCCACGGATTTGGAAATTGAGGCGGAAATCCTCTCGCGCGATGCGGTGACGATCAAACCGGGGGCCTTGGTCACCGTGGAGCAGTGGGGGGGCGATGTGCCAGCGAAGGCCCAGGTTCGCCGCGTGGAACCTGCGGCTTTCACCAAAGTTTCCGCGCTGGGCGTCGAAGAGCAGCGCGTACTGGTACTGAGTGATTTCACCGAACAGACACCCGCATTGAAGGCGCTGGGAGACCGCTACCGCGTGGAGGTTCGCGTGGCGGTGTGGCACAGCGATGACACGCTGCTGGTTCCAGCCGGGGCGCTGTTTCGTGAAGGCAGCGAGTGGAAGACGTTCCTCTTTGCCGCTGGCAGTGCCAAGGCGGTGGTGGTTAAGGCTGGACGCACCGATGGCAAGCTCACGCAGGTCCTGGAAGGTCTCAAGAAGGGGGATGAAGTGCTGATGCATCCGCCAGACACCGTGCGGGATGGCACGAGTGTGGTGAAGCGTGAGGAGCCGAAATAAAAAAAGGCGACCTCCTGTGAGGTCGCCTCGTGAATAGATCAGGCTAAACTTTCCAGTCAGCGCGGTATTCGCGGGTGAGCCATTTGGCATCGCCACCGCTGGTGTACTCATGCTTCTCGGGGTTCCATTTCATTGCGCCGCCATGGTAGTAGGCCTGGCTCATAAGGTGGCAGGAAATAGCCGTGCTGGCACCGATGGCGACATCGCAGATGGGCTTCTCTCGGGTCTTGATCGAGTTGAGCCAGTCTTCGTGGTGGTTCTTCGAATTGTAGAGCTTCAGCTTGGCGTCGGCGAGGTATTCGCGCTCGGTGAGGATCACTTCGCGGTCGAGGGAGGTGCCTTTGTCCGCTTCCTTGTCCCAGAACTTGTGAATGGTTTTGCCGCCGAGCACGAACTCGAACTTGCCGCGATTGACGTGTACTTCGCCGTTCGCACCAAAGAAGGAGACGCCTTTGCCCTTGCCGTTGTGATGGAGCGGAATGCCGCTGGCGTAGATGAGCTTTGCACCGTCGCTCGCGTTGGCGTAATTTTCCGGGGCGATGATTTCGACCGGGCCATGCTCGTCTTCACCAAGACCCCACTGGGCGATGTCGATGTGGTGGGCACCCCAGTCGGTGATCATGCCGCCGCCAAACTCGCGGGTATTGCGCCAGGCGGGGAAGTGATTGTGAACGCCGCGCGGGCTGAGCACGCTGCTGTAAGGCACCAGCGGGGCCGGGCCGCACCACATGTCCCAGTCGAGGCCGGGTTCCATGGGCTCTTCAGGGTTGGCGTTGGGCTTCGCTGGGCCGCCGAACTGAGTTTCGACGTGGTCGATCTTGCCGATGATGCCGTTACGGACGAGCTCGCAGGCCACACGGAATTCTTTGCTGGAACGCTGCTGGGAACCGGTTTGCAGGATGCGCTTGTTGCTGCGTACGGCGTCGATGAGCGTAAGCGCCTCATGGATGTTGTGGGTGAGCGGCTTTTCACAATAGACATCCTTACCCGCGTTCAGTGCGGCGATGGCGATGAATGCATGCCAGTGGTCAGGCGTGGCGATGACGACGGCGTCGATGTCCTTGCGCTCCAGCAGCTTGCGGAAGTCGGCATAGGCTTCACAACCTTTGAAGCTGGCATCCTTGTCCTTGCCGTAGCGTTCTTCGACCGTCTTTTTGGCGAACTCACGGCGGTTGGTATCGACATCGCAGACAGCCACGACCTGGACTTCTTTGCGGCCCAGGAAGCTGCCGAGGTGACCGCTGTTCATTTTACCCACGCCGATGAAGCCGAGTGTGAGGCGCTCGCTTGGAGCGGTGTCTGCGCTCCAGACGCGTGAGGGGAGAATGAACGGCGCTGCCACCGAGGTGGCAGCGACTTTAACGAATTGACGGCGTGAGGATGCGGTTTGCATGGTTGGTGTTGGGTGGGCTTTAAGGGTGGAACAGTACTGTCGATTTGCCAAGTCTCTTGCACTCGGTGTTGGCATGCGTATTCGGCAGGATGGAGTTTTCAAAACAGCGCCTGGGCCAGTTGATCATCGTTTCGGGACCGTCGGGCACCGGCAAGACGACGCTGGCGCGGAAAGTGTGTGATCGCGGCGCGGCAGTCTTCTCGGTCTCCTGCACCACGCGCGCGCCCCGTGCGGGAGAGGTGGACGGGAAGGATTATTTTTTCCTGACCGAGGAGGATTTTCTGGCGCGGGTGGAGCGCGGGGAACTGTTTGAATACGCCCGCGTGCATGGTCGGCTCTACGGCACGCTGAAGAGCTACGTCTATGAGAATCTCAAACGCGGGGTGGATGTGATCATGGACATCGACGTGCAGGGAGCGATGCAGGTGCGTGCCTGCGAGGACGAACTGGTGAAGCGCTGCCTGTTGGAGATTTTCGTACTGCCACCCAGTCTGGAGGAACTGCGCAACCGCCTCTCCGGCCGTGCCACGGAGGACGCTGCAGCGTTTGAACTGCGCATGCAAAACGCGGCGGCGGAGATGGAGCACTGGCGCAAGTATGGCTACGTGCTCGTCAGCGGTGCTCGTGAGGACGATGCGCGGCGGTTTGACGCCATTCTCGAAGCGGGACGGATGCGGACGAGTTTGTGGTGATTAGATCGGGCTGTCGGCATCTTTCAGCGCTGGAAACTGCTCACGCCATTGGTGTACAATGGCAGAATCTATCTTCGCGCTCACGACACGTTCTTGTTCTGCTGCGTCCGCAATCACCAATCCATGAGGATCCACGACGATGCTGCGGCCGGTGTAGGTGAAGTGGGGATCGTTGCCGCAACGGTTGACTCCAATGACATAGGCTTGGTTTTCGATGGCGCGAGCCTGGAGCAGCGTGATCCAGTGCTGGATGCGTTTCACCGGCCAGGCGGCGATGAAGACGAGAACTTCAGCTCCCGCGCGGACGGCACTGCGGGCGAGTTCGGGAAAGCGCAGATCGTAGCAGATGAGCGGGGCGATGTGCAGTCCCTGCCATTCAAAAAGACTGACCTCGGTGCCGGCGCGGTGGACTTGGTTTTCACCTCCCATGCTGAAGGGGTAGTTTTTGGTGTAGCGGGTGAGCAGGCTGCCATCAGGGGCGAGGGCTAGAGCTTGGTTCATACCGCGACCTTCGTCGGCTTGCGTCACCACGCCGCCGATGACGCAGCATTGGTATTGCGCGGCCATTTCACGCAGGAACTGCTCAGTGGGTCCGTTCTCTGGCTCAGCGGTGACAGCGAGGTTCATGCTGAAGCCAGTGGAAAAGGTCTCCGGCAGGATGATGAGCGATCCTGGCAACGGATTGGCGTTGGCGATCAATTGGCGCGCCTTGGCGTGATTGGCTGCGCGATCTTCCCAGACGGAGTCGATTTGGACGAGGTGGATGTTCATAGGCGTTCTTTGCTGCCACCAGGACGGAGGCGGTCGGTGGATTCAGAATTGCTCCGGGCACGGACGCCGATGAAGCAACTCGCGGAAAGGATGGTGATGCCACAGACGATGGCAAAGGTGTCAAATGACATCACTTTGATCATGGCGAAGGCCAGGGAAGGGGCAATGAGGCCGCGCACACCGGTGAGAAAGGTATGCACGCTCATGTACTCGGCGACGGCGTGTTTGTCGGCGAGCTTGGTGACCCAGAGCGCCCAGGTGACGTTGCCACCCGCATTGGCCATGCCCCACAAGGCCATGCCAAAGGTCCACCAGAAGAGGCTGTGCCCAAGGAAGAAGCACAGGATGCCAGCGGCAAAGAAGACATTGAGCACTGCGCGCACGGTGAAGAGGTGGAAACGGTCATACACCAGTCCCCAGGGGTAGGAAAACACCACGCGGGCGAGCACCGGCACCACGCCAGTGATCCAGGCCACATCGAACTCGCTCAGGTTGATGCCGTGCCTTGGGTTGGCCAAGTATTCGACGAACAGACAGGCTGCTGCGAGATTGCCGATGCCCATCATCATCCAGGAGATGAGCAGCGTGCGAAAATCGCGGTCCTCCCGCACCCAGCGCATGGAACTCCACAGGCTGGTGCTGGAATTTTCCGGAGCCTCCCACTCCGTAATCGGCAGGCCATAGGTCCAGAAGCCCGAGATGAAGCCGCTGGCTGCAAAGGACCACAACAACCAAGTGTAGTTCTCAATATTCCAGCCGAGCAGTTTCCCACCCACAAAACCAAAGCACACGGCTGCCGCCGCCCGTGTGACTCCGGTGACCGCATAAAGCTTCCCGCGTTTGGCCGCAGGGTAGTTGATGCGGTAAATCTGCGTCATCAAAGGGATCTGCATCGTCAGGCAGAACAGGCCCAGACTCAGACCGCCAATGTAGAGAATCGGGTTGTGTGGAAACGCCGCCGAAACCGCCATGCAGCCACCTCCCAGCAACTGCACCTTCGCCGCCGTGCGTGCGATGGTGCTTTTCGCCCGCAACAGGAGCGGGACCACGAACAAACTGGCCACCATGCCGCCACTGGTGGCGCTGAGGAAGACGGATTTCGCCACATCGCTCATGTGAAACACCCGCACGGCAATGAGCATGCCGAAGGTGGCGGTCAGGGTGTCGATGACTCCCGAGGGGATCGAGCGCCACAGCTCATTGCGCAAGGTTCGGGAGGTAATGGCATCAGCTTCGGTCACGCAGGCTATTCGCATGAACAAAGATGCGCGTCCAGCACGGAGGCTGGACGCGCATCAGACTGGCGTTCGAGCTTGTGAGGCGCTGCGGCCTCAGACCGCATTAAGCGGCTTTCTTGGATTTCTTGGCAGCCGGGGTCTTGGTTTCGGGTGCCTTAGCAGCCGGAGTCTTGGCAGGAGCCTTTTTGACCAGCTTGGGCTCAGGCATTGGGACGACGGTCAGCCATTCTTGATAATGAACCCAGCTTTCACTGCCTTCGTCACGAAGGTAATCGGAGTCTGTGAGGATACCGCGTTTCTGGAAATCGAGGATTTCTTTTTTGGCGAAGGGGCCAAATTCAACGAAGGCGCGGCTGAGGTAAACGAGGTCTTTCATGGTATGTTTTATGGGTTTGTAGGTTTTGGGGGACTGGGCCGTAACATCACATGAGCTGTGGAACAAGCAGCAATCTTGCCACAGTTCCACAATAAGTGGGTCGGACAGGAAATGGGTATTTTTTGCTATCTTGAAGGCATGTCCGCTTGCGGCACCCGTTCCTGACCTCTAGTTTATATGACAATTAATGATTATTTGCCTAGAATCGTCCGTCCTTGGCGGGTACCTATCCAATGAAGTGCCCGGCTTGGTTACAGGTGTGTTGCATCTCGCAGGTCAGAATCAGCCTGTGCGAGTTGAATTGGTGGGTAATTTTCTGCGCGACATCGCCGGCTGCCGTGTGGACATTCACAATCCGCTGCCAAATGCCAATGAAGACCATGTGGATGCCGTTGCGGCCGCGCAGCATGGGTACAGTGGATTGATGACCGCTTCTTATCGTGTGGCGAAGCTCCCGCGCCGCAAGTCGCAGTCGGGCTCGGTGCCGACGCTACCCGAGCCGCCCGGACTGAAAAACCTGCTGTTCTTTGAGTGGTTCAATCAAGACCACCAACGCATTTTGATCCAATCCTGGCATCTACAACTGCGTGTTTCCTCGCCGCGCTGGCAGTTGACCAAGGATGAGGAGGCCGCCTTGCTGCGGCAGAACCGTGCCCGGCGGAAGCACTTTCTATTGGGTAACAGTCGCAATGCCAAGTCCGCCGACGCCTTTCACAGTCCAGGGTTTGACGATCCCTTTCAACCTGCCAAACCGGGCAGCGATCCGTTCGGTGCAAGCAAGCGAGATTCCACCCATGAACCGCCGCGTAAAACTCCTGCCAGGTCGCGCAGCAATGCCGACTTGGATCCGGTGACGCGTTCAGCCTCGTTGGCGAAGGAACTGCGGCGTTTTCAAAGCCTGCTCGTCTTCAATGAAGAGGTTCGCACTCGCCCTGCGGTGCTGCGCCTGCTTTCCACCGTAGCGGATCTGGCCGCGCATCTCATTCATGTGTTGCGTCAGTTTGCCGAGGCAGAGAAAGATCAGTGGCAGTTCCTCGTGGTAGATCTGGAGCAGAGCCTGCCCCTGTTTGCTGCGGCTTTGAATGCCACTGACAAGCTGGTGCAGCAGCACCCCCAAGGGGCTGACATGGAGTGGCTGGCAGGCGTGCAGGCCTGCCTGCTCAACATCGAGCTACGCATGCGCGAACTGCTGGGACTCCTGCGCTGAGCGTGAGATGGGTTGATCCGCAACCGGCTTGCGTCTAGCATGCCACATGCGTCTCTCACATTATGCCCTAGCACTAACGCTCATTCTGCTCGCCATCACCGGTTATCTGGCGTGGGAAGCGCAGGAGGAGGCCAAAGGTGCACGCAAAGAACTCGAACTCGTGCGCAGGCAGCAGGCCGCCCATGAGATGGCCGTGCCGTCGAAGCCTCTTACGGTGGCAGATCTACCGCCTCCGCCGGTAGTGCCGCCCCCCCCCGCGACTCCGCCTTTGGCAGGAAGCAACCTGATGCCTGGGGCTCCGAGCACGTTTCAATCTCCATCTCCTGCTGCCGCGCCTTTGACAGATTTGCAAAAGCAGCTCCTCGGCATGCCAGCGTTTGCTAAGGTGGTGGAGGCCCATATCGACCAGGGCTTTGCGGTAATCAGCGCCGGCAAAGACAAGCAGTTGACCAACGGCATGAAATTCGATGTGCGGCGTGGCAACGGGCTGGTAGGCCGTGTGATTGTCGGAGAAACCATTGAAGCTGCGGAAGCCGTCGTGGATATTGACACCACTGCCACACTCCCTGGTGTTCGGATTGAAGTTGGCGACGAGCTGATTCTGCCGATTCGGAAGTAACGCTTATTCAAATGCCGCGCGAACGTCTTGACCTCGCCTTGTTAAAGCTCGGCATCGTGCCTTCACGCGAGCAGGCCAAACGGCTGATCATGGCAGGCGAGGTCAGTGTGATGGGCCGGCGCATCACCCAGCCGGGCTGGCTGGTTCATCATCATGAGCAGATCGTCGTGCGGGAGCGGCCGAAATACGTCAGCCGTGGCGGTCTGAAGCTTGAAGGTGCACTGGCACACTTCGGCATTGATGTGGCTGGTATGACCGCATTTGATGTCGGGGCATCCACTGGCGGTTTCACCGACTGTCTGCTGCAACGTGGTGCGGTGAAGGTCTTCGCCTTTGATGTCGGCACCAATCAGCTCGCCTGGAAAATTCGCAGCGATCCAAGGGTGGTCTCGCGGGAGCAGTTCAATCTCCGACACATGCGCCGGGAAGATGTGGGGCAGGAGGTGGACATTTTGGTGGCCGACCTCTCCTTCATTTCACTGACTTTGGTGCTGCCTGCGGTGCTACAGGTGCTGCGGCCAGGTGGGCAGGCCTTGGTTTTGATCAAGCCGCAGTTCGAACTATCGCGCGATGAGGTGGGCAAGGGGGGCATTGTGCGTGAGCCGGAACTGCATGCCAAAGCCTGTGCACGAATCGAAGCTTTTGTGCGTTCGCAGACGGACCTGGAATGGCGGGGGATGATCGAATCCTCGATCCAGGGAACAGATGGCAACCGCGAGTTTTTGGCTTGGTTTGGCAAGCAGGAATGATTCACAAGGCGGAATTGAGAAAGCGATGGGGGCTATTGGTCGGTCGATTATCAATTATGAGACGCTTCTTCGATTATTTTACAGACTTTTGACATTATATGGTTGCGCTATTGCGATAATTATCATAATTTGTCATCATTCACAGAATTATCCATGAAAGCTCCCATCCATAGTTCCAAGCAACGCCGAGCACGCTCTGCATTCAGCTTTTTTGAGGTCTTGATGATGGTTGCTATCATCGGAGTGCTAATCGGAATCGTTGTGCCGATGCTCAATCAGAACGATTCATTCTATGCGGCCCGTGATCGTCGCAACGCTCAGGAACTGTGCTCGACCTGCATGATGGCGCAGGCAGCAAGTTTGGATTTTGTGCAAAACGACAGCGTGATAGATACCTTGCATGCCATTGTTCAAGGCGGTATGTCGGTGAGTGGAGCGATGAGGGGACGCGTCTTTGTGGTTCCTGGCCTCAGCGAAGAAGACATTCAGGGGGCCGCGAAATACCTGAGTATTCAAGATGGCCAGTTGATGTACTCGTATTCGACCAGCGAAACGGTCGCGCAAGCGGGCAACCAGCGTCTCTAGCAGTGGCTGCGTCGGAATGACGGAACTGGTGCGCAGCCAAAATCGGCTGCTCTCGACGGGACTAGGCTTGTCGTTGATTTGCAGCGTGTTTTACCTTGCCTGCCAGCGTCGCTTCCACCAGCATGCAGCTTCATGAATTCTGCATTCGTCAAAAAGAACTGGTACATGTTCACCCCGGCAGCCATCCTCGTCATTCCGGCGCTGATGGTGGTGTTTTGCACCCTCAACTACAGTTATTCCATTCCGGACTCCATCAATGCGGTGTTCCATTTCGGTTCCACCGGCACGCGTTACTCGACGGGGTTTTCGGAGCGCAAATTCAGCTTGGTCAAAATCGGCATGGATGGCAGTGCAGTCTTTGAGACGATCAGAAATCCGATGGAGGGCGTGGACCCCAGTGCGGATGTGGCCAACTGGCGCTACAGTCTTCCTGCCAGTGGCGCAGGCTATTATCATGAGCGGACCATCGTTCTGGCAAAGGATAAAAACGGCGTTCTTCGGGTCAAACAACGCCTCAGTCGTTTTCATGCAACGAATTGATTCATGCGCTAAAGTGGCGAAAGTGACGCATCCCCTTGTATGAATCAGTGCCCGCCAATTTTACTCAGAGCCTGTCTGCTCGTTCCGCTGCTACTGCTGGCAGCATGTGAAAATTCGGCGCACATCAAGGGGCTGCCGAAAGACCTGCCGGTGATTAATTTGCATGGGTCACCGGATACGCCACCGCACACCCTGGGGCATGCCGATTATCCCTTCGCAGAGAACGGCGACTACAAATCTGACTGGGCTGCTGAGGGCGGACAGGGGGCGGGCATGGACTATTCATCTTGGCGTTCATCCCATGGCGGCTCCTCCTCTCGCAGTTCCTCCAAGAAAAAGACCTCATCCAAGTCCGGTGGTAAAAGTTCCGGTGGTAAAAGCTCCCACAGCAGGAGTTCCTACACCATCAAAAGTGGTGACAGCCTGGGGGCCATCGCACGCAAGAACGGCACTACGGTGGCAAAACTCAAGGCGGCCAACGGCCTGTCTTCCGACCGCATCCGCGCAGGCAGAACGCTCAAAATCCCCTAGCGGTTTGTGCATCTCCACCTTTTACGCATCACGGCTTGGTGCCTGGCGCTGATCGTCGCCGGTGCGGCAGTTGAGGTTGTAGCGGAGCCGGTGCGGTTTTCTACGGTGGTGATTGATGCGGGCCATGGGGGCAAGGACAGCGGCTCCATCTGGAATAGGGTGGTCGAAAAAAAACTCTGTCTCGATGTCGCGAAGCGTGTCGAATCAGCGCTGAAATCAAACGGTTTGAAGACTGTCATGACCCGTCGCACCGACACCTTCGTGGAACTGTCGCAGCGGGCACGCATTGCCAATCGTGTTTCCTCGGCGGTCTTTGTCAGCATCCACTTCAATGGCAGTCGCAAAACCAGCATCTCAGGTGCGGAGGTGTATTACCGCAGCCCGCGCGGTAAAACGTTTGCCTCAGCCCTCAGTCGTTCGATCAAAAGCCGGGTTTCTGGTGCCACGCGCGGCATTTTTTATGCCGACTTCAAGGTGCTGCGCGAAACCCAGATGCCTGCCGTGCTCGTCGAATGCGGCTATATCAGCAACAAGCGCGAGGCCGGGCGCTGCGCCGATCCTGCGCATCGGCAGCAGTTGGCTGATGCCATCGTCGGCGGTCTTTTGGCCGTCAGGGGTAAAAAATAAAGGTCAGCTTTCATTTCTTTTGAAAATTTGTGTTTGCCAGGCAATCGCACGGCATTTGACGAAGCCCCTGCCGTGGTGGATGGAATAGCAAGCTTCCCATGTCTGTCCCCGTCATTAGCGCCAGCAACCCTGTCTTTCCGTTTCATCTCGTGCGGGCAGACTTGGAACGCGTGGAAACGGCCATCCTCGAACAGGCGCGTGCGTTTGATCCCGGTGTCGAAGGATATGTGAGCTACGTCTGCAAAACTTCCGGCAAACGGATTCGCCCGGCTCTCGCCGTGCTTGCTGGCGGTGCTACCGGCGGCACGCATGAAGGCCATACGCGGCTCTCCGTCATTCTCGAACTCGTCCACATCGCATCGCTGGTTCACGACGACATCATGGACGGTGCCGACATCCGTCGCGCTCAGCCGACCGCTGTTGCCAAATGGGGCAGCAGTCTCAGTGTCCTGCTGGGAGACAGCCTCTTCGCCTACGCGCTCGAACTCGCCACAGAATTTGAAGACACGCATGTCTGCCGCACCATCGCGCGTGCCTCGCGTGATGTCTGCACTGGCGAAATCCTGCAAACTCAGCGTCGCTTCGATTTCAATCTCTCAGTCACCGATTATCTCAAGATGATCGAGATGAAGACTGCCGCGCTCTTCGCCGCCGCCAGCGAACTGGGTGCCCGCCTCAACCATCAGCCCGACTCCGTGCAGTCGGCACTGCGTGACTACGGCCTCAAGCTCGGCACCGCCTACCAGATTTACGACGACTGCCTCGACATCGTGGGCGATGAAAAAACCGTCGGCAAAACGCTTCGCACCGACCTCGCTCGCGGCAAGCTCACGCTGCCCATCCTCTATCTCCTCGAAAGCGCTACCGATGCGCAGAAGCAAAAGCTCAACCGCATGTTGCTCAAAGGCGAGCCCATGGACACCACCATTCTCGCCGGCATCGCCGACTACGAAGGGGCCGTCGAGCGCGCGGTCAAATTCGCGCAAAACATGCTCCTCGAAGCCCGCGCCGATTTGATCTGCCTCCCGGTTTCGCCGCACAAGCAGGCACTCGAAGACATCGTCGGCTATCTGCACAGCCTGCTGGATCAGTGCCGGGCGCTTCATTAGGTCGTCCTCGTTCTCCTACTCCTACTCGTCCTCGATGATTCAGTTCCGATACACACGGGAGGATCAACTTATCCACTCGCTCCGCTGCATGAAACTCGAATCCATCTCGCATATGCCGCACGCCATGATCGAGAACGAGTAGCACGAGGACGATACTAGCGATGAGCCGCATCCACGACATCCCGGAAAACGATCGCCCGCGTGAGCGTCTGCTCCGCCTCGGTCCGCAGGCGCTCTCGGATGCCGAACTTCTCGCCCTCTTCATCAACACCGGCACGAAAGGTGAAAACGCCCTGCAAATCGGCCAGCGCATCCTGCGTGATTACAAATCCCTCCGCGACCTCTCTCGTCTAGAGCCTGCAGTCCTCAGCAAGATCAAAGCCCTCGGCCCTGCGAAGACCGCCAAACTTGCTGCCGCTTTTGAGTTGGGTCGCCGCTCCGCGCAGGAGCCTTCGCATGCGGAGATCATCCTCGACAGCCCGCAGCGAATCTACGAGTACATCGCTCCTGAAATGCAGGCCCTCGGTCACGAATCCGTCCGCATCATTCTGGTTAACACCAAGCTCGCTGTCATGCGCAGTGAAGAGGCATTCAAAGGCAGCCTGAACGAATGCGTCGCCCATCCGCGCGATCTGCTGCGGAAGGTGCTCATCCACAACGCCTACGCCTTCATCCTCGTCCACAACCACCCCTCCGGCGATCCCACCCCGAGCGAAGCCGACCGTCGCATCACCCGTCGTCTGCGCGAAGCCTCCGAAGCCACCGGACTCTTTCTCCAGGACCACATGATCATCGGCACCCCAGCCGATTCACGCCCCCTGCCTTACTTCAGCTTCAAGGAGCATGGGATGCTGTGAGCTTAAGTTTCTTCAGAGATCAAAATGAAAAGAATGTGGCTCCATCGCATCTGTGCTTATCCGAATAGGATTGCTTGGTTTTTTGGAGCACTGATCATCAATGCGTTCCTGATCTTCAGTTTGGTTGCCAGTTGGGGTGATTTAGCCACCTTGCTTTACCCAAACGTTTTGCTGTGGTTCGTGCTGTTGCTCATTCCGACCAGCTTGTTGGGCTTCTTGGCTGTTATTCCGTTCGGCTCAGCAATATCTCGTTTTTGTGACCACATGAATGGAGTTCCGTTTGAAGTGGGGGAAAAGGTGGTGATCCTACGTGGGCCGCATATTGGTCAGGAGACACAAGTTTTGGGATTCACCCAAGGACAGGGCGGTGTTAAGCTTCTCGTTCTGGATCTTGGGAAAGACGCGAACGAGCATTATCGAAACCTCTTCGAAGAATGTCATGTAACACGGGTAAAGAACCTCACCACTTGTTCGCCTGAATCACATCCTTCTCACCCTTGAGATAGTTCACTAGATTCAGCGTGGCGCGCATGGCCTGGCGGGGGACGCTTTCGTAGGTGCGTGAGCCGATGTGGGGCGTGATGAGGGCCTTGGGGTGCTTGAGCAGCGGGTGGTCGGCGGGTGGCGGCTCTTCGTCGAGCACGTCGGTGGCGTAGCCGCCGACCTTGTCAGCATCCAGTGCGGCGATCATGTCCGCCATGTGGACGAGTTCGGCGCGGGAGGTGTTGACGACAAGCAACTCGGGCTTCGCGAGCTTCAAGCGTTCGGCGTTGATGAGGTTGCGAGTGCTTTCGCTGAGGTTTGCATGCAGACTCAGAACGTCGAGGTGCGGGAGCATGGTTTCGATCTGCTCGTGCTGGGTGACGCCGAATTCATCGGCGAAGGCCTTGGGCCAGTACTGCGGCAGGTCCATCGCGTGGATCTTCATGCCGAAGGCGGCGGCGCGTTTCGCCACCTCCTGACCGATGCGGCCCAGGCCGACGATGCCGATGGTCTTGTTCCAGATTTCATGGCCGGTGACGCGCTTCCACTGGCCGTTGCGCACCGAGTTGGCGGAATCGACCAGATTACGCACCAGCGCCAGCAGCAGGCAGAAGGTGTGCTCGGCCACGGTGGTGTGGTTCACACCCGGGGTGAAGAGCACGGGCAGCTTTTTCTCGGTGCAGGCTGCCACGTCGATCTTGTCCAGGCCGATGCCGTATTTGGAGATCACGCGCAGGCGTGGCAGGGATTTGTCCAAAACGGCGCGGGTGATTTCATCGTCGCCGCAGAGAAAGGCGTCAAATTCGCCCGCCAGCTCCAGCATGCGGCGTTCCGGCAGCGGACCGCGTTCACGGTGTACGTCGTAGCCTTGCGCAGCGAGCAGTTCGTGGTGGTCGCCGGGGGTGTCCTGATAGCTGGTGGTGGTGAGGAGGATGCGCATGGCTAGAATTCAGATTGCAGATGACGGTTTGCGGAATGAGAGGATGATCATGGGACAAGACGAAATCGAGCGCAACATGGGCGTGCAGCCTCTGGACGGGATCATGACCGAGCATGAATTGGGAAATCACGCCCTAGTGGCCGCCAGTACGGAGCCTATGACTCACAAGGCCGTGCAACGCGCCCGCAAAGGCCGCAGGCTGACGAAGCACATGAAGCAGCGCATGGCTGACGCCCTGAATCTCCTCATGAAGCAGAAGGGCACGGAGATCGAGCGCCCGTGGGTGGTGAAGGATTTGTTCACGTATTGACGTGGCAAAACGGATAGCCACAGGTGCATCGCCCGGCTTGCCGGGATGATTTCGCCACGCTAGCATCCGTCCACCATGTCCGACGCCATCGCCAACCGCCGTTTCGTCACTGCTGCCGAAAAAATCGACTATCTTTCCCCGTGGACGCTCGAGGAATGGATCTGCCGCAGCGACATCGTGAACAACGAGCACCTCATGATGGTGCGGGCCAACATGGAGCCGGGGCGCAGCCATCCCTTCCACTCGCACCCGACCCGGGAGGAGATGATCTACATCATTTCTGGCAAGGCCGAGCAGTGGGTCGGTCAGCAGAAAAAAGTCCTCGGCCCTGGCGACACAGCCTTCATTCCCATGGGGGAAATCCACGGCACCTGGAACGTGGGCGATGAAATGCTTGTCTTCCTGGCGATCCTTTCGCCCGCCAAAGCGGATGAACCCGGACTAGTGGATCATAGCGAGGAAGAACCCTGGAAATCGCTCCGCAAGTAGTCCTGTTGAGCTGCTCAGGCCTTTTCTTCGCGCAGTTTTTTGCGCAGATCGGTGATGCCGTCACGGATGGCGAAGAGTTCGGCGCGGTAGTCGTTGAGCAAATCTTGACGGTCCGTCCAATCGGGGGCTTCCATCAATTCGTTCAATGCGGCGAGGGCCTCGTTGGCCCAGTTGAGGCAGCGGCGTAGAATGGCAAGCGTGTGGCCGGTCTGGAATGAACCACCAAAGTCATGCGTGCCGAGCGCTCCGGCCAGCTTGCCGCTGATGTTCATCGAGTTGCGGATGAAGCGGTCGAGCGCTGTGTTGTCATCGCTTTCGGCGGCGTTTTCGGAGCGTTCTTCTTTGATTTCAGTCAGCAGGCGCAAGACGAAGTCATGGGCCAGGGTTTGCAGCGGGTGGGCTTCACTCTCTTCCAGGAAGTCATAGAAAGCTTGATCATCGAGTTCGTTTTCGAGCGCGTCCAATTCCGGCAGTACTTCCTGGCCCTCTTTCCAGGCTTCACCCTCTACATCTTCGTCAACCGGTTCGCGGCTGTCGCTTAGCATGTGATCCCAGCCCATGACAAAGGCGATGCGGTTATCATGGAGGCCTTCCTCGCCGAATTTTTCGATGGCCTCCAAGTGTGCGTCAGTGAGGCGGTCGGATTGCTTGAGTGAATTTTCCCAGGCGTCCTCACTGTCATCAAATTCCTCTTCTTCGTCGTCCTCTTTTGGCTCAGGGCGTTGGATGATGCCCGCCAGCCATTCGCGCAAGGAGTGGAGGTTGCTCATTTTTGGCGCCTCTTCCTGCGCTTCGTCCATTTCCCAAACCCACGCGGAGATGCTGATTTCAAAATCCGTAGCCTCGATGAAAACACGACCGTTCGCCTCGGAGAACCACTCGAAATAGAGTGCATTGGCCCATTCGTCGGGAGGATCGGTGCAGGCATCCTCCTGGTTCTCAGGCTCGCGATCAACCTTCACTTTGCGGGAGGCAGTGATGTCGCCGACTTGGCCTTTCTGTTTCGGCTGCAAGCCTGTGGCGGCGGGCTGGGGCGAGGGCTTGGGGTTGGTGAAGGTCACTTTACAGCCGGCGACATCGCGCCAGGCATTGCCTTTCAGATCAATGATGACAGGATCTTCTCGACCGACCAGCCAGAGCCTACCACGCACGTTGTCGCGGGTGGTGTTGTCGATTTCGCCACGGATGACGGCAGTGTCGAGACGCAGGGCCATGCGCTCATCAGAGCGTGGGCATGGAGGGTGTGTCAAGGCTAAGGCACGGCTTGACTCTCCCCGCTGGCTCGCTTGAGATTGCCTGTCCGCGCCATGGAACTGATCTCGATCGTCGAAGCCCTTCTTTTTGCCTCCCAGGAGCCCCTGGGCGTGCCGCAGATGTGTGCCGCCGTCAAAGAGACGGCCAAGGACATCTGTGATGCTGCCAGCGAGTCCGTGACCGAGGGCAGCCCGATCCTGATTCCGGAATGGGTCGCCCCATTGGCTGCTACCACCGAAGAGCAAGTGCGTGGGATTTTGGATGAACTGATCGCCCGTTACGCAGCGGAGAAGCATGCCTTCACTCTCGTCGAGCGTGCCAATGGCTGGCGTATCGCCGCCCGTGGAGAATATGCCGAGTGGTGCCGTGCGCTCTATCCTGGCAAGAAAGTGCAGCGCCTGAGCCAGCCCGCGCTGGAGACGCTCGCCATCGTGGCCTATCGCCAGCCCATCACCAAAGCCGGCATCGAAGCGGTACGCGGTGTTTCGGTGGATGCGATGGTGCAGCAGCTCATTGACCGTGGTTTGATGAAAATCGAAGGCCGTGCCGATCTGCCTGGCCGTCCGCTGCTTTACGGCACCACGGAAACCTTCCTCGATCATTTCGGCGTACGCAGTCTCGATGACATGCCCAACGCCTCCGAACTGCGCCGGGTGAAACTGCCCACCGCCGAAGAAGGGCATCCTGCCACGGAGCAGCCGCAGGAGCATCAGCTCTCCCTCGCTCCAGTCACTCCAGCCGCCGCAGCAGCGGACGAGTCTTAACCCCTTTTTCTCCTGCGGCCCATGTCCCTCGAAGAAGTCCGCAACAAGATCGACAGCATCGATCAGCAATTGCTGCGCCTGCTCAACGAACGCGCCGAACTGGTGCATGCCGTGGGCGAAATCAAGCGCAAGGACGACCTCGACATCTACGTGCCAGGTCGCGAGGACCAGTTGCTGCGCAAGCTGGCAGAGATCAACCGTGCGCAAAACGGCCGCCTCACCGAGCGGGCCATCCGTGCGATCTATCGCGAGATCATGAGCGCTGCGCTCGCCTTGGAGGACAGCCTCAAAATCGCCTATCTCGGCCCCACGGGATCATGGACGCATCAGGCGGCGGTGAACAAATTCGGCCACTGCGTCGAATACCTCGCGGAAGCCAGCACCGAAGGCGTGTTTGGCCGCGTGGCCGCGCAGACCGCCGACTATGGCGTGCTGCCCATCGAGCACTCCACCGAAGGCGCGGTGCATCACACGTTGGATCATCTGGCCGACAGTGCCCTGCAAATCTACGCCGAGATTTTGTGGAAGGCCGATGCAGCCGTCATGGCGCAGGGGCCCAACAGCTCCATCACCGAGATCCATGGCCGGGCGCAGATGCTCGCGCATTGCCGTCCCTGGCTCATCCAGAGCTTCCCTGGTGCCCAACTCATCGAGTCTGCCAGTTCCAGCGCCGCCGCCGCCTTGGCTGCGCAGAATCCCACCGTGGCCGCGCTTGGCACGCCCCTGACGGCGGAATTGCACGGCCTACGCGTCATCGCCACCTCCCCGCGTGAATACGCCACCCAGACGCGCTTCATCATCCTTGGTCGTCGTTCCGGTCCACCCTCCGGCAACGACAACACCATGCTCATGATTCATTCCAAGGATCGCGTCGGAGCCCTCATGGAAGTCCTGCAAGTCTTTGCCTCACGCAACGTCAACGTCCGCCAGATCGAGAACCGCCCTACCAGCAGCGGCAACGAGGCCCGCTTCTTCCTCGAAATCAGCGGCCACCATTCCGATGGTACACTCAAGCAAGCCATCAACGCCCTCGAAATTGAAGGCATCGCCGTGCAGGTGAAAACCCTCGGCAGTTATCCAGCTCCGGGGTGGGTGGAGGAGAGGTGAGGGCTGCGGGCCTTCCACTACAGACGCTCTCCATTCGTGGCAATGAGCGCTTCAGCGCCCACGCACCACCCGAAAGCCGACATACGTTGCAGTCAGTTCTTCCGGCAGGCTGAGACGACTCGCGTAGCGGGCGCATGCGACCATGTGCCGCCATCTGCCACCTCTGACGACGCAGTTTTTGCCTTTGTCAGGACCATGCGGATTGTTCGCCATAGCGTCGGAGTTCCGTAACTTGAATCGCAGAAATCCCCGCACAATTAGGTCGAAGGAAAGCTGCGCGAGATGAAGAAAACGATTCCTTCATCAAGCCGTCCAAGCCGCCGCTACTCCAGGCCAGAACATCACGCGTGCCCCAAAGCACCGAGCACTTTTGCGACAGTGTTTTCGACACTGAGGCCGTGCTTCTGGCGGAGGACTGAGGGGGTGCCGTGCTCAACGAACTGATCGGGCCAGCCAATGCGGACGACAGGTGTTTGAATGCCTGCGTCGCTGAGCTGTTCAATGACGCCCGCGCCGAAGCCGTTGCGGAGGACATGGTCTTCGAGGGTGCAGACGACCTTCACTTTCCGGGCGAAGCCCGCGATGCAATCCATGTCGAGCGGTTTGATCCAGCGCGGATTGATGAGGGCGACGGAGAGGCCTTTGGCTTCGAGCTCTTTCTTGGCGGCTTCGGCGATGGGGAACATGTCGCCAAGACCAATGAGGGCCACGTCGTTGCCATCGGCAATGACTTCGGCCTTGCCGATTTCGAGGCGGACGGGCTTGTCCTTGGGCATGATGCCGGGGCCGTTGCCACGCGGGTAACGGATGGCGATGGGGCCGCTCTCGTAGCAGGCCATGGTCCAGAGCATGTCCACGAACTCGTCTTCATTGCGTGGCTGCATGTGGACGATACCGGGGACGCCACGGAGGTAGGCGATGTCGAAGAGGCCATGGTGCGTGGGGCCGTCATCACCGCTGAGGCCGCCACGGTCCATGCACAAGCGCACGGGCAGGTTTTGGATGGCCATGTCATGCACGATCATGTCGAACGCACGCTGCATGAAGGTGGAGTAGATGGTGAGGAAGGGCTTCAGGCCACGGGTGGCGAGGCCGCAGGCAAACAGCGCGGCATGCTCTTCGGCGATACCGACATCGAAATAGCGTTCGGGGATTTCCTTTTTGAAGACGCTCAGGCCGGTGCCGCCAGGCATGGCACCGGTGATGGCGACGATTTTTGTGTCGGATTTCGCAAAATCGGTGACGCTGCGGGCGAAGACCTGCGAGTAGGTGGGCTTGTCGCTGGTGGCGGTTTCGCCGGTTTCGCTGTTGTACTTCCCGAGGCCGTGAAATTTGCCAGGATCGTTGAGGGCAGGGGTGTAGCCGCGGCCTTTTTCGGTGATGATGTGCAGGATCACCGGCTCTTCCTGCGTCTTGAGGAACTCAAAGGTCTGAATGAGCAGCGGGATGTTGTGCCCGTCGATGGGGCCGTAGTAGCGGATGCCGAATTCGTCGAAGAGCGAGCTGCGATTGGATGGCGTCTGACTCTGCGGCAGCAGGATGTTTTTGGCGTGGTCTTCGACCTTCTTAACGATGCGGCGCGCGTCTTCGCCGAGCATGAACTCGAGCAGCTTACCGGCCTTTTGATGCAGGTTGGCGTAGGCCGGATGCGTGGCGATGGAATTGAAGTACTTCGCGATGGCCCCGACGTTGCGGTCGATGGACCACTCGTTGTCGTTGAGCACGACGATGAGGCGCTTGGTGTGCGCGGCGACGTTGTTCATCGCTTCAAACACGGGGCCGCAGGTGAAGGCGGCGTCTCCGGCCACGCAGATGACGTTTTCATCAGTGCCCATGAGATCGCGGCCAGTGGCCATGCCCAGAGCAGCGGAAAGGGCGGTGCCAGCGTGGCCTGCGCCATAGCTGTCGTGTTCGCTTTCGGTGCGGAGGAGGAAGCCGTTCAGGCCGTCATGCTGGCGGATGGTGTGAATGCGGTCCCAGCGGCCTGTGAGCATTTTGTGGACGTAGCCTTGATGCGCGACATCGAAGACAAAGCGGTCCTTGGGGGTGTCAAACACCCGATGCAGGGCGATGGTGAGCTCCACCACGCCGAGATTCGGGCCGAGGTGGCCACCGGTCTGGCTGAGGGTCTCGATGAGTGTCTTGCGGATTTTCTCCGCGAGTTCGGGCAGTTTCTCCAGGGGCAGGGCTTTGAGGTCGGCGGGGGAGGTGATGGCAGGCAGTTCGGTTTCCACAGGTCTAAAAAAGTCGAATTTCACCGCCTTCGGTCTCGGCGGGCTTACGGCGGCGGGCGGGAGAGCGGGGCTTTTCGGTGTCTTCGGCGCTCTCGTCGTTATCAGCCGTATCGTCAAATGGTGTGAGCGAGGCTTTGCCACCTTCCAGGTCGGCGCTGATGAGGTCCACGCGGCGGCGGGCACCGTCGATGCGCTGCCGACAGAGCTTGAGGAGGCGCACCCCGTCTTCGTAGCTGGAAATCATTTCCTCCAGGGAGAGCTGGCCATCCTCCATACCGGCCACGATCTCATCCAGACGCTGCATGGCGTCTTCAAAGGAGGGTTCGTCGTTTTTGGGGATGGGTTTGTTCATGGAGTCTATCCCGCGCTAGGGAAGCACAGAAGGGCGGCCATTATCCGGGCTTCGCTGGGAGCCGCAAGTAGGAAAAGCCGCAGGCGAGGAGCAAATACCTGACTGCTGTCATAGCCAAGGCTGCGGAATGATGCCGGAAAGGAATACCGCAGGGGTGCAGTGCCCCCCCTGCAACCACCTCGCAGGAATGGAAACCAAATATTTATGGATAAATTCAATAAATATTGAATTTATATTCAGCGTGACTAAGCTTATCCTTAGCTCGTGAAGATAATCAAAAGCAGTTTTTTCCTCCATGCCGGCATCTTGGGAGCCATGCTCTGGTCCCAAGACGCTTCTGCCTATTTGGGCGGTTTTGAGGAGCAGGATGGCTATCGCGTTCCCATGAACGGACAGATAACGTCGGGCTATTTGCCTGGAGATGCCCAGTATTATCTCAACAACAACTCCGCCAACGGCTACACGGGAGTGGTTCCAGTAGGTGCCTACCCCAACACCCTGGGAGACGGCACGAACGGACCCGATGTCACACGCTATAATGCGGGCCAGTATGGCACAAACAACGGTGGCCCTGGCGGTGGAGCGGCAGACATCGGCGATAACTCGGGACTGTGGCAGGCGCTTTCAGGCGGCAGACTGTATGAAGATGCCAGCGCGCCCTACTACTATGGGAACCAGTATGACCGGAATCAGATCGTCGCGTATCGCAACACCGTTCCGCATTCGGGGTCGCAGACCTTGAACCTGATGGCGTCGGATCAGAATCTCAGTTACCTCTACAACATGGATGGCGGCGCAAATTTTATTCTGTAAAAGTGGCGATCAGGTTTGGGATGGTTCAGCGGAGTTCATGTTGAGGTAAATTTTGCCGGTGCTCCACTCATCGCTTTGCTCGCAGAGCAGGGCGGAGACGAGGCGCAGGAGGGA
>CAINGK010000117.1 GCA_903848465.1 uncultured Verrucomicrobiota bacterium
CCAAATTCATCTGTTATTGCTTCTGCCATGAGAGCCAACTTCGCAAAGCGGCCCTCCCACTTATTAACATCAAATTCAAAAGTACAGAGGAAACTTCAGCTTTTTTTGACTCAAGATGTGTATAAAGACCAGGGCTGTCGGCACACCCATCCACGAGCGTTGCTGATGGTTCTTTTTACTGCGGCAGCACGCGCACGATGAAGGCTTTCTTCTCGCCGAAGTACTTCGCTGCGACGCGTTGAATTTCCTTGGAGCTGATGTCGGCCATGATGCCGGGGAGCTTTTGAAAATGATCCCAGCCGAGGCCGTTGATTTCATTCCAGGCGCAGACGTCCGCCATGCCGGTGTTGCCCTGCTGCGCGCGCAGCCAGGAAGAACGCCACGTCACACGGGCACGGTCGATCTCATCGCTGTGGAGGCCGTTGGCGGCGAGATCATTTATCTGGGCCATGAGTTCCTTCTCAGCGAGCTTCACCTTTTTGGGATCGGTGCCGACATAAAAGTAGAAGGCACCGGCACCCATGGCGGCGAAGTTTTGCGCGCCGACATAGTAGGCGAGTCCGAGCTCTTCGCGGATGCGGTTGAACAAACGGCTGCCCATGTCGCTGCAGGCTTCATCAATGAGATTGAGCGCATGCACGTCACGATCTTCCAGGCCGACGGTGCGGAAGCCGACAACGATGACGGCCTGCTCTTTGTCGAGATGTTCGGTCCAGGCCGCAGGTTTGGCACTGGCATGGTATTCACGTCCTAGCGCGATCTGGCGGTTGCCGCGCGGCAGTTTGGCGAAGGCTTTTTCCACCTGCGCTTTCACCACCGCAGCCTGCACATCGCCAAAGACTGAAATGACACCATTGCCGGTGGCAAAGCTGGCTTGCAGCATGGCGCGGCAGTCGGCAAGTTTCAGCGCGGACACCGACTCCTCGGTGCCGAGAGCGGTGCGGTGGAAGGGCTGGCCAGCAAAGATCTCGCGCCGGGCTTTGCGCATGGCGACAGTGAGCGGGTCTTCCTTCTCTTCGAGGATGTTGGCGACCTGGCGCTTCTTCACTTCGGGCAACTGCGCCTGGGGCAGGGTGGGATTGAGGATGAGATCAGCCACGAGATCGAGCGCGTCGGCTTCATCGCCACGCATGACATCGGCACCGATCATGTAGCGGTGTGCGTCAGCGCTGCAGATGAGGCTGCCGCCGCGATTTTCCAACTCGGCTGCGATCTCCGCCGCTGCACGTTTCTTGGTGCCTTTGAGCAGCATCTGTGCGGAGATCTGCGTCACACCGGCGGAGATGTCGGTCTCCGCCAAAACCCCCGCGAGGAAGTTGGTGCGCACGCTGACGAGCGGCAGGCGTGGGTTTTCTCCCACGAGCAGGATGAGGCCGTTTTTGAGTTTGAAGCGCTGGATGTCAGGCCGTGCGGAGTCGGCGGTGGCTTTGGCTTTGGGGTCAGTTTCGACTGCATCGCCCACGACCACGGTGCTCATCGCTTCCCGGCACAAGTAGCGGCGGGCGGCATCGCGGATGACCTCTGGAGTAAGGGCGGAGATGGCATCAAAGAACTGGCGCTGGTAGTCGAGCGAGCCCGCGAGCAGCCAGCCGTTGCCGAGGCTGCTGGCCTGGCCTTTGACGGTGCTCAGGGTGCGCAACTGGCTGCTGAGCGTGGCACGCACGGCCTTCTCCAGCTCGGCCTTACCCGGCCCGGATTTTTGCATCACCGCAATGACATCCAGCATGCCCTGCTTCAGCTTTTCCGCATCGGCGGGATTGCATTCGGCTTCGACATTGAACAAGCCGACCTCGGGTGCGCACCAGGCACCGGCCCAGATGTAATGGGCGAGGCTACGCTTCTCGCGCAACTCTTGGTAGAGCCGTGAGCTGCGTCCTGAGCCCAGCAGGAAGGCGAGCACGTCGAGCGCAGGTTTGTCCGCATGGTTTTCTCCAGGGATCTGCCAGCCGAGGGCGATGCGGGTGAGTTCGGTGGTGAAGTTTTTGGCGGCAGAGCGGCTGCCATGCTGGGGCGGCTCGGCGGGCAGCAGGACGGGATCAAACGCACGGCGCTGCCAGTCGCCAAACAGACTGCGCACGCTGTCGAGCACGGCGGAGGTTTCGACATCCCCGGCAATGACAATGAAGGCATTGTTGGGCACGTAATGCCGCTGCACGAAGCCGTACACATCCGCGCGCGAGATTTGATCAAAGACCTCGCGATGACCGATGATGGGATGGCGCAGCGGATGCTGGCGGAAGGCCGTGGCCTGCATCAGGTGCTGAATCGTGCTGCCGGGATCATCGTTATCCATGGCCATCTCACGGCGGATGACTTCCTTTTCGCGCGTGAGTTCATCGGCGTCGAATTTGGAATGACGGATCATGTCCGCGAGGATGTCGAGATAACCGCCCGCATGCTCGGCGAGGCCGTCGATCCAATACACCGTGCGGTTGAAGGAGGTGTAGGCATTGACGTAGCCGCCCAGTGCCTGGATGCCCTGGGAAATCTGCGCCGGATCGCGTTTTTCGGTGCCTTTGAAGAGCATGTGCTCCACGCAATGCGCGATGCCCGCGCCGGTGTGCTGCTCCTCATGCATGCTGCCTGCCTTGATCCACACCTGGACGCTGACCAGCGGGTGGGCATGATCTTCACGCACGATGACTTCCAGGCCGTTGGGCAGAGTGGTGACGCAGGCATCCAGGGATGGAACGGAGAGTGCGCCCGCTTTGGCGGAGACAGCACGAGACAGAGCTTTTTTCATGAGGATTTTTTCTCGCGCGATTCACGCAGCGAGGCAGGGAGGAAAGGGGTGGTGAAGGCGAGAGCGAAGTCGTAGCCGCCAGCGAAGTCTTCGAGGCTGTCGCCGTCGTTTTTGCCGAAGTAGCCGCAGTCGATCAGATTATAGACGATGTTGCCCACATCTTCGCAGCGTTGAAGGCCCCATTGATCGAGGATGATGGTGGACATGGGGCCGTACTCAGACAGCACATGGTCGCGGAAACCGGCAAGCAACTCCTGCCCGCTGACGTGCTGGTCATCGGCATTCTCACTGCGGAATTTTTTGGCCGAAATGTGCAACGCATCGCGCACCAGCTCGTAGGCGGCTGGTTGGTAGCGGGGGTCTTTTTGAATCGAGCGCCGAACGGCCTCGCCAAAGCTGATGGAAGTCATGGGCGGGCGAACATTGGAGCGGAGAAGCGCAGGGTCAATGCAGGGCTTAGGCTGCGGTCACGGCTTCCTGGAGCACGGCTTCGAAGCGCTCGGCCATGCGGGTGGCGCTGAATTCCTGGCGGACTTTGGCAATGCCGTTCTTGGAGAGCTTCTCGCGCAGTTCGTCGTCGTTGAGCAAGGCTTCGAGGGCACCGGCCAGCGCCTTGGCGTCGTCGGGCGTGCAGAGCACGCCGCCTTCGGTGGCGGCGATGAGTTCGGGGAAGGCACCATGGTCTGGCTGCACCACGGGGACGCCGCTGGAGACGGCCTCGATGACGTACAGCCCAAAGGCTTCACCATACGTGGCGGGGACGCTGAAGACGGTCAGGTCGTGGAAGAAGTGAACCTTGTCCTTGAAGCTGACGTTCGGATGCCACTCCACGCGCTTTGTCAGTCCGGCCGCTTGGATCTTGCTCTGAAGACCGGCTACGTATTTTTCATCGATGGGGGTTTTGGCACCGCCGATGCGCAGCTTCACCCGCGGCACCGTGCCGCGTTTGGCCAGGTCGATGAAGGCGTCCACCAGGGTGGTGAGCCCCTTGCCGTGGATCATGCGGGCAAAGTAGCCGATGGTGGGCCAGTTGGGGTCAGGAGAAGCCGTGGTGAAGGCGGTGGTGTCGATGCCATTGGGCAGCACTTTTATTTGCGCGGCACTGGCATCGAGGCGCTGGCGCATGTGGTCGGCGTAATACTGGCTGGGGGCGATAAAATAACGAATGCTGCGCGCATTGCGCTGCATGGCCTCCCAGCACTGCGCGCGGTAAGGCTCCGGCAGCGTATCAAGAAAGCTGTCTTCGCCCTGCAAGGAGCAAACGATGGGAACGCCCAGCTCTTTTTCCAGCGTGGGTGCCAGGCCGGTGAGCAAGCTGTTGGACAGGGAGATGACGTCGAACTTTCCGTGGCTGCGGATCCAGGCGATGAGCTTCTGCCATTCGCCCCACTGGCGGCCTTCGTTGCCGAGGAGTGCTCCGAGCGCCATTTCCCCGAGCACTTTGGCGCTGGTCATGCCCATGCGCCTTGAGGCCAAGCGGAGGAAGTCTGGCTTGTTGATCCAGTTGTGAACGAAGCGCGGCACTTTGTGAAACCAGGGGAGCTTCTGCTGGATGAACAAGGAGATGCCGCCGATCTGCACTGGCAGCTCCTGGGTGCCAAACTCGCGGTCCGTGACCAGCGGTAGGTACAGCGGAGCCATGAGCGCATCATGCCCGCGCACACGCAGCGCCTTGATCAGCGCATGGTCACGCAGACAACTGCCGCAGTGGAAATTGCCGGTGCCGGGAGTGAGGTGGAGGATGCGCATGACGAATGCCTGGGAAGAAACAATGACGAATGACCAAATCAGAATGACGAATGAATACCGAAACGTGGGTTTCGGGTATCATTCGTCATTCGACCTTCTGCATTCGTCATTTCCTATTACGTCTCGGTCAAGCCACGAGCCATAACGACCTTGCCGGTACGGACGGTTTCGACGATCTCGAACTTGGTGAGCAGGCGCACTGCGGCGTCGAGCTTGTCGGTGTTGCCGCTGATGAGAGCGATGAGGCTGTCTTCTTGAAGGTCCACGGTCTTGCCGTTGTAGTGTTCGATGATCTGGAGGATCTCGGTGCGCTCAGTGGCGGTGGCGGCGATCTTGATGAGGACGAGTTCCTTGGCGACGGCGTCGCGGTCGGTGTGCTCAACACAGTGGATGACGTCGATGAGCTTGTTCACCTGCAGGATGATCTGGTTCAGGCCTTCCGGATGACCGCTGATGCCGATGGTCATGCGGCTGAAGCGTGGGTCACGCGTCTGGGAGACGACGAGGGATTCGATGTTGAAACCACGGCGGCTGAACACGGCGCAGATGCGGCCGAGGACGCCGGGCTGGTTGTTCACCATGACGCTCAGCGTGTGGATGTTGATGATGTCAGCCTGCAGGGCGGGCTTTTTATCGGTGGTGGCAGGGATGCGGTCGCTCATGGGATTTCGAGGGTTGAATTTAAAGGGGGAGTTCGTCGGTCTGGAGGCGGCGCTGCGCTATTGCAATGTAGTTGGCGTCTTTCTCGATGCCGAGCCACTGGCGCTGGAGGCGCTGCGCCGCTGCGGCGGTGGTGCCGGAACCGAGGAAGGGATCAATGACGAGGTCGCCCACGTCGGTGGAGCAGGCGATGAGTTTGTCGATGAGGTTGAGTGGTTTCTGCGAAGGGTGGCCGCACTTCTCTTTGGAGATGCCTTTCAGGCTGGGCACGCGCAAGATGTTGGTGGCGTACTTGCCTTTGTCGAGGTGAGCACGGCGGGCGTCCATGTCCTTGTAGCGCTTGTCCTTGACGTAGGTTGCGATGGTGGCGGCATCGTAGGGGATGCGGACGGCGTCCTTGTTGAACTTCACGTCATCGCTTTTGCGCAGGACGAGGATCATTTCGTACTGCGGTGTGAAGCTGTCGCGGCGCTCGTCATAGCCCACCGCACGATCCCAGATGATGAGATCGTGAAACTGATGCTGCTGACTGAGGCGGGACATGAGGTGCAGGAAGGTGTGCTCGCGTTTGCCTAGCTGGCCAAAGATGAAAGCGAGGCCGTCATCGCGCAGGACGCGCATGGATTCCGCCACCCACCCATCGCACCAGGCGAGGTAGTCGGCGGCTGTTTTCCATTGCGTGTCCCAGGCTTCATTTTCGAGAACGTTAAAGTAAGGCGGATCGGCGATGATGGCTTGAGCGACGGCAGCGGGAATCTTTTGGAGTTCCGCGACTGCGTCGCCGTGGATGATGCGGTTGGGTTTCATGACGTCGTGCAAGCCTCTGGCTTGCTGGTTGCAACCGGGACGGTTGCGCTACGACTAGGTGGACCCAGTGGGCTTCTCCATTTTCTGTTTTGGCGCTTCGGTGATCATGTCTTCGAGCGCGGCACCGGCGGGGATCATCGGGAAGACGTTCTCCGTTTTGATGCACTCGGCTTCGATGATGCAGGGGCCGTCGTTGTAGTCGAGGGCCTGCTGCAGGACGCGCTCCACATCGGCCGGACGGCGAATGTGCCAGCCTTTGATGCCGTAGGCTTCGCCGAGTTTGACGAAGTCGGGGTTGCCGATGAGATCGACGCCGCTCTCGCGGTTCTCAAAGAAGAGCTCCTGCCACTGGCGGACCATGCCGAGGTAGCTGTTGTTCAGGATGAGGATCTTGATCGGCAGCTTGTGGATGGCGGCGGTGGCCAGTTCAAACAGGGTCATCTGGAAGCCGCCGTCACCGGAGATGGAGACGACGAGCTTGTCTGGGCAGGCGAGCTGCGCACCGATGGCCGCCGGGAAGCCGAAGCCCATGGTGCCGGCTCCGCCGGAGCTCAGCCAGTGGTAGCTCTCGTCGTTCTTGTAGAACTGGGCTGCCCACATCTGGTGCTGACCGACGTCTGTGGAGATGATGGCCTTGCCCTTGGTGAGGGTGTAAAGTTCATCAATCACCTGCTGCATGCGCAGGCCGCCCTGCTTCTTATAAGAGAGGGGGAATTTCTTCTTGTAGCCGTCCAGCGTGGCCAGCCAGTCTTCCGTCGGCAGTTTTTCGACCAGAGGAAGGAGATCGCTCAGAGCGGCCTTGGCATCGCCTTTGATGGCGACATCGACCTTGATCATCTTGTGGAACTCCGCTGCATCAATGTCGATGTGGATGAGCTTGGCGTTGCGGCCAAACATGTTCGGCTTGCCGATGATGCGGTCATCGAAACGGGAGCCGACATTGAAGATGAGGTCGGCTTCGCAGATGGCCTTGTTCGCATAGGCGGTGCCGTGCATGCCCAGCATGCCGAGGGACAGCGGGTGCGTCTCAGGGAAGACACCCTTGCCCAGCAGGGTCGTGGTGACCGGGCAGCCGAGGGTTTCAGCCAGCATCAGCAGTTCCTTATCGGCACGGGCGATCATGGCACCCTGACCGGCGAGGATCACGGGGCGCTTGGCACCTGCGAGCAGGCGGGCGGCTTCTTTAATACCGGCCTGATCAATCTTGAAGTTTTCTTCGGGATGATAGCCAGGCAGATCCATCGGCTCGTCAAAGGTGCCGGTGAAGGCGCCTTGGCTGAAGTCCTTGGGAATGTCGATCAGAACCGGACCCGGGCGGCCGGTGGTGGCGATGTGGTAGGCCTCCTTGGCGATGCGGGGCAGGGAATTGGAGCTCTTGATCAGGTAGTTGTGCTTCACGACCGGGGCCGTGATGTTGAAGATGTCGGCTTCCTGGAAGGCGTCCTTCCCCAGCATCCAGCTCACCGTCTGACCGCAAAGGACGATCATCGGAACGCTGTCCATCTGCGCCGTCATGAGGCCGGTGATGGTGTTGCCGGCGCCAGGGCCGGAGGTGACGAGAACGACGGCCGGCTTGCCAGTGGCACGGGCGTAACCGTCAGCCATGTGAACGGCACCCTGCTCGTGGCGGACGAGAATGAACTTCATGTCCGTCTTCACGGTCTGCAGCGCATCAAAGATCGGGATGGCCGCGCCACCGGAGTAGCCGAAGACGTACTCGATGCCGAGATCTGCGAGGGTTTTGATGAGCGCTTGTGCGCCGTCCATTTTTTGCTGACTCATGATGATTGGGGTGAAAATTGCGATTTAGAGGGGTAGAATGGCGGTGATATTGGAAATCGCAATCTGAAAATGGGTGTTTTTGGGGTGAATGATTGAGGTTGGCGAGCTTGCTCGGCTTAAAAATTGGCATTTTCAGCTCAAGTTTGGCTTTGGTGACGGCTTGTGTGGCGGAAAAGGTCTATTTGGTCGGTCATTTCCAGGTGCCATCGGGAACGTGTTTGAGAAGTGGGGCTGCGGCCTTGGTGGCGGTTTGTTTTTTAACCTGCCCAATGTTGACCACAGAGGCACGATGACCACAGAGGTCTGAAAAAGAGCTGGAGGAGCCATCTCTGTGTTCATTGTGACTCTGTGGTGATGCTGGATTGCTCTCATGATCGTGGCATACGTGAGTTGACCGGCTTTGCGAAAGCGGAAGCTCCGCCCGTCCCGCGCTGCGCAACCGCTGTCCAAAGGGGGGGGGCGATCCGGCAATGAGTTTGGCAAAACGCTCCAAGCTCATGGGCACGTCTCATCGCCATTCTCACTCGTTCTGCCCTTGCCATCAGAACACTTCTTTGCTTGGATAAGGAATTCCCCACATGGACCAAAAAACAAGCATGCTACCTGCTGATTCCACCACGATTACAAATATTGGCCCAGAGGCCAAGTTGTGGTCCGCCGCCGTCTAAACGGAAACTACATGAATTGACCATGAGCGCGGCAACCTATTCAGATCTTAAAGCTCTCGGCGATCGTTTCTACACTGCGAAGAAATGGGAGCAGGCAGTTAAAGCATATGAAGAAGCTGAGGAAGCCGATTCAGCCGCAGCCGAAGACGATGGCGATTTTTGGTTTAATAGGGGTTTTGCTCTAATTGAACTAACTCGGTGGTATGATGCGCAATACGCATTCGAGCAATGCACCACTGCTAACTCTGAAAACGCTGCGGCTTGGTGCAATCTCGGACTCTGCCACCGAAACCTTGAAGACTGGCAAGAAGGGTTGGCAGCCTACGAGACGGCAACCGAATTAGCCCCGAGCATGATTAACGCGTGGAAGGGGCTGGCAATCTGCGCGGAAAAGCTGAGCAACAAAGCGCAGCGCATCAGTGCTTGTGAGGTGTTGGTAGATTTGCTTCCAGACGATTCGTATTGGCGCAATGAATTGGGGCGTGCTCATCTTGCATCCGGTGAATCAAGCGGTGTTTGGAGAGCCTTGGCTGCATTTCTCGAATCGGCACGCTTGGACAACGACCCATGCCACCCAAGCAATGCCGCTCTGGTCTTTCGCAGGCTCAACAAGTGGCTGGATGCCGCTGATTCCTATCGTGAAGCGCTGCATCGAAAGCCTGGATACGCACCATCTGAGAAGGGCCTGGAAGAAATCAAACAACGGCTTGAAAAGCTCTCGGCCAAAGTCCGCGATTTCGCTGAAAACCTCCCACCGTGCAAACAGCCCTATGAGCGGTATCTGAATCCATTCGAGATTCTTGCCGTCAACGGGCGTTTGGCTGAGATGCCAGACGGCGCGGCGCTGCGTAAGCTCAAACAGCGAGTCATCCAACAGATTCAGCTCAACGATGGCCGCGCAGACTGGTTGGAGGGTGCAGAAATCGGAGAGTCGCGAGTGCGTCAGATATTGGACGACCTCGACGATCAAAGTGGAATGAAACCTCGCTGGCATTGGGTCATTTACGAATGTTCAGAGTTGAACAGGTTCCTTTCTCATGGTGACCCGCTCTATTTTGCCTTCTTCACGGCTCCCTTTACGCCGCCTCCTCTGGCAAGACCACCTTACTGGCAGATGCGCGACAAGACCTGCGGCGAGGAAGACTTCTTTGCGTTTATTCACTCGCCGTTTCTAGCAAATTTCGAGTCGCTACTTGCTCAGGCACTTGATTTGAATGATCCAGAATTGGTCCAAGCACTCAGTTCGGGGCGGCTCCCTGCAGTTGACGCATTCGACTACTTCAGACGCGCGAACAAATGGATGGATGCCAAGGCATCCGAGATCAAGGGCTATCTAGAAGGGTTGGACACACAGGAAGGAATCAACTGGTGGAAACAAACCCCAAAGCCGATGGCGTGGTTCTCTGTACCGCTCGCCAACTCCCTTCCCGATGAATGCAAATCTGGTAGAACAGAACTATGCCGTGCTCTGAGGTCGCTGGGGATTGACCTCCATAATGAACATGGACTGACCGACCAGGCGCTGAAAGCAACCGGCGTTGCATCACAGTTGCTGGTGGATGAAGGCTTGGCGGATCAACTCAAAAAAGACAAGGCCGAACTGGAGCGGATTCTCAAAGAGCGGAAACACGAGGAGGCAGAAGCCGCTCGCTGGAACATCGTCGTGAAAATTCGTTCGGATGAGATCGAGATCAACAAGGCGTTCATTCGCTACAACGATACGAAGATTGCCACTGCGAGCGTCACCGGCATTCGTTTTGGCGTGTTCAAGCAATACACAAATGGAATACCCACTCACACGTCGTATGCCATCGAAGCCTGTGGCGCAGGCATGTACGTTTCAATTGAGTGCAAACGGATGTTTCGCAGCGAGACGCAAGCCCAAGAAGATTTCACTGCGATATTGAATGCACTGAGTCACCAAATTCTCCCGACTCTAGTCATTAGCCTCGCTGAGAAAATCGCGACGGGAAGTTCAACACAGCAGGTGGGTCCGCTGTTGCTCACGAAGCACGGGGTGCAGTGCGAAACCGGATCGCTGTGGTGGAAGAAACAACTCACAATTCCATACGCGGCATTGGCATTTTCCGACTACCAAGGACATGTCCACGTCAGTGCCGAGAAGCCGGAGTCGGTTTCTTTTTCGATGGATCGCAGGGCCGTCTGGAATGCTGTAATAGTCGAAAAGCTTGTCGAGATCATCAAGCTCATTCAATCTCAAGCCAAGAAGTAAGGCACATGCCATACACGCCATACACCACCATATGAAACCCGTTATCGAAGTGCCCAAATACGTATTCACGGTGCTCAATCAAGTTTTCGAAGTAGAGCGCAGGCTCTCCAAAGTGGATGACCCAGTCAGGTTCAGTCGTCCGCTTGAAAAGCTGAAGGAGGCGTTTGATTCAGACGAAGCGCAATTCGTTATCGAGAATCCCATTAGCCAAAAATACGACATTACGAGAACTGACGTTGAGGCAACGATTACAGGAACAAAACATGAAGGACTTGTGATAACAGAAGTGTTGAAGCCCATCATCAAGCTCACCTGCAACGGCGTTTCACGAATTATCCAAAAGGGCGTAGTCATCACCAGCGCTTCCAAACCGGCCGCTCAATAGCCACCACTCAACGCACTCCCACCCTGCCCACCACTATGGAAACCATCAACTTTGGCATCGACCTTGGCACGACTAACTCTCTCATTGCTCGTTTCGTGAAAGGTCAGATCGAGATCTTCAAAAACCCAAACGGTGACAAGGATACCCTGCCAAGCGTGGTCGCGTTTCGGAAAGGCAGCATGTTCGTTGGAGAGAAAGCCCGTGAGTATGAGGAGAAAGACCCCGCCAACGTAGTGGGACGGTTCAAGCGCAAGATGGGAACCGCCGAAGGATTCAAGATCAAGTCGCTTGGTCAGACTCGGACGCCAATTGATCTTTCTGCCGAAGTGCTCAAGGAACTCAAGGGCTTCGTTCATACAGGGCAATCGGTGGATGCCGCCGTGATCACCATTCCAGCCAGCTTCGACACGATTCAATGCAATGCAACCAAACAAGCGGCGGAACAGGCGGGGTTCAAGCAGGTCGTGCTCCTGCAAGAGCCAATCGCGGCAAGTCTTGCGTATGCGAACAAGCGCAAGGAGAAAGAGATGCCAGAGGGCAAGTGGCTAGTTTATGACCTTGGCGGCGGCACGTTTGATGTTGCGCTCGTTCGCACCGAACACGGGGAACTGAAAATCCTTGATCACGAAGGCGACAACTTCCTGGGTGGCGTGGACTTCGATTCCTCAATCGTGGAAGGTCTCATTATACCTAAACTAGAGCAGTCCGGCACCTTCGAGGATTTGGCAAATCAGATGAAAAGTCAGGACGGCAAACACAACAGCTTGTGGGTGAAATGCCTCCATCTGGCTGAGAAAGCAAAAATTGAGCTGTCGAGCAAATTATCGTCTGAGATCGAGATCGAGGTCACTGATGATCTCGATGATCAACATGACATCGTGCTCCCGGTCACTCGGTCAGATTTTGAGAATCTGATCAAGGCAAGTATCGACCGGACAGCTGACATGATCAAAACGATCTTGACCCGCAACAACATGTCGCCTCGAGATTTGAACTTTGTCTTGATGGTTGGCGGTTCGACCCTAGTGCCACTTGTGAGGCAGCGGGTGGGTGAACTCCTGAACATTCCAGTCGTCACCGACATTGACCCTAGAACGGCAATTGTTGTGGGAGCGGCGTATTTTGCCGGAACCCAAGCAATTCAAAGCAAGACGACCAGCGATGGAGCCGCAGATGCCAATACAAAGTTCAGCATCAAGGCAGTTTATGAACGCCAAACGCGAGACACCGAAATACCGTTTTCAGCAAAGGTCGAAGGTGAGTTCACCGGTTTGAGCTATCGAATCGTTCGTGCCGATGGTGGATTTGATTCCGGCAACAAGGTGCTGATTGGACGAATCTTCGAGGATTTGCCGCTCGAGCAGGACGCTTTCAATGTGTTTGAGTTCAGAACCACGGATGCTGCTGGGAACCAGATTCCGAACAACCTCGGAGAAATCCAGGTTGCGCACGGGAAGTATTCGGTGGCAGGCCAGACATTGCCGCAGGATATCTGCATCGAGATTGATTCGGAAGACGAACAATTTTCGACAAAGTTAGACTGTATTTTTTCACGGAATGCCCTTCTGCCAGCCAAGAAAAAAAGGACCGTCACTGTTTCCCGCACATTGATTCGAGGCTCGTCGGACGCCATTAGGATCATTGTTCGAGAAGGCCCCGCTGACTCTGGACCCGAATCGGCAAAAGAGATCGGAACTACTCTTATTACAGGAGGCCAAATCACAAGAGATGTGCCAAAAGGAACCGAAATTGACTTGGCTTTCGAGATGACGGAATCACGCGATATCAAAGTGGAAGCGTATGTGAATGCAACAGGTCAAGATTTTGCCCAAGTATTCAATCCGAAGCAGCGCACCGTTGACGTCTCGAATCTGGGCCACCATCTCAGTTTGCTTCAACAGCGCCTCGATCACGAACTCGATGAGGCAACGGAAAATGACCAGTATGAAACGGCCAAGGAATTGAAGCGTCTGGAGTCGGCCATCTTGGATGTCGGCGACAAGGCCGCGAAGCTGAGCGCGACTGATGTCACGGATGATCGCTATAAACTTGAAGACAGGAAGCGTGACCTTGCTCAGCAAATTGACCGGCTGACGAGTGACAAGCGCATCGTGAAGGCGCGGAAAGAATACGAGGACATGCGCGATGAGTGCGAGCGCCTGATCTCACAGCATGGAAGTGACCGCGACCGCTTCAAACTCGACCAAATCAAAGCTCAGGAGCACGCATTCCTAAAGGCCACGAACCCCAAGTCGATTCAGCAGCGAACCGAAGATTTGCGGTCACTGGTCATCGGGATTCTCGTTAAACAACCAGAGTTTCTAGTCCAGCACTTCAATTCGCTCAGCCGCCAGCGCTCCCGGTTGAATGATGAGGCACAAGCATCACTTCTCATCGAATCTGGCCAGCGTGCAATTCAGCAGCAGGACTTCGATAAGCTCCGGGCTATTAATGGCCAACTCATCGACCTGCTTCCCGAGGAGAACCGTGAAGAAGCACGAAGCTTCACTGGTATTCACTAAAAGATGTAGCTCACGATCATGAATGCATCTGAGCGAAAATGATTGGCCGCGAGTGAACGTCTCACCCCTGATTCCTGCCGCCATGGGGCATGCGGAATCTCGACATACCTTGTGCAGGGCGTGAAGAAGCCCCTTTACCCCACCTCCGGCCACACCGGAAAGCCGTGGAAGCAGACGTTGTCCCCCATGGGGCGGACGGTGATGTTTTGGAGTTCGATGGAGGCGGGGAGTTCGGGGCCGGCGATGGAGGGTGTACCGCCGCCGCAGATGCGGGGGGCGATGTACCAATAGACTTCATCGACGAGCTTCTCGCGAAAGGCTTGGCCGAGGACGCTGCCGCCGCCTTCGATGAGGACGGAGAGGACGCCGTGCTTGCCGAGGTGGGCCAGGGCCTCGGGCAGGCCCTTCTCACGCATGATGATCGTGCGGTCCTTGAACTCATCGGTGAAAATGTGGGCCTGCGGCGGGAGGTTGCCGCTGCGGGTGAGGACGACGCGCCAGGGCTGCTGCTTGCCGCTGCCGACACTGCCATCGCGCAGGGTGAGTTGGGGATTGTCTTTGCGGATGGTTTCGGCCCCGACCAGGATGGCGTCCACGCGCATGCGCAACCGGCGGCCATGGGCGCGGGCGGAGTCGTTGGTGATCAGTGAGCTTTCCCCTGCCGGGCGGGTGATACGGCCGTCCAAGCTTTGCCCGGCCTTGGCGATGACGTAGGGGATGCCGGTGGTGATCCATTTGGCAAAGGGGCGGATGATGGCCTGGCACTCCTCCTGTAGCACCCCGGAGGTGACTTCGATACCGGCGAGCATGAGCACGCTGCGGGCCTGCTCGCGGTGCGCGGGATTGGGATCATGCGCGCCGAAGACCACGCGCTTGATACCAGCGGCTTTGATGGCCTCTGTGCAGGGCGGGGTGCGGCCCTGGGTGCAGCAGGGTTCGAGGGTGATGAAGATGGTGGAGCCACGCAGCAGCTTGGGGTTTAATTTTTGCGCGTCACGGATGGCCTCCACCTCGGCATGCGGATCTCCTGCCTTGTGGTGGTAGCCGCTCCCGATGATTTGATCCTGCGCGACAATGACGGCCCCGACGGGTGGGTTTGGACTGGTGAAACCAATGCCCTTCTGGGCTTGGTCGAGGGCCTGGTGCATCCAGTTTTGGTCAGACGTTTCTTTGTTAAGGAGCGGTGGCGGCATGCAGGAGTGGGATTGGCACCATACGCGGTGAAACAAAGCTGAGAAGTGATAAGTACGTCACACAAGACGGTGCTCCGTGTGATGGGGCTTTTTTGTGCTCGCTGTCACGGACGCGCTGGCGTTAATTTCATGCTGCCGATGAAACTCTCCGAAAAAGCGCTGCTCTACCGTGAACTGGCCAAGCTGGTAGGGGCGAACTTTCATTTGGACCGGTCGATCGACCTGCTGCTGAAGCAGCAGCCGTCCCATGCGCGCCGCACCTGGCTGCAGGGCCTGCAGCTTGGCCTGAAGGAGGGCAAGGGCGTCGCCGCTGCCATGACGGAGCATTGCGGAGCGTTTTCAGACGCGCTGGAGTTTGCGCTGATCGATGCTGGGGAGCGCAGCGGCCGCCTGGGCGATGCCTTCAGCCATCTGTCGCGCTACTTTGAAGCCTGGAACATGGCGGTGAAGCAGGCCATCGGAGCGCTGATTTATCCGCTGGTGCTCGCGCATCTGGGCATCGTACTGCCGGAGATGCCGATGATCGTGACGGCGACGATGGAGGACAAGCCGTACTCGACGGCGGGCATCTTCATGCCACTGGCCATCCTCTGGCTGGTGCTGCTATCCCTCTTTCTGCTCTGGCGCTGGCTGTCGCGGCTGGGAGCACAGTCGGCACCGGTGGATCTCTGGCTCAGTCGCTTGCCGCTGATCGGCAGTGCGCGTCGGCACTGGGCGCTGGCGCGTTTTTGCCAGGTGTTTCATGCCTGCCTGCTGGCCTCCATGCGGATGACGGAGTGCATGGAGCTGGCGGGCAGTGCCTCTCACAGCGGCCTGCTGCGCCATGCCGCGCAGGATGCAGCCCGGCGTATCGCGACGGGAGAAACCATCGCCGGAGCCATGGCGGACGTGCATGGCTTTCCCCTTATCTTTGTGCATGGCATCGCTACGGCGGAGGAAACCGGCACCCTGGACCACGAGATGAACCGCTGGGCCGCCGCAGAATCCATCGAGGCAGGAGATGCCGTGCAGCGTGCCGCGCAGTGGCTGCCAAAGATCGCCTATGCGGTCGTCGTCCTGTATGTGGCCTACCGTATCCTCACCATGATGTCGGGCTATTACGGCGGGATGATGAAGCAGATGGAAGGCCTGTGAGGCTCCCGGAGCAAGGATTTGCTCCTTCGGGATGAAAAGTGCTTTACGGCGTGCCGTAAATGCGCTTTCTGTTCGCACGAACAGCTTTTTTCCAACACTGAACACCAACGACTATGGCCAGAGCACCCAAAGAAACCTCAGAAACCTCCGCTGCCAAACCCGACAAGCTCGCTGAAGCACGCGGCCGCAATCTCGACCTGGCCATCCAGCAAATTCAAAAAGACTACGGCGAAGGGGCCATCCTCCGCATGGGAGGCGAAGGCCTGAAGTCCGACATCAGCGTCATCCCCACCGGCAACCTGCTCATCGACCAGGCACTCGGCACCGGCGGCTTCCCGCGTGGTCGTGTGGTCGAAATCTACGGCCCGGAATCCTCCGGTAAAACCACCCTCACCCTCACCGTGATCGCCCAGGCGCAGAAGGCCGGCGGTCTGGCTGCATTCATCGACGTTGAGCATGCGCTCGACCCCGCCTACGCCCGCCGCCTTGGCGTGAAGATGGATGAGTTGCTCGTCTCGCAGCCCAGCTCCGGTGAAGAGGCCCTGCGCATCTGTGAAACGCTCGTCCGCTCCAATGCACTCGACGTCATCGTCATCGACTCCGTGGCCGCGCTCGTCACCCGGCAGGAACTCGAAGGGGAGATCGGAGACTCCACCGTCGGTGCCCAGGCCCGGCTCATGAGCGCCGCCCTGCGCAAACTGACCGCCATCATCGCCAAAGCACGCACCTGCTGCATTTTCACCAACCAGATTCGTGAAAAGATCGGCGTGATGTTCGGCAATCCCGAAACCACCCCTGGCGGCAAGGCCCTCAAGTTCTACGCCAGCGTGCGCGTGGACATCCGCCGCATCGGCGCGATCAAAACCACCGACGGCACCGTCACCGGCAACCGCACCAAGGTCAAAATCGTGAAGAACAAGCTCGCCCCGCCTTACACCGAGGCCGAATTCGACATCATGTACAACGAGGGCATCTCCAATGTCGGCTCGCTGCTCGATCTCGCGATGGATTATGAGATCCTGCAAAAGCGCGGCTCATGGATCAGCTACAAAGGCACCCAACTCGCCCAAGGGCGTGATGCTGCCAAGGAAGTCCTGCGCAACGATGCGACCGTGTATGCCGAGATCGAAGCTGCGGTGAAAGCGAAGCAGGCCGAGAAATCCGCCGGTTCCGAAAAAGGCTCCGCCAAGGGGGCCTCCGCCCCCGCCTCTGACGACGAAGAGTAAGCGGCCGTGAGAGCGATGCGTGGGATGGGTGTGGCGACAAGCCCGCCCGTCCGCCCAGCGCCCACGCCCTCTCCCTTCGTTGGTTGACTTTTCCCGCCCCGTGCGCCTCCTTTCGCGGTCATTCCGCGATTCGTATGGCTCAACACGGCCAGCAACAGCAGGAAACCTCCGCTGCCGATTCACCCTCGGTCTGCGGTGGCAGGCAGGCTGTTGTCGAAGTCTGTGAAATCACCTCCTGCGGGCTGGTGTTCTGGTCACGCCACCCTTTTGATGCGGGGTCCGAAGTGCAGGTGCGCATCAAACGCTCCGTCCTGACTCCGGCGATGCTCGCCATGACCGCCACGCACTCGCCGTGGGTCATGCTGAAATGTCTTGTGGTGGCAGGTGCTCCGCAACGGCGTGCGGACGGCTCCTCAGGTTTTGAAGTCTCCCTGCTGGTGGTGCAGGCCCAGGATGACAGCCCTCATGCACCCATGCACCGGTCCGAGGCTTGCTGGTTTGTTCCGCCGCTGGGTGGTCTGCGGCGCATTGGCCTGAACTGACACAAAGCGAATCCCCTCTCCCCGTCGAGGATGGAGCAAAAGCCCAAGACACCCTTCGGGGAACCGCAGCGAAGCGGAGATAGACGAAGTCAAAGGTCGGGTAGGGGTCAACCCATGCTGGCGATGGTGCCCCGTCGTCCCCTCACCCCAACCCTCTCCCCGGAGACAAAGATGCGGTGTTTGGCGTGTATCAGGGGCGGGGAGAGGGAGAACCACGTTGGCTGCCCTGGTTTGATTGGATACCCAATGATTCAAAACGCCCTCACGCAAACTCGATGCCAAAGAAGTCCAGCAGGACCTGGCGATAGACGTGGCGTTTGAATTTCGGCACCCAGTCCAATTGAAACTCCGACGGTTTGATCCATTGGTACCCAGCGAATTCGCGATGCGTGGCATCCAGATTGAAGTCGGCGTCTGTGCCGGTGAAGCGGCAGAGAAAATACGCCTGCTCCTGGCCGCCGTAGATGCCGTATTTCAGCCGCCCTTTGGAAAAGGCGTAGCGGTAGCCATCCCGCCGCTGGACGATTTCCAGCATCTCGCGCTTCACCCCAATCTCCTCCTCCAGCTCGCGGAAGAGCGCCGTTTCCGCGTCCTCGCCTGAATCAATACCACCCTGGGGGAACTGCCATGCGCTTTTGATATTGATGCGCTCCGCCACAAAGATGTCGCCGTTTTCCCGCTGTAAAATGGCGGCGACGTTCGGGCGGTAAACGATGGCTTCGGGGGGGGTCATAAACCGGAGGGATGGCGCATGGTGTAGCCTTTGGTAGGGCGTGAACGGCTGCTCCAGCGGGGGCCGTCGCTCTTGGAGTCGCTGTAGCCCGTGTCCAGCCGCAACCCGGCCACTTCGAGAAAGACATGTCCCTTGCGGGCATAGACGGTGATCCACTTGCCGTGGCCGCTGCTGCCGAAACTGCGGAAAGCCCCGGACACCGTGGGCCTATCCAACTTGCCTGCGGCGTGCAGTACGTAGGAGGTGGTGCCAGAGCAGTCGTAGGCGCTGTCTTCAAAATGACCATGCCCGCCGCCACGACGGTAGGGCCGGGTGCAGATATGGTTGCCCGCAGTGATGGCCCGCAGCACTGCCGCTGGCGCGTTGGCCGGTGGCACGGCCCTGCCGCCGATGAGTACCGCCGTCTTGCCGGGGGCATATTTGTACTGCCAGCGCGCTCCGGCACTGGAACCGCACTGGCAGAGCAGTACGCAAAGTGGCAGAGTCATTAGGAAAGAAAAGAGACGCATCATCCGTGCCATCGTATTCGGCCCGACCGAATTGACAATGCACGCAACACTGTCTTGCCTTGTTTTCAAAAACCCGCCAGAATCCGCCCCCATGATCAAAAAACTCGCCGCTCCCTTGATGCTGGTCGCCGCCGTGTGCGTTGCCGCCTTTGCCGCCCCTGCCGCCAAACACAAGATTCTCTTCTTTTCCAAGTCGAGCGGCTTTGAGCACAGCGTCATCTCCTGGAAAAAAGGCCAGCCCAGCCATGCCGAGAAGGTGCTGCAGGAACTCGGCGCGAAGAACGGCTGGGAATTCGAATTTTCCAAAGACGGCTCCAAGTTCAGCAAGGACTACCTGGCGCAGTTTGACGCCGTGTTCTTCTACACCACGGGCGACCTTTGCAGCGAAGGCACCGACAAACAGCCGCCTATGACCATGGAAGGCAAGCAGGCGCTGTTTTTTTATGTCAAAAGCGGCAAAGGCTTCATCGGCACGCATTCCGCCAGCGACACCTTCCACACCGACAACGAATCGCTGAAGGGCCCTGAGCGATACCTGAACCACGGCGAGAAGGCGGACGCTTACGTACACTTCCTCGGTGCTGAGTTCATCAAGCACGGTGCGCAGCAGGTGGCGAAAAACACGGTGACCGATCCCAAGTTCCCTGGCTTTGAAAAAGTCGGCACTGAATACGGCTTTCAAGAAGAGTGGTACTCGCTCAAGGATTTCAATTCGGACATTCACGTGCTCAGCGTGATCGACGCCCCCGCCATGACCGGCAAAGAATACGAGCGCCCCGCCTACCCGAGCACCTGGGCACGCAAAGAGGGCGCAGGCCGCGTGTGGTACACCGCCATGGGCCACCGCGAAGACGTGTGGACCAATCCCACCTTCCAGGAAATCCTCATCGGCGGTGTGAAATGGGCGCTGGGCGATGTCCAGGCCGAAGTCCCAGCTAACCTCAAGGAGACCGCTCCCGGCGCGATGACCAATCCCCCCTACGTCGCCCCGCCGCCGCCGAAGCCTGCGAAGACCGACGCGAAATAACAAAGTCTGATTTTAAACCACTAATCGGACAATAATGGATCACTAATGCCAGAGCCGGATCAATTCTCTGGTTCATTAGTGTCCATTAGTGGTTCAAATCCGGCCTCCATCATCCACAGATCGCTACCATGCCCAAGCCCCTCCAAGTACTCATCTGGATCGCCATCTCCCTGCTCGGAGCTGGTGCCGTCGCCTTCTCTGCTTTGCACAAAGGTGAAACCATCAATGCGCTGTGGCTGGTCGTGGCTGGTTTGTGTTCCTTCGCGGTCGCGTATCGCTTTTATAGCAAGTGGCTCATCACCAAGGTGCTCGTGCTCGATAAACATCGCGCGCCTCCTTCGGTGACGCACAAGGACGGCAAGGACTTCGTGCCGACGAACAAGTGGGTCGTCTTCGGCCATCACTTCGCAGCGATCGCTGGTCCGGGACCGCTCGTTGGCCCGGTGCTCGCGGCGCAGTTTGGTTATCTGCCCGGCATGCTGTGGATCTTGATCGGTGCCACGCTCGGCGGCGGTGTGCATGATGCCATCGTGATGTTTGCCTCCATTCGCCGTGGCGGCAAATCGGTGGGGCAGATGCTCAAGGAAGAGGTCAATCCTGTGGTCGGCTTCGTGGCCATGGTTTCCGTGCTCGCCATCATGACCATCTTGCTGGCCGTGCTCGGCCTCGTGGTGGTGAAGGCGCTGGCTGAAAGCCCCTGGGGACTGTTCACCATTGTCATGACGATCCCACTGGCCTTCATCATGGGCTTTGGTCACACGATCTTTGGTGCCAGCGTGCGCAGCATCACCATCTTCGGGATCGTCGGCCTGCTCGTCAGCGTGTGGGCGGGCAGCAATCTCAAGGCCTGGGGCATTGAGCACTTCTTTGACTACAAGGGCGAGACCATCGCGTGGTCCATCATGATCTACGGCTTTGCCGCCTCCGTGCTGCCAGTGTGGATGCTCCTCGCGCCGCGTGACTATTTGAGCACCTTCATGAAGATCGGCACCGTTGCTGTGCTGGCAGTCGTGGTGATCTGGGTGGCTCCTGATTTGCAGATGCCCAAGCTCACCAAGTTCGTGGATGGCACGGGCCTCGTCTTCCTCGGCAGCGTGTTTCCGTTCGTCTTCATCACCATCGCCTGCGGTGCCATCTCCGGCTTCCACGCGCTGATCTCCTCCGGCACCACGCCCAAGCTGCTCGACAATGAGGCCGACATCCGCAGCGTCGCCTACGGCGCGATGGTCACCGAGATGCTCGTCGCCCTCATGGCCCTCGTGGCCGCCTGTGCGCTGCAACCCGGCGAATACTTCGCCATCAATGCAGGCATCAACAAAACCATGGCCCCGGCAGCCGTGGTGGAGGTTATCTCCACTGCCGGATTCCCCGTCACCGTCGCAGGCATGGACAAGCTGGCTGCTGACATCGGCGAAAAGACCATGTTTGGCCGCGTCGGCGGAGCACCCACCTTTGCCGTCGGCATGGCGCAGATGTTTGCCCGCGCTTTCGGTCCGGCCTGGATGTCCTTCTGGTATCACTTCGCCATCATGTTTGAGGCGCTGTTCATCCTGACTACTATCGATGCGGGCACGCGCGTGGGTCGCTTCATCCTGCAGGACTTTCTCGGCGGCATCTGGAAGCCGCTGGGTAACACCCGTAGCCTCCCCGCCAACGTCTTCGCCAGCGCCTTGCTCGTCGCTGCCTGGGGGTACTTCCTCTATCAGGGTGTGGTCGATCCCCTCGGCGGCATCAACACCCTCTGGCCGCTGTTTGGCATCGCCAATCAATTGCTCGCCGTCATCGCCTTCTGCCTTGGCACCACCATCCTCATCAAGATGGGCAAGGCGCGCTACCTCCTCGTCACGGTGATCCCCCTGCTGTTCCTCATGAGCGCCACCTTCACCGCCGGCTACATCAAGCTCTTCGACAAAGACCCCCGGATGGGCTTCATCGCCGGTGCCGAGATGTATGCCAAAAAGCTCGCTGGCGGTGGCACGCCCGTGGAGATGAAAACCTGGGCCGCGCAGCAGTTCAACTTCAATGTCGATACCTTCGTCACCGCCTTCTTCCTCCTCGCCGTCGCCGTCATTTTCCTCGGCTGTCTGCGCGAATGGATCAAGCTGCTCAGCGGCTCGAAGAAAGTCGTGCTCAATGAAGAGCCGTATGTGGCGCTGCCGGAGGGGGCGTGAACCCAATGAAATAGACTTGTTACCGGATAATTAAGATAAGTTAATTGAGTTGGGTGGCGTACATGGTGAATGCTGCAATTCACCCGGATTATCAAGGACGCCCGCACCCTCAAAGCCCTCATTGGCATGGGACGAGGTGAGTTCGACCAA